>PMLB01000442.1 GCA_003158735.1 Myxococcales bacterium | reverse complement strand
TTTCCTTGGCGCGGGCCTTGTCCTCGGACTTGAGCGGGCGAGTGTCCGACGGATCGATGTCTTTGAGCCGGAAGTCCTTGCCTTCGCGGATGCAGTAGGGCTGGCAGAGCCGGCCGGTTTCCTGGACGAGCTTCTTGAGTTTCATTCGCGCCATTATACTCCCATGTCGTTTGTGATCTTGTCCGTCGGTGTTTCTCGTTCCAGACTGGCAGCCCGTGAAACGGCGAAACCAGCAGCACGAGCAGCCCACCACGCAGTTCTTGCGTGAGCACGTGCAACGGCTGTTCGCCAATTTGCCAGGCGCCCAGGCCGGCAAAGAAGAGCCGATTCACCAGATCCGGGTCGCTTCGCGCCGCCTGCGCGTGGCCCTGCCCGTGGCTGCGCAAAGACCGACGGGGCGTCGCGTGCGGCGCTCGCTCAGGCGCCTGCGTGCGTTGACGCGGCTAGCTGGGCAAGGACGCGACCTTGATGTCAGCGTCGCGCTCTTTGATGCCGAAGCACCGCGGGTCGAGAGCCCCATGGCGGTGCGTCTCTTGCGAAGCCGGCTTGCGACTGCGCGTGACCATGCCCACGCGGGGCTGGCCAAGGCGCTGGCTGCTTTCGATGCGACTCGGTTGCACGAGGATCTCGACCTCCTGATTGCGCGCGGCGGGGCCGACTCAGGCGAAGCCGCTTTGCGCTTGGCCGAAGCGCGTCGAAGGCACGCCCGGGTGGCACTCGATGAGCTGCGCGCTTTGGGCAGACACTTCGCTCCCATGGCTTTGCATGCCATCCGCCGGCACTGTCGCTGGCTTCGCTATGCCGCCGAGTTGGATCGCGCTCTGTTCGGCGGTCGCGCTTCGGCCGTACGACGCTTCAAGGATCTGCAAGAGATTCTTGGGAAGCTTCACGACGCCTTTGTGCTGGCCGAGTGGATAGCCCGCGAAGCAGCCTCCTGGGAGGCGCGGGGCAAAGCCGCGCACGCGGCTGCGGCCCGGGTGGTGGCCGCGCATTTTCGCGATCGCGCGCAGGCCCTGCACCGACGCTTTCTCAGGGCAAACACCGCCGATTGGCTGGACAGTGCGTTGCGCCGCAATGCGGCCTTGTTGAAGCACGCAGCCTAGTTCGCGCAGCAACGCCACAGAAAGGTTGCTTTCCTGTCACGGGGTGAACACGCGAGAAGTCCTATTATTCCCTGTGGAAAGGGAGGTTCACATGGTGACATTAAAGCAGGATCAGCAAGACGGCAGTGTCGCTCGAAGCCGGTCTCAGCATGCCGTGGAGGCTGAGCACGAAACCGATGTGCAGGATTTTGAACGGGACGAATTGCTCCGCACTCTGCGCCTGGAAGACTGGTTTGCCACTGCCGCGCAAGGCGTACCCATCTGGTGCTACTAGCGCGAGGAGTCCCTGCCATGTCTGGCAGCAAAGTGCACGACGTTGGTTCGGACGGGCGCCCGGCGCGTCTCATTGACCTGGGAGCAACCATTGGGAATCCGATTGGACGTACTCTGTTTCGTCTGATCAAGAAGCCCATTGAGCAGGCATTCTCCCTTTCCGCCATCAACGACCTCTACGCGCTGGCCTCGCCATCGACCGCTGATCGCAACTACTTCGCCACAGCCCTTCGCACCTTCGGTGTGTACTACGACCTTCTGCCCGAAGACTTGGCCAAGATCCCTTCCGCCGGGCCGCTCATCGTGGTGGCCAACCATCCCTTCGGCGCTATCGACGGGCTGATCATGGGCGATATTCTGACCCAGGCCCGCCCTGACTTTCGCTTGCTTGCCAATCGCCTGCTTCACCGGATTCCGGAGTTCCGTCCCTGGATTCTGCCCGTGGACGTCCTGGGTGACGACAACGCCATTCAGCGCAATACCTCGCAGCTTCGGCTGGCCATGAAGTGGCTGGCCCAAGGCGGTGCACTGGGAATCTTTCCGGCCGGGACGGTATCGCATCTACACTTGAGGCAGGCCTGCATCGCTGACCCGACTTGGCACCGCACGGTGGCGGTGCTGGCTCGTCGAACCGGCGCCACGGCCATCACCATGTTCTTCGAGGGCCACAACAGTCTGGCCTTCCAGCTTTCGGGCCTGATCCATCCGCGGCTGCGCACGGCTCTCTTGCCCTCGGAGTTTCTCAAGCGCAGCCGCTCGCGGGTTTCCGTGCGCATTGGGCGTCCCATCCCGCCGTATAAGATCGCTCGATATCCCGACGATCTGACCTTGACCGATTACCTGCGCTTTAAGACCTACATGCTGCAGTGGCGAGAGAGTGCGATTCGCCCACGTTTCGCCCCCAATGAGAAGAATGTCCACGCACAACCTATGCGCGAGCCACAGCCATCTCGTTGCCTTCACGACGAGGTCATGGCACTGCCCTCGACGTCGCTGTTGGTCGAGCAGGAGGACTTCCAGGTGTTCATGGCAACCCGCCGCGAGATTCCTTCCTCGCTCATCGAGATCGGCCGCCTGCGCGAGCAGGCCTTCCGGGCCGTCCACGAAGGCACGGGCCAACCATTCGATCTGGACATCTTCGACCAACACTACTTCCACCTGTTTCTCTGGAATACGGCCCGACACGAAATTGTGGGCAGTTATCGTCTGGGGCGCGTCGACGAGATTCTGCCGCAACAGGGCGCCGATGGTCTCTACACCAACACGCTGTTCAAATTCAAAGCCGGGTTTTTGCAACGCCTGGGCCCGGCGCTGGAGCTCGGCCGCTCATTCGTGCGGCCGGAGTACCAGGGCCAGGCCGCGCCGCTGTCCCTCCTGTGGCGGGGCATTGGCGGGTACCTGGTGCGCAATCCTGAGTGCAAGATCCTGTTTGGACCGGTGAGCATCAGTCAAGCCTACGCTGGCCTGTCACGTCGCCTCATGGTGGAGTTTCTCTCTCGGCTGCGCGGCGACCGTGAACTGGCCTCCCTGGTCAAGGCGCGCAACCCGCCACGCGAACGCCTGAACCGCCAGGAACGCGAGGCCTTGGCCGCCCTGGTGCGCGACACCGAGGATGTGTCGTCGTTGGTATCGGACATCGAAGGCGACCGAAAAGGCCTCCCCATGCTGCTGCGACACTACCTGCGCCTGGGCGCCTCTTTGCTGAGCTTCAACGTCGACGAAGGGTTTGGCAAATGCATCGACGGCCTTATCATCGTCGATCTGCGCGCCACTGACCCACAACTCCTGCGCCGCTACATGGGCAACGCTGGGTACCAACGTTACGCAAGCGTCGCGGGCCCGACGCCCGCAAGCAGCGTCGCCTGATGGCCCGCCGGGCGCGTCACGCCGCCCGGCTTGACGGCAGGCCACGCGAAATCGCGGTGACCGCATCGCGTACGGTCACCAGCGATCGCGCGTCCACTGTGCCAATGGGTGCGCCAAACTCCTGGTCGATCTCGAACAACAATTCTGCAGCAGCGAGCGAGTCGATCCCCAGATCGTCGCGCAGATTGCTCTCCCAGCGTACCTCCTCTATCACGACGCCACTGTTGAGTTTCTCGACAATGATGTGGGCAAGTCGGTCGCGGATTTCATCTGTGGTCATTGTGGCAACTCCTCTGATTTCTTGACAACCAGCACGGCGTTCTCTCCGCCGAAGGCGAAGGAATTCTTGATGGCCAGTCGCACGGGTCGGCGCCGCGCCTGATTGGGCACGTAGTCCAGGTCGCACGCCGGGTCGGGGTTGTGGTAGTTGATGGTCGGCGGAATGACGTCGTCGCGCAAAGTGAGCAACGTGGACACCAGCTCCAAGGCGCCCGACGCGCCCATGGTGTGGCCGAGCATGGACTTGTTGGCGCTGACCGCGAGGTTGGCGGCATGATCGCCAAAAGCCGCGCGCAGCGCCTGCGTCTCAGTTTCGTCGTTCAGTCTGGTCGATGTGCCATGGGCATTGACGTAGTCAATGTCTTCTGGCTGCAAACCGGCGGAACGGAGCGCACGTAGGATGGCCTCGCACTGCCCGGGACCTTCGGGCGCGGTCAAGTGGCTGGCGTCGCTGCTAGCGCCGTAACCCACGATTTCGCCCCAACAGCGGGCCCCTCGTTGCCGGGCATGCTCCAGCTCCTCCAGAACCAGCATGCCGGCTCCCTCGGACATCACCAGGCCATCGCGATCCTTGTCAAAGGGCCGACTGGCCTCGGCTGGCTCGGTATGCTGCGAAAGTACGCGCAGCTGTGTCCAGCCGGCCAGCACACTGCCACAGATGGGCGCGTCCGCGCCGCCAGCCAGGACGACAGCGTCTTCGCCGTGGCGAATGCGGCGAAACGCCTCGCCGATGGCCACCGCGCCCGACGCGCACGCCGCCGCCACGGTGTGGTGACTGCCGCCCAGTTTGAATTGGATCGAAAGGTTGCTCGACAGGGAATTGAACATGTTACGGGGAACTGACAGGGGATGCATCTTGCGCCAGCCGCGCATGTAGAAGGCGTCGTAGACATCCTGCAGGCCCTGCATCGCCCCGAAGGCCGAGCCCACCATGACCGAGATGGGGCGTCTGTGCTCGGCCAAGGCGCCCAGGCCGGCTGACTCGAGAGCCAAGCCGCCTGCCAGAAGGCCGATGTTGGTCGACAGGTCGTTGCGACGGATGAGGGAGGCGGGAAGAAACGGGGTCGTCGTGACGTCAGCGACCTGGCCGCCAAAGTGAATGGGAAAGTCGGAGGTGTCGAGGCGGGTTATCGGCGCGATACATGATTGGCCAGCCAGCAACGCCTGCCAGAAGTTTTCCACGTCGTGGCCGAACGGTGTCACCACGCCAATGCCCGTCACCACAACGCGCCGACATGTGTTGGCATAGGCTGGGCTTGCCAGTTCGTTGTAGCGGCTGCCCCCACCCGGCCCAGAACACGGCATTTGTGCGAGAGCCATGGTTGCAGAGTAGAGCAACCGCGACGTACAGTGCGTGACATCTCAGGAACGATGAGGCGAAGACAGTGCAACATTCGACCGCTTGCGCCACCGTGAGGCATTCGCTTGCGAATAGTGGCACTTGCGCCGCACGGGTTGGGGCCGTTGCATTCTTGTCACATTGGTCCGGCGACGCGCTGCTAGTTTCTGGCCCGAAGGTGACCCCATGGGATTCCTGCGCGCCATCCGGTTCTATCGGCCGGGCTTTCGAGCCCGCATAGTCTTTGCTCTCTTGGTTCTAGTCAGCGCCTGCAAGAAAGGCGCGGTCCCGCCTTCGCCACCCCCGACCCGGGCCGAGCTGCCACCGCGCGAGGTGAGCAAGGATTCGGCGCTGCTCTTTACTTACGTCGAAACCGACGGAATCTTCGCCACGACCGACAAGGCCGACAACGTCCCCGAAGTGACCCGGCGAGTGGTGCGGGTCATGGGCCAGGCCAACGGCGCGGCCCCAAGGCGGAACACGTCCGAGGTCGACGTCTTGGACCTGCGTGAGTTGCTTGCCAACGGCAAGACGCGGCCGCGGGTGATGGCGCGCGAGGCGTTCGAGACCGGCGCGCTGGCACAGTTACCGCCTGGCGATTCCTGCCCGCTGGCAGGTCCGCATCGCCCATCTCTGCGCGAGAAAGCTGAACGGGAGGGTCCCCCGGGCGAGCCACCCATCGTGGTCCTTTACGGCACGCCGTGGTGCGAGGCCTGCCAGGCGGCGCGCCACTACCTGATTTCCAACCTCATTCCTTTCGTTTCCAAAGACATCGAGAATGACCCTTCCGCTGCTCGCGAGCTGCAACAGAAAACCTCGCGCTTCGGAATTTCCGCGGATCGGGTGCCCATCCTCGATGTGCGCGGTCGCTTGCTGGTCGGATACGACCAGACGCGAATGGATGGATTTCTGGCCGACTGGTAGCAGGCACACTCTCAGGAAAAGTCGCTGCGACTCATCCGCGAAAAGTGGCGCACATCCTCGCCGGTCACGATGAAAATCACTCGCTCGGCCACGTTTGCGGCGTGATCTCCGATCCTTTCGATGTACTTGGAAATGGCCTGAACGCGGGTGGCGCGAAATATGTTTTCCGGGCTTTCGCGCATGCGGCTCAGGATGTCGTTGAAGATTTGCGAGTAGTAGGCATCGACGACCTCGTCCTTGTCGATGACCCGGCTGGCACGGGCAACATCCTGGCTCCTCAGCGCCTCCAGCGCCTCCGTCAACATTTCGCGCGTCGTGACCATCATTCGCATCAGGTCCTCATAAGGGATCAGCGGTGGTTCGCGCCCTAGCTCCACCACCCGCCCCGCGATGCTGACACCCAGATCGCCGATCCGCTCCAGATCGATGACCAGCTTTAGCGCCGAGGTCAGGAGCCGCAGGTCATCGGCCACCGGTTGCCGGCGCGCGAGGATCTCNNAGACAGAGGTGGTCTATTTCCAATTCCATGGAGTCCGTCTCCTCGTCCCCGACGATGATCCGCTCGGCAAGTTCGCTGTCGCCCGCCAGCAGCGCCTTTCCGGCCGACTCCAGAACGCGGTCCACGTGCCGCCCCATCTCGGAGATCCGCTGCCGGACGGACTCGAGCTCCGCTTCAAACTCCCGGCTGGTATGCTGACGCAGGCTCATCCGAACCTCCCCGTGATGTATTCCTCGGTCTGTTGCTGTGCCGGCTTCGTGAACATTTTCTTGGTGTCGCCGAACTCCACCAGGTGGCCGAGATACATGAAGGCCGTGTAGTTCGAAACGCGCGCCGCTTGCTGCATGTTGTGGGTCACGATTGCGATGGTGTAGTCCTTCTTGAGCTCGGCGATGAGTTGCTCAATTTTCTGCGTCGAGATGGGATCCAGCGCGGAGGCCGGTTCGTCGAGTAGCAGGATGTCCGGCTTGACGGCCACGGCGCGCGCAATGCACAGCCGCTGCTGCTGTCCGCCCGACAGAGCCGTTCCATCTTGGCGTAGCTTGTCCTTGACCTCGTCCCAGAGGGCAGCTTTTTCCAACGCCCATTGCACGCGCGCCTCCATGTCGGGGCGCGAGAGACGTTCGTAAAGATGGACGCCGAAGCTGATGTTGTCTTGCACCGACATCGGGAATGGTGTTGGCTTCTGAAACACCATCCCCACCTTGGCGCGCAGCAGGTTGACGTCGTCCGCACGCTCGAGAAGGTTGCGGCCGTCGAGCATGATTTTGCCGGTCGCGCGTTGCCCGGGATAGAGCTCGTAAATGCGGTTCAAGGCTCGCAGCAGCGTGGATTTGCCACAGCCGGATGGGCCGATGAATGCCGTGATCTGGCGGTCGTAAATGTCCAGGTCGATGTCGTGCAGCGCCCGGTACTTGCCGTAGAAAAAGCTAAGGCTCCGGATCTCCAGCTTGGGGCTCGTGGCGGGTGCGGCGGTTTTGGCCGGGACGCCGGCCGTCGGGCGCGGGGAGACCTCGGCGTGCGCGGGGACCGAAGGTTGGTTGCGCGTGGATGAAGCTTCCGGTGATTCCATGTGTCGACTCATGATCTCGTGCGCCTCAGGAGCATCCTGGCGGCAATGCTGATGACAAGGATGGTGACGGTGATGAGCAGCGCGCCGGCCCACGCCAGGTGCTGCCAGTCTTCGTACGGGCTCATTGCGAACTGGAAGATGACCGCCGGCAGGTTGGGAAACGGCCGGCTCATATCGGTGCTCCAGAATTGGTTGTTGAGGGCGGTGAACAGCAGGGGCGCGGTTTCGCCGCTGATCCTCGCCATCCCGAGCAACACACCGGTCATGATCCCCGGCAAGGCGCTACGGTAGACGATGACGATGGTGACCTTCCAGCTCGGCGCTCCGAGCGCGGCCGCCGCCTCACGCAAGCTGTCTGGAACCAGGCGCATCATGTTTTCGGTGGTGCGCACGACGACCGGCAAGACGATCAGCGCGAGGGCCACCGCGCCCGCCCAACCCGAGAAATGCCCGACTCGCAACACGATGAGGCCATAGACGAAGACGCCGATGATGATCGACGGGGCGCTGAGCAGGATGTCGTTGACGAAACGGACGATCCAACCAAAGCGCGACGTCCGGCCGAATTCCGCCAGATAGGTTCCAGCGAGAATACCGGCAGGCGCACCCATGCCCAGACCCACGATGGTGAGGATTACGCTGCCCGCGATAGCATTCGCCAACCCGCCGTTCGCTCCAGGGGGCGGCGTGGATTCGAGAAACAGCCGCGGGCGGATCCATTGCAGGCCGTTGCCAAACAGTGTCCACAACAACCAGAAGAGCCAGAAGAGCCCAAAGAGCGTTGCCAGAATCGACAGCGTCAGGCCGACCCAATTCACAACCCGGCGTCGCGCGTAGAGGTTCAAGTCCTCTCCCCCTCGCGCGCTCGCATCTTCATCAGCATCAAGCGCGCGGCGATGAGCACGATCAGAGTCAGCACGAAGAGAACCAACCCCAGCGCGAGGAGCGACGACGTATAGAGCGGCGTGACGGCCTCGGTGAACTCATTGGCCAATGTGGACGAGATGGTGTTCCCCGCCATGAACAGCGACAGGTGAACGTCGTGGGCGTTTCCAATGACGAAGGTGACGGCCATGGTCTCGCCCAACGCCCGGCCGAGTCCCAGCATGATGCCTCCGATCACGCCGACGCGTGTGTACGGCAACACCACCCGCCACACCACCTCCCAGGTCGTGCAGCCGAGCGCGTAGGCCGATTCTCGCAGGGTGGCCGGCACCGTCTCGAACACATCGCGCATCACCGCCGCCATGAACGGAATGATCATGATGGCCAAGATGAGTCCAGCCGTGAGCATACCGATGCCCATGGGCGGGCCTTCGAAAAGCAAGCCTAGAATTGGCCACGACCCGAGATGGTTCGTGAGCCAGGGCTGCAGGTGTGCTGCGAAGACCGGCGCGAACACGAACAGTCCCCACATCCCGTAAATGATGCTGGGGATGGCCGCCAGCAGTTCGATGGCCACGCCGATGGGTCGCTTCAGCCAGCGTGGCGCGAGCTCGGTGATCACCAAAGCGATGCCGAAGCTCACCGGAACACCCACCAGCAGCGCGATCAGCGAAGTGATCACTGTGCCGTAGAGAGGGGCCAGCGCACCAAACTGTCCAGTGACCGGATTCCATTCCTTGCTGGCCAGGAACTTCAGCCCGAAAAGCTTCAGCGCCGGCCACGAACCCGCGAGGAGCGTGACCAGTATGCCGAAGACGGACAACAACACCAGCGCCGCGAAGAACCCGGTTAGCCCCCGAAAAAACCGATCGCCCAGTGAGCGAGAACGAACTCCGACGCTCGATAGGCCAGGAGCGTCGGGAGACTCGCTTTCCCTCTCTTGTTTGGCCGCACCGAGTGAGCTCACGACGCCCTTTCCGGGTGTCTACTTCCCCGCTTGCTTGTTTGCCGGCCAGAGCTTCTGACCGCCAGAGTCCTTCAGATCCTTTTCCCAGGTCTTCTCGACCTGGTCCACCACGCTGGTCGGCATGGGGATGTAGCCCAGCTCTTTCGCGGCCGCTCCGCCGTTGCGGTAACCCCAGTCGAAGAAGCGCAGCACCGCACGACCGGTATCCGCATCCTTCTGCTGGCGATGAACCAACACGAAGGAGGCCCCCGTGATGGGCCATGAAGCAGCGCCCGCCTGATCCGTGAGAACCATGTAGAAGCCGTGCGCATGCGTCCAGTCGGCACCTTTGGCGGCCGCCTGAACGCTGTCGTCCGTCGGGTCGACGAAATTGCCGCCGCGGTTCTTCAGCTTGGCGTGGTTCATATGACTCTGCGTCGCGTAGGCGGATTCGACATAGCCTATCGCACCGCTTATCCGCTGGACGTAAGAGGCCACGCCCTGGTTTCCCTTGCCGCCCACGCCCGTCGGCCACGCCACCGATTTGTCGCCGCCAACCGTCTTGGACCAGTCGGCGCTGACCTTGGAAAGATAGTTGGTGAAGATCCAGGTCGTACCCGAGCCGTCCGAACGGTGCACGACGGTCACGGCCGTTTCGGGAAGCTTGAGGCCGGGGTTGCTCTGCACCAAGCGTGGATCGTTCCACTTCTTGACCTTGCCCAGGAAAATGTCGGCCAGCACGTCCGGCGTCAGCTTCAGCTCGCCGGCCTTGATGCCCGCAATGTTGATCACAGGCACCACCCCACCCATGACCACCGGGAACTGAATCAAGCCGGCCTTGTCCAACTCCTCGGGTTTGAGGGGCGCATCGGAGGCGCCGAAATCAACTGTCCCTTCGGTGATCTGTTTGATGCCGCCGCCCGACCCGATGGCCTGGTAGTTCAGCTTGACGTGCGTCTCCTTCGCGTAAGTGTCGGCCCACTTCGAGTAGACGGGATATGGGAACGTCGCGCCGGCACCTGAAATGCTGTTCGCGTCGCCCGCGAAGGCGACTTTCCCTGTTAGCGTCAAGCCGACAGCGGCGACGACCAGTCTTCGGAACCTTGGGTCGATCATGCGCATGCGACTACCCCTTCTTGTGTTTTGATTTGCGAAGTGGGAGATGTCCTCACCTCTGCAAGCGGAGTTTGGATTCGTGATCGCAAAGCCCGCGTGTCAGTTGTGTGACAAGTCGACGACCCACCGGCCATCTCGCGGAGTGGCGCAAGACTCGCGGAGCAGTTCAGCCTAGGCGCATGTTGTCGACAAGTCTCGAGGGCCTCTGCATCATAGACCCTCGACCAGCACGAGAATGGAAAGGCACTCGATATGACAGGGAAGTCACTTGGATTCATCGGAGGTGGGCGCATCGTTCGAATTCTGCTCGGGGGTTGTAAACGAGCAGGACGACTCCCCGAACGAATCGTCGTCAGCGATACCGACAGTACAGTTCTCGCCGAACTGAAAGCGCAGTTTGGAAGCGCGCTCACGGTGACCGCTGAAAGCAAACAATCAGCGGCCCAGGATCTGGTGCTCCTTGCGTTGCATCCGCCGGCCCTTCCGGCTGCCTTGGACGCGATCAAGGGCGCCCTCCGGCCGGGGGCCGTCGTCATCTCGCTGGCCCCCAAGTGGTCGATGGCCAGGATCTCTTCGGCCCTGGGTGGTTTCGGCCGTCTGGCACGATCTATCCCCAACGCGCCGTCCATCGTGAACGCGGGGTACAACCCCATCTGCTTCGGCGCTGGGCTGGACCAGGATGGGCGCGACGAGATCACGCGGCTGTTCGAGATCTGGGGCGCTTGTCCTGTGGTCTCCGAGGATACGCTGGAGGCCCACACCATTGTCTCGGCCATGGGTCCGACCTATCTCTGGTATCAGCTTTACCAACTAATAGATTTGGCCGAGCAATGCGGGTTGACACCGGTCGCAGCACAGGCCGCAGTCCTCGCAATGGCCCAGGGAGCCGCACGTACTATGAGCGACGCAGGCATGCCTCCGCACGAAGTGATGGACCTGGTCCCGGTCAAGCCGCTAGCTGCCCTGGAGC
>PMLB01000222.1 GCA_003158735.1 Myxococcales bacterium | reverse complement strand
GTTACTGCCGCAGCCCATCGCTATCGCGAGAAGGCCAACAAGGACTGAAATGGGTAGTTTGCGCATGCAATCTCACTCTCACTAGAATGGCCGAAAGTCAAAAAGTCAGATCGGAAAACTAGTCGCAGGTGCCGGAGCAGGGAATGAAGCGGCCTTCGCTGGCGGTCACGGTCGCGGAACCGCTGGTGAGAGACCCCGACTTGGCCGTCACTGTGATGGTGCCGGGGCCGGTCGCCTGCACCAAGGCGAAGGACAGACCAAGGAAGGCATTGCGCGTGTTGCCGCGGAAGGTTTCCTGGATTCTGTTTCCACTGTCCACGGCCACGATGGTGCCCGGGCCCGTGATGGCAAATGTCACGGGGTCGGAAGAGCTGGTGACGACATTCCCCGCGGCGTCAGCAATCGTGGCCTTGATGAACGAGATGTCGTTCAGATCCGTCGACAGCGCAGCGTGATCGGCCGTGAGAAGCACCTTGCTGGCCGTGGTTCCCGTGGCAGGAGGCGTGGTCGCGGGAACTCCCCATATCTTTTGCCAGTCGTAGCCGATCTGCCTCGCGGTCCCCACCGCGTCCTGCAGCCCGCGTGCGGTGGCGGGCCCATAGCCCTGCGTGCCGGGCCATTCGTCGGGTGCTTCGCCGAGGTAGTCCGAGCCCAGCCACATGAACAGGCCGGTTAGCCCAGGATTGGCCGTGATCGAAGCCCAGGTGGTGGTTTCGGTGCCCATTTCCGTGAGCACGCCGGACTTGGTCGGCGAGTCGGCCATGGCCCCAATGACCTCGGCGGTTCGGTAGTTGCCGCCAAAGACATCGAGGAGGCCCACTGTGGCGCCCGTGGTATCCCCGGAATCAGCGGGCTGGAAAAGGGCCTGAGTCACCGCGCGGTTCGGGTCCAGCGCCTTGATGATGGAGACCATCTTGGTCAGGATGGGAGTTCTGGTCGAGATGCTGTCGCGGATCTCGTTGCCCGTGCTGTAAAGAGCGATGCTGGGATGATTGCGATCCCGCGCGACAACGCCGGCCACCACCACCTGATACCACGTCGCGCCGGTGGCAGTTCCTGGCACCGCAGGCGCCCCCGTGGGAGCTGTCGCGGTCTTGCTGAAGTACGTGGCGAAGTCGCCGTTATCAGAGTACTTGTGAGCCACCCAGGTGTCGAAAAATTCGTCCAGCACGAGCAGGCCCATGCGGTCCGTCAGGTCGAGGAAATCCGGGTTGGGCGGATCATGGGCGGTGCGGATGGCGTTGATACCCAGGGCCTTGAGCTGCGCCAGGCGTCGCTGGATGGCTCGTTGCGGGGCGGCCATCCCCAGTCCGTGGTAGTCCTGGTGGAGCGCGGCGCCCTGGAATTTCACGCTCTTTCCATTGATGGTCATGCCCGCATTGAACTTGATTTCCCGGATCCCGAAGGGGGTCACATCGTCGTCGACGGTGGCGCCGCCGACCAGGACGTTGGTCACCAGCTGATACATGTTGGGCGTCTTGAGATCCCAAAGCTGTGGGTTTGCCACCGGGACATCGAAGGCAAAGTTGGCCGAGGCCCCCGCCGCGATGGTCTGCGCCGCCGCTGAAACCGGTGCCAGTGCCTTGCCGCTGGGGTCGCTGACGATCCCTTGCAGGCTTACGCTGGCTGAGGCGCTACCGCTGTTGACCACCGTCGTCGTCACTTTCACGGTTGCCGCCGTGGTCGTAGGGGCGGGCGTGTTGACGTAGGTGGCCCACTGATCGATATGCACGGGATTGGTCGCAATGAGGTGAACATGTCGGTAAATGCCGGCACCCGCGTAGAAGCGCGAGGAGGGCTGCAAGCTGGTGTCGGTCTTGACCGCAATCACGTTGTCCGTGGTCCCGAACTTGACACTCGACGTGATGTCGTAACGGAAGCTGGTGTACCCGCAGGGCTGGTTCCCGATCGGAGTGCCGTTGACGGAAACCGTGCTGTTGGCCATGACACCATCAAATTCAATGAAGACCTTGCTGCCAGAAAGGCTTTGGGCAAGCGTAAAATGCTTGCGGTACCAGCCGATACCTGACGGCAGATAGGCGCCCCGGCCGGTACTCGGCGCGTTCTGCGAGAAGGGGTCGGCGGGCGGATTCGGTCCCTCAATGGCCCAGTCGTGCGGAACGCTCAGGTGCCGCCAAGCCGTATCGACAAAAGCCGCCGCATCTGCGCCGGCCGCATCGCCGTAGTTAAACAGCCAGCCATCATTGAAGTCCTGGATCGTGCGCACTCGGTTGGTGGCAATCGTCCCACCGCTGCCCGTCGCGCCACCGACGGCGCCGCCCACCGCTGTCGCTCCACCGGTCACTCCGCCTGAGCTGGTGGTGCCACTGGCGCCTCCGCCCACCGCTGTGGTTCCGCCGGTCACTTTGCCTGAACTGGTCGTGCCACCAGCGCCTCCGCCCACTGCTGTGGTTCCGCCGGTCACTTTGCCTGAGCTGGTCGTGCCGCCGGCCGATGTCGCGATTGTGCCACCTGTACCGCCGCTGCCGCCGCTCATGCCATCCCCACCCGTGCCGCCTCCGGTGCTGCCGACCTGGCCCCCAGAACCCTGCCCGCTCGATCCCGCCGCGCTGGTGCCACCCGAGTCCCCTTGCCCGCTGCCACCAGAGTCGTTGGCACCTGCCGTAGCTGCGACCCCGCCGGCTCCCCCGCGGCCCCCGCTCGATGTGCCGCCGGAGGGAGCAGACGCGCTTTGGTTTCCACCACCTCCGTTGGCTGACTTGTTCCCCGAGGAGCTACACCCGATAGCAGCTCCAGCTGAGAGAAACAGAACGCCAAGCAGAAGGCAGAATTGAGGTTGCGGCATTCTTCGCGAGAGACACAGGTGCATCATGGCTCCTTGCATTGGACTGGTCGGGCTCGCGACACGGAGGATCTGTGTCGCAGCCGTTCCCGCCTCCTGTTGGCGGGCGATCCCGTCAACCCATGGTTGCATCCTACCACAACACCAGCCGTCGCGGGCGTGGGTTGGTGCGGCCTTCCGTCCGGGGGCGGGCGCACGCGCATTAATCGGCGGCAATCATGCGCCCACAAACACGGGAACCTGGCGCTGCTACGACGGCATGTTGTATTTCCTGGCGGCCAAACGCAATGATTCCGAACGGCGCCGGCTGAAGAAGACGGTGCACCTGAAGAACTATTTGCTCGAAGGCGAGTAGCACCCTTGCCCATCCCTCCGGCTTGCTCCATAGTAAGGAAACAGCGATTCAGTAAGGAGGGCACGAATGGCCACGGCGACACTCACCAGCAAGGGACAGGTCACCATTCCCCTGGGTGTACGGCAACGCTTGAAACTGGACGCGGGGGCCCGCGTTGAATTTGTCGAAAACGCGGATGGTGGATTTCTGCTCCGGCCGGCCGTCGCGGATGTGCGATCGCTCAAGGGATTGCTGCGCAAGCCGGCCAAGCACGTCTCGATCGAGGACATGAAGAAGGCGATTCGTCTTCGGGGGGCAGGGCGGTGATCGGCATCGACACCAACGTGTTGGTCCGCTACATCGCCCAGGATGATCCCACACAATCGCGACGGGCTACCGCGCTCATCGAGCATGAGTGCAGTGAGTCCAATCCCGGATTTGTTGGCCTGGTGGTGTTGGCCGAGGTCGTGTGGGTGGCGGCAAGCTGCTACTCCGCCTCGCGCGAGGTCCAGGCCCAACTCATCCGTCGCATCCTCGAAACGCGTCAACTGATTGTGCAAGAGGCGGAAACCGCCTGGCAGGCTCTGCGACTGTTCGAGCAGGGTCGGGCAGATTTCGCCGACTGCCTGGTCGAGCGCAGCGCTGCGGCGGCCGGCTGCGATCGGACAGTCACATTCGACAAAGCGGCCGCCGCGATCGGCATGACCCTGCTCACGCCCACGACCAAGCCAACGCCCTGAGCGGTCGTGGATGCGACGGCCCCATTGAAGCCACAAAGTGCCGCACCCGCTTGAGCGGGTTGCTGAGCTTTCCGTCGCCAAGAGGCGACGGCCAAGTCCGGGGCGCAGGAGAAACTCGGGCTGCAGCGACCTTGTGGGCTGCAGCCTTCCTGCTCGCGGGCTCTTATCGTCGCTTGCGCGTGCGGCGCCACACCAGGATCGCGCCCAGCAGGCCGAGCACGCTCTCGAGGCCAGGGCCGCCGGCCGGGGCGCTGCCCAGATCGCAGCTGCAGCCGCTGTGCCCAAGCCTGACGCCCCCGCCATCTCCGATGCTGCCATCACGGGCCGTGGCGGTAGCGAGGCCGGCGTCGGGCCCTGGGCCGATGCTGGTCTCGCTAGCCGTGCTGGTGAGGGCTCCCGTTCCCGTGTCGGTCGCACTGCTGGTCGTGCCGGTGCCTGTTCCGCTGCTGGTGATTGTTGCGCTAGCGGTTCGGGTGACCGTGGCGCTGCCCGTACCTGTCGTGCTCGTGCTGGTCGCAGTCGCGGTGATTAGGGTGTTGGTTGCCGTGGCGGTCCCACTCGTCCCAGTGCTGGAGGCTGTCCGCGTGGCAGTCAGGACAGTCCCGGTGCTGGTTACTGTGCTGGTTCGGATGGTGCCGGTTCCTGTAGCGGTCGCGGTGATCACGCTCCTGGTGGTCGTTGCCGTGCTGGTCAACGAACTGGTGCGCGTATTCGTGTCGGTCAGCGTGCAGTACATCGCTTCCACGCAGGAGCCGACGTAGTTGCACGTCCCGCACTTTCCGCAGGACGAATCCATCGGAAAGACACAGGCGCCGACGCCGTCACAGGTGGACTGGCAGGGCGGGGTGCCTTTGCCGCAGTCGTTGTCAGGGTCGGTTCCAATAGGGATGGGGCTGCAGGTACCGACCGTGCCCGCCAGCTTGCATGAAACGCAGGTCCCGGTGCAGGCGCTGTTGCAGCACACCCCGTCGCTGCAGAATCCGCTCGCGCACGCGGTGGCGCTGGTGCAGGCCTTGCCGTCGGCAGTCTTGCAGGCGCCGGTGGCGTCGCACGCCTGGTCGCCGGAGCAGCTGCCCGCCACCTGGGTTCCTGGGGAGGCCAACACGCAGGTACCGGCCTTGCCCGGGACGTTGCACGACTTGCACGGCCCTGAGCACGAGGCCGACTCACAGCACACGCCGTCCACGCAGTTGCCCGAGGCGCATAGGCTGGCAGTCGCGGCCGCGCACCCGGTGCCGTTGCCCCGGCTGGTCACGCTGTACTCCCAGGTTTCATCCGTCGCAGTACCCCATGGCATGCCACCGAACAGCACCACAACGCCGCGCTGGTTGTCGAAGGCCATGGCCGCATAGGGGGAATCGACAGGCTCGCCGGACGGCGGTCGCGCATACCAGGTCGGGCCGCTTGTGTCCAACTCCCAGGTGGACATGCTCGCCGTGCTGTCGGTCATCGCGGGCCTGCCGAGCAGCACCACGCGGCGCCGGATCGAATCGTAGCTCACCAGCGCGTCGTAGAGGCCCTGGCCCAGCGCTTCCCCGGTCACCTTCTGCGACCATGCGCCGCCCACCGGATCCCACTCCCAGAAGTCACCCGCCGCGGAGGAGCCGTAGCCGTAGCCGTAGTAGTTGCTCAGGGCATCGAACAGCGCCAGCTTTTCCCGCCCATCATCGAAGACCATGATGGGGTAGCTCCCGCCAGTCGGCATGGAAACCAGTAGCGTGGGCGTGCGATTGGTCCAGGTGCCGCTGGCACCGTCCCATTCCCACACGTCGGTCTTGCTGGGATCCGAGTACGCCCCGGCATCCGGGTAGTAATACGGAGGATAGACTATGATGTTGCCACTGGAATCGTACCCGGCGTAGAGAATGATTCTCTTCCTCGCGCTGTCCGTCACCATGCCGTGGCCGCTTCGCTGCGAGGGCGACAGGGTCGGGAAAAGCTGGGTCCATTTGCGGGTGCCGGTGTTCCACTCCCAGGTGTCGGCAAGAACGTCGGTCGTGCCGTAGTACGTGTAGGTCCCGGACGAGCCGCCGAACAGGATCAACGACTTGCGCGCAGGATCGTAAGCCAGCCCCGTATCATAGCGGGCCGGAGGCTTGACGTCCGCCGAGCACTCGACCCATTTGTCGCCGTTCCACTCCCACAGGTCATCGCGCGCGGTGCCGGTGTCGTCCTGTCCACCGAACACGTAGACCTTGCCGGTGACCGGGTCCGCGGCCATGGCGTGCGAAGAGCGCGGCCCCGGCGAGTTGCTGGGCGCCGAGCGGTCCACCCAGGTGGTGGTTGCCGTATTCAGCTCCCACACTTCCCTGGTCGCGCCGGAGGAACTGGACGAGCAGTACGGAGAACCAGGGAAACATATCGGTGCACCGGTCATTCCTCCCACTCCACCGTAGCCTCCTCCCATTCCGCCGTAGCCTGACTGGTCGTTCACGAGTCCGGCGACGAGATACAACCGGCTGGTCGACGTGCTGAATGCCAGCGACGACCACTGCCGTTGGCTTGGCCAGGTCACGCCGACAGAGGCCTGGGTCCCGGTCCAGGTGCCAGACACGAGATTCCAGTACCAGACATCGTTCAGGCTGCCTCCGGAAATCATGTCGTAGCCGCCGAAGATCACAGCCTGGCCTTTGCTGCTGTCGATGGCCATGGCATGAGCGAAGCGCGGGCTGGGTTTGTCACCCGGGCCGGTGCGTTCGGTCCAGGTGCCGGCAGCGCCGTCCCACTCCCAGGAGTCCTGCACGGGAGTACCGTCTACGCCGGCCGTCGTGATCTCCATGCCGCCGAACAGGTAGGCTTTGTTGGTCTGACTGGAATACGCGAAACCGAAATCGATTCGGGCCGAGGGCGCGCTGTCCGTCGCAAGCTTGCTCCAGGTGGCGGTGGCGCCGTCGTATTCCCAGGTGTCGTCGAAGGCCAGGCCCACCGTCATGATATCCCCGTTGATCGTGCTGCGGCCGCCGCCGAACAGCAGGATCTTGCCGGCCTTGCTATCGAAAATCATGCTGTGCTGGCTGCGCGCGCTGGGCTTGGTGCCTGAGCCACTCTTGTCCGTCCACGCGCCGGTTGCCGGATCCCATTCCCAGGTGTCCTGGTAGTCGTAGCCGCTGCCGGCACGGCCACCGAACAGGACGAAGATCTTGCGGGCCGAATCGTAAGCCATGGCTGCGCCAGTGCGAGCCGCAGGCTTGGCGCCTGCGATGGTGCGCGCCGTCCAGGCACCTTGCGCCGGACTCCATTCCCAGGTGTCCTGCTGGGCAGTCGTCGACCCGTCAGGGCTGCTCGTCATCCCGCCGAACACCACCACCACCTGGCGGGTCTCGTCGAACGCCAGGGCGTGAGCGTATCGCCCATCGGGGAGGTTGCTGAAACCGACGCGGCTCCAGGTGGCGGACTCCGTGGGAGGCAGGACGCCGAGGGCCGACTTGGCTGACTCGGTCGCTTCATCGGGCTGGTTCACGCAGGTAGCGGAAAGAAGCAGGGCCAAAACGCCGTGGCGAATTTTCATGATTGTCCCCCTGGGCATGGACTGACGCGAGCTGCCAACATAGCACAGACATCGACTTTGCGGCTCACCGTCAGCAATAGGCATGCCACAGAGAAACGGCCAGCTATATCGAGCGGACGATGATTTTCTGGCGAAGCAAGCGCGGAGCGCGACACGATCGTCAGAGTTTGGTCGCGGGCACGAAAAGAACTGGCCCGTCGGCGCAACGCCGTGACACCAACATCGTGGAACCATCCGTGCCCGAGCGCCTGCGCACGGTGCTCTAGCGCGAATTACATCAAACGGGACTCAAGTCGATGCGCTTCAGCGGGTCAAAGAGGCGAAGAACTCGCGGTATAGGCGAAGATGGTCCGTGTCCTCGAAGGCGACGGGCCGCACGCTGGTGTCGTCGAAGCTGAGGATGCGGGCTCCGGGCAAGGACAGCAGAATAGGCGAGTGGGTGGCCATGATGAACTGCGCGTGGCCACGGCTTGCTGCCTGGCTGATGAGGTCGCGCAGCTCAAGTTGCCGCCGGGGTGACAGTGCGCTTTCTGGCTCGTCAAGCAGATAGAGGCCCTCCACGCCATAGCGGCTGCCGAAAAAGGCCATGTTGCACTGGCCATGCGACTTCTCGGTCAACGAACCGCCGCCAAAATAGTCGAACAAGCCAGGATCGCTGGCCTGCCAGGCGTCCACCAGCTCGGCAAAATGGCGAAAGTTTTCGGCAGAGAAGAAGGACCCCGGCTTGGGCCCGGCGGTCCAACGCAAATCGAGGCAATCGGCAAGGCCTTCGGCGTATGGATTGTGATGGCCGCGCGACCGATCTCGGTTTTCCCAGATGTGGATGCCCGCCCGGCGTGCGATGGCGGCCAGCAGGGTGGACTTGCCCGATCCATTCTCGCCTACGAACAAGGTCACTGGCCCATCGATGGGTACGGTCTTGGTCTGCTGGAAGAGCGGCAAGTGAAATGGATACGCCTCGCGCGTGGGGAAGCGATCGTGAACGATGGTCAGGCCCGTCAGATGCACCGGCACAGCTTCTGACGGCGGACCCAAGTTGTCCAGGGATTCGGAACCCGAGGTGCAAACGTGCGCTGCCGCCGCGAGAGCACTTACCTGGTCGCGAGATCCAGACTCACGCTGTTGTCGGGCGGGGGCAAGTCTGTCCAGACACTTTCCAGCATGGTGGCGGCAAGTTGGGTGTGGATATCGCCGCTTCCACGAAGGCTCTGTATGTTGACCTGCATGTCGGACGGCATGACCTGGTCGCCGGCATAGTGCGCGACCAACCCCTCGGCCATCCAGGGCGAGATCTGCTCGGCCTGGTCGGCAGCAATGGAGTAGGGAGGTGCTGTGATGAGAGCCGCGATGTATTGATCGAGGCCGGTCAACAGCTTGCAAAGGCCGCAGAGACAGGCAAGCCGGTACACACGAATATTCGACATGACGGATGTCATCTCTCACGGCGCGCGAATGGGCAAGCCACAACTGTGCAAACCTGAAAGAGGAGTGCTAAGGTAGGGTATTCGGCAGCTTTGGGGCTGCTCCCCAACTCGGGCGCGGGCAGAGGAGGAATCATGACCATCGAAGAGGCGATCAAGACCGCACTTGTATTCGAGAGGAAGGTTCACGCGCTGTACGAAACTGCAGCGAAGAACGCAAGCGACGCCACCGCCAAGAAAGTGTTCGCGACTTTGGCACAGGAGGAACAGGGCCACGTATCGTATTTGGAAAGCCGTTTGGCCGAGTGGCAGAAGGACGGCCGCGTGTCGCCCGAAAAGCTGCGCACCGTCCTGCCCTCTGCCCAGCGCATCCGGGCTGGGGTTGGGCGTACGCGCGCAGGGGTCAGCAAGGAAGCGGCCAGCCACGACGCCGAATTGTCGTCGCTATACCAAGCCCTCGCGGCTGAGGACGAAACCTCGGCCTTCTACATTCGGATGGTCCGCGAGCTGCCCGTGGAGGGCCAGAACCTGTTCTCGCGTTTTTTGGAAATCGAGGACGGGCATGGGGCCATCGTCCAGGCCGAGATCGACAGCGTCAAGCGCATGGGGTTCTGGTTCGATCTGAAGGAATTCGATCTGGAAGCAGGCTGATTCACCCGAATTCACGGGCCGGGCGGCGAGCCTTGCCCGTACAACGATGTTTGGATAGATTAGCATATCGTTGTACGGAGGGAATCATGTCTGTCGTCACGTTGTCTCCCAAGTTTCAGGTTGTCATCCCTCAGCAAATCCGCGAGGCGCTTGGGTTGAAGCCGGGGCAGAAGGTTGAGGCCCTGCAGTACCTGGATCGCGTCGAGTTCATTCCAGTTCGGCCGCCCCGTGCGATGCGCGGGTTCTTGAAAGGCATCGACACGACCGTACGTCGCGACAAGGATCGGGTGTGAACGTCGTCGATTCTTCCGCGTGGCTGGAGTACTTCGCTGACGGGCCCAACGCGGGATTTTTCGCGCCGGCCATCGAGGCCACCGATGAGTTGGTCGTCCCGTCGATCTGCTTGTTGGAGGTCTTCAAGCGGGTATGTCAGCAACGGGGCGAAGGTCTTGCCCTGCAGGCCGTGGCGGTGATGGCGCAAGGGCGAGTGGTGGACCTCGATTCCGCGTTGGCGTTGAGCGCGGCAAAGCTCGGAGTTGACGCCAAGCTGGCGCTTGCCGATAGCGTCGTGCTGGCCACCGCACGACAGGCCGATGCAACGCTGTGGACTCAAGACGCCCACTCTGAGGGCCTGCCCAACGTGAGATTTCGGGCAGCCAAGAGAGCGCCTCGGGCTTAACACTACTGATTGAATTTCTCCCGTCGCCGTCGCTGCTGCGGGACCCGTCCGCTTTCTCGCTTCTCGGTCAGANNAATTTCAATCAGTAGTGTTAAGAACGAATGAACTACTTGCGTAGTTCAGTCAGCTTGGCCTGCACCTCGGCGGAGTGGCCTTGGGCGGTGACTTTGGGGAAGTGGTGCGCGATGCAGCCCGCGGGATCGATGATCGCAGTAGACCGGATCACGCCTACGCTGGTCTTGCCGTACAGGGTCTTTTCGCCCCAGGCCCCATAGGCTTGCAACAGCTTGTGTTCCGGATCGCTCAGCAAGGTCAGCTTGAGGTTGTACTTGGCGATGAACTTACGGTGACTCTCGGGCGAATCCGGGCTGCAGCCCAGCACAACGGCGTCCAGCTTCTCGAAGTCGGCCAGGCCCGCGGTGAAATCGCAGGCTTCGACGGTGCAGCCAGGCGTATCGTCGCGAGGATAGAAGTAGAGCACGAGCCACTGCCCCGCAAAGTCGGACAGCGCCACCTCGCGGCCGTCTTGGTCAGGCAACCTGAAGTCCGGCGCCTTGCTGCCCACGCTTAGATCTGTCTTGCTCATGGCTGTTTGGATGCAGCAGCTCGCAATTGGCTTCAAGTTGGTTGCGCGGACGCCTCGCACAGGCAACAATATAGTTGTGAGGAAGATCTCAAAGCGGCCCGCCCAAGATGTGGCCTGGCTCTATGCCCCCACCGACGACGGGGGAGGGGCCCGGTTTGTGCGGGCGCACCAGGGCGAGCTGCAAACCGGCGAAGTTCGCCCGCTCGCCGAGGGGCGGTCGCTGTGCGGTCAGGAACTGGTGCGCATGCGGCCGCGGTCAGAGCTGCCCATGCTGTTCGACGTCGAAGTCATCCAGCCAGCCGAGCGAGCCATGCGCGACACAGTGGGGCCGGCGCAGGTTGCCTCTGACCAGTACCGGCGCAACTGGGAAGACACCTTTGCACCACGCAAGGCCAGCGGCCAGCTCGCCAACTGACGCGCCTCTGAAAGGACTGCGCCACCCACGAGCGGTTCGGGTTACACTGCCAGGATGCTCCGTACAAGGTCATGCACTCTGGTCCTTCTGGCGGCCGTGTTGTTTGGCTGTGGTTCATCGAACAGCAATGAGCCGCAGAATGCGGGGGCTGCCGGTACAGCGGGCTCCAGCGCCGCGCCTGTAGCGGGCGCGAGGGGCGGTGGTAGCGCGGGCTC
>PMLB01000369.1:5910-12160 GCA_003158735.1 Myxococcales bacterium | reverse complement strand
GTGATGCGATCGCCGGTCTTGTAGTTCCAGCGCTCGGCGCCGGTGGCGGCGTCAAGACCGCGAACCGTGCCGTACTTGGAACCCGTGACCACGAGGGGACCGGACGATGAGACGAAGAATGCGGGCGGGCTGCGAACCGCGTCGAGCTCGGTCTTCTTCCATCGCACGGCGCCGGTCGCGGCATCCAGGGCATAGACATTGCCGTTGGCCGAGCCGAGGAAGAGATACCCATGACCGGCCGTGCGCACGAAGATGGGTGCGGTGAGATCGTTGTCTCCCAGCTCCTGGCGCCACAGCGGCTTGCCATCAGCCAGAGCCAAGGCCAACACCCCGCTCTTCTGCAGGCTGTTGGCCAGGGAGCGATCCCAAACCCAGTAGGCGACAAAGACCGCATTGTCGCTCTGGCCGGTTCCGCCCACGCAGGGCGCGGCCAGGCGAGCGCCGCCCAAGGTGGGCCGGTAGTCCTCGACCGAATGGACCCATACCTGCCGACCGTTGGCCGCATCGATCGCGTAGACCAGGCGATCAGTCGAAGCAGCGACAAGCAGCGTGCGATCACCTTCACGGAAGAACACCGGCGCGGCGTAGACCGGCCCGCCGGTGGTGAACATCCACAGCCGCTCACCCGTGGCGGCGTCGAGCGCGTACAGGGTGTGATCGTAGTTCCCCACGGCCAGCAGGGCCCGCCCCTCGACTGAGGCCAAGGCAGGGGAGGACCACACGGTCATGCCTGGCTCGTAGCCCCACACGCGGCCGCTGCCGTCGAAACTCCAGGCGCGGGGTGGCTGGCTCGTCGGAGCATCCAGGTCGATAGCCGCGGTGTTTTGGGCATCGCAACGGCTCTGCGACCACAGCGAGCAAGCCTGGGCGCGGCCTGGCCCAGAGGCGAGCGACAGGACAACCGCAAGGGCTGTTGCTCCCAGAACGACCAGTGATGGCCGCCGGGAACTACCAGCACGATTCACGCGGGATCCTCCGCCTTCTTTGCCGGAAGCGCAGCCTTCTCGTCCTGCTGACTCCACATATCGACCACGCGCAACCCGCCGTTGGGGCAACGATCCACGCACGAATAGCAGAACTGGCACTGCTCCAGGCGAACCACGCCCTTCTTGATCGCGCCCACATCGCAGGTCGTGTTGCACACGCCGCATTCTGTGCACTGGCCCGGCATCTTCTGGATGCGCAGGCGCGAAAAGCGATGCAGAAAACCCATCAGGTAGCCCCAGGGGCAGAGATAGCGGCACCAAGGACGCAGGACGAAGAGCGACGACACCAGGATCACCAGCGTGGTGAGCGCAGACGCCTTATCGTCACGCGTGGTGAAGGCGAAGTGCATCGGCGAGGTCACCACCAAGTGCGACACGGCGGTGAAGAAGATGGCCACCAGACTGAAAAGACGCAGCTTGCGCGAGGGGAAGTCGTCGAGCACGCCTGCGAGCACCAGGTAGCACAACAGGATCAACATGGCCGCCCAGTGCACGCTCGAGTCTTCCAGCAGCAGCTGCCTCTTGGCTCCCATCCAGGCCAGCAGCACGAGAAAGCCCGCCACGAACACGGTCAGACCGATGAACTTGCCGCGCGTGAGTCGCTCCTGGTGGCGCGGGAAGCGCTTGCGCAGCCACCCCGCAAGATCCTGCACGGTCCCCGTGGGGCATATCCAGCCGCAAAATACTGTTCCGTGCAGCAGCGTGACCGAAATGATCGCGACCGGAAGGGCTAGCCAATAGAACGACTCGGAGTACGCCGTACCGAGCAGGGTCATCCCGTACAGCCCATTTCGGATCATTCCGAACACACCCAGGCAGGAATAGACCACGTAATAGAAGACAAAGAACGATCCTGCCTGCACAAGACGGCGAACCACCTGCCGATGTCGTTTGACACCGCTGATGGCGATCACGACCAAGAAAAGGAAGATCAGCGACGCCATCTCCACGCTGGTCCCGTCGAGCGACAGGAACGGGACGTTGAAAACCTTGGCGATGGGGAGACGTTCAGGCTGCATGGTGCTACGAAAGGGCTGGCCTCACGAACCGATCAATTGACAGCAAGTCTGACACGCCGGAGCCGAGCCGGCGTCCCCGAGTCGCATCATCTCTGCCCCTTTTCGTCGACGCTCACGCACGGAACGCACCCCGGCTGGTCAAGGCAGGCCGCGGCGCAAGGCGGCCGGGACACAGCCGACGACGGGTCCAGCCCGAGAAAGCGCGCGACAAAAGGACAGCGCGGCTTCTCGCGCAAATCGGCCAGCGTGCCAGTCTGAATCACCCGTCCGCCCAGCATCACGGCCAAGAAATCGCCCAAGGCCGCCGCTTCGTCGCGGCTGTGGGTCACGTGCAGCGTGGTTAGGTCCAGCTGCTTGTGCAGCCGAGCCAGCTCGGCCTGCAGCTCCAGCCTCGCGTTGTGATCCAGCGCGCTCAGCGGCTCATCCAGCAACAGAAGCACCGGCCGCACCGCCAGGGCACGTGCGATGGCCACCCGCTGCGCCTCCCCGCCGCTCAGAGTGGCGACCGGCCGGGGCAGCACCGCGGCCAGACCCAAGCGGTCAATCAACTCGTCGACGGTGCGACGCGCTTCGGCCGCAGGCACCCGGTGAGCCCGCAGCCCATATTCGATGTTGCCACGCACGGAAAGGTGTGGGAACAGCGCCGCCTGCTGAAACACGAGGCCAATGTTGCGCTGTTCGGGTGCTTGCGCCGTGACATCGCGCCCGTCGACCAGGATGCGGCCAGCCGTCGGTGGAAAGAAGCCGGCGATGGTCTGCAGCAGCACCGACTTGCCGCAGCCACTGGGGCCGAGCAACACCCAGTATTCCCCTTTGCCGATGCGCAGGGACACGTCTTCGAGGGCAAAATCGCCGAACCGACAGCCCAAGTGCTGGATCTCGATCATGGACGGCGCTCCCGACGCGGCCGTTGCAGGGCAAAGGGAATCAGGGTCTGCCCGAATTGCAGCATGACGAACACCCACAGACAGATCACAAGCAGCAGCACGGCGATAGGCCGGCTCTCCGAAACACCCGCGCGCAAAAACTCGGTGTGCACCAACACGGGCGCCGTGACCGGCGAGCTGGCGAACAAGACGATGCAGCCGAATTCGCTGATGGCGCGCGCCCAGGCCAGGGTGGCGCCGACCAGAATTCCACGCGAGGCCAGAGGCAACGAGATGCGCCAGAAGGTCGCCGCCGGCGAGGCGCCCAGGCTGCGCGAGGCCAGCTCCAAACGCACCGGCACCGATTCAAAGGCCGTCATGGTCGTCTTGATGAGGAAGGGCGAGGCCACGAAGACCTGGGCAATAACCACGCCCGCGAGCGATCCTGAGATGGGCAGGTGCAAGGATTCCAGAACCCCGCCCAAAACGCTGCCAGGGCCGAGCAACACGATGAGCGCGACTCCAGCCACCGACTGCGGCACCAGGATAGGCACGTCAACCAGCGACTCGACCCAGCGCTTGCCCGGGAAGTTCACGCGGGCCAGGCCGTAGGCCAGAGGAATGCCCGCCAGCCCCACCAGNNAAACGTGCTCCACAGGGTCTGCACCGAGTCCTCGGTCGCCAGGTGAATGATGGGAAACAACACCACGCCAAAAGCCACCAGACCACCGCCCAGGCAAAGACGAACGAAGCGCGACGTTACCCGTCGCACGCGCCACAGCGTGCTGTAGATGAGTGCCAGCGGAATAAATGTCTCGAAGGCATAAGGCTGCAAGAGCACAAACGACAGCACGAAGATGGCAAAGAACCCAAGCAAGACCGGCGAGGCGAACAGGCTGGCATAGGCAACCACCAGCAGAATGAAAAGCGGCGTCTTGCCGAGTAACACCAGCACGAGCAGGAAGAGAACGAAGTAGCCGACGAGAAACAGCCCCACCGTGCGCGCCGAGCGCCGGGCCAGGGTTGCGGCTGCCGCGTGAAACACGAACAGGTTGGTGAAGAACAGCACCAAGTTCATGGCCACCGAGAAGGGCGGCTCGGGCAAGAAGCCCAACCCAAGGTGGATGGCAGCCAGCGCCACGATGGCGGCGCCGATTTGTTTGGCTGCCAACTTCACGGTTTCTGCACCACGAGGGAGCTTAGCTCATCGGGAAGCGCTGTGCAGGGACTGCACCAAACGGGCCTGGCCGGATGGAAGCCACGCCTCTCCAAGAGGCGTCTGCCACCCTCGCCCAGCAGCGTGGCCACGAAACGCCGCGCCTGGGCGGCCTGGGGTGCGTCGGCCGGGATGGTGATGCCATCGGTGACTGGCCCACCGATGATACGCGCTTTGCCTTCCCCTTGCTTCATGCGGACCTCGACGCTGACGCTGGCATAGTGTGCGGCCAGCTCGGGCTGCGAGAGATTCTGGTGCGCCGGAAGCGCGGTGATCTTCAGGTGATGGTCCTCGGCCGTGGAACGAAACACGAACGCGTAGTCAATGGCGCGGGCTTCGAGCAGAGTCAAGAGCTCGGCCTCGTCGTGGGTCACGTGCTGCTTGGCGCACTGGCCGGCCAGCCGCGCCGCCAGGTCCGCGCCGGCGTCGCCGTAGCTCCCCGACTTTTCCGCAAGTTGCCACGCCAGCAGCGTGTGATACCCCAGGGGTGCGGTGTCAGGATCGGCCCGGCCCAGACGCACGCCTGGCCGAGCAAGCACGTTCGGCCAGTTCTGGGTACTGATCTCGTCGGTGAACCGGCTGTGATCCTTGTGCGCCAGCACAATCTCGTTGGTCGCGAATATCACGTTCCAGCTCGCATGGCGCGGGATCATCATCTTGCTGATGATTCCGGCGTCAGCCACGGCCACGATGTCGGCGCGCATTCCCAGCTCGACCACCTTGCGCGCAGCAACCTGGGAACCACTCGGCTCAAGCCGCACACGGACGCGCGGATTTTCGCGCTGGAACTTCTCCGCCGCGTCCCCCAGCACAGCCGTCAAACTGGAGGCGTGGAAGACCACGACCTCGGCCGGCGGCTTGCGACACCCGGTGAAGACAACGAGGCACAGCAGTCCGCAATGCACGAGGGAGCGCCCGCTGGGCGCAAAGGTAAACATGGCCCCAGCATACAACGCCGCAGCCACGGGCGACGGTTCACCGTCATGGCGGTTCTCCAACCGATGTTCGCAGGTGGTGATAGACTAAGGCCAGCGACGTCGGCCGTAGTCGCTCGGGGTCAGCCGTCTGATTGGAGGCCGGATGGACGACCACAGTTTCATGCCCAACGTGCAGATCGACGCCGAGAGGCTTCTAGGCTCTCTCTTTCGCCATATGGCGGAGGGGGTGGCGCTGCACGAAGTAGTGTGCGACGCCGCCGGCAAGCCCGTCAACTACCGCATCCTTGCCGTCAATCCGCAGTATGAGGCGTGCACTGGCCTGCCGCCGGAGCAAGTCGTCGGCAAGCTGGCCACCGAAGCCTATGGTACGCCGGAGCCGCCGTACTTCGCCGAGTTCTCCGCCGTGGCCCAGTCCGGCCGGGCGTCCAGGCTGACGGTCCATTTTTTCCCCCTTGCCCGTCATTTCGAGATCAGCATCGCGCCCCTGGGTCCTGGCTTCTTTGCCACGATCTTTCTCGACGTGTCGGAGCAGCAGCGACATGACGAGGCCCTGAAGAAGAGCGAGGAGTGGTTTCGCAGGCTCTTCGATTTCGCGCCGGATCCGCTCACTGTTTCTTTGCCCGATGGCCGTCTGCTGAGGTGCAACGATGCGTTCTGCCGGGTCGCAGGCTATCCCGAGGTGGAACTGGTGGGACACATCCCAACCGAGATCGGGTTGTGGATCGATCCGAAGCGGCGTGAGGCCATGTACAGCGAGCTGGTGCAGAAGGGAGAGAGCGCCGGCCTGGAAACGAGGCTCCGGCGCAAAGATGGCAAGGTCGTCATCATGCGGATTTCGGCGCGCCGGGTGGACATGGGTGAGCAGACACTCATTCTCACCGGGGGACAAGACATCACCGACCAGCGCAACCTCGAACAGCAGGTCCTTCACAGCCAGAAGTTGGAAAGCCTGGGCGTGCTTGCCGGCGGCATCGCGCACGACTTCAACAACCTGTTGACCGGCATCCTGGGCAACGCCGATCTGGCGCTGGCCGAACTGTCACCGCTCGCACCGGCGCGCGAGAGCCTGGAAGCCATCGAAACCGGGGCTCGGCGCGCGGCCGAGCTGTGCCGCCAGCTCCTCGCCTACAGCGGCAAGGGACGCTTCCTGGTGCAGCCGCTCGATGTGATGGAGCTGGTGCAGGAGATGGGACACCTGCTGTCGGTCAGCATCAGCAAGAAGGTC
>PMLB01000369.1:0-5829 GCA_003158735.1 Myxococcales bacterium | reverse complement strand
GCCACACAGGATCGCATCTTCGATCCCTTTTTCACGACCAAGTTCACCGGCCGCGGCTTGGGACTGGCCGCGGTGCTGGGCATCGTGCGCGGTCACAGAGGCGCCATCAAGGTCTACAGCGAGGTCGGCCGCGGCTCGACCTTCAAATTGCTCTTCCCGGCCGCTCAGGCCCAGGCGCACGAGATCGCGAGCACCGCGCCCAGCGCACGAACCTGGAAGGGCCATGGCCAAGTGCTCGTGGTCGACGACGAGGAGACCGTGCGCACCCTGACCAGGCGTATGCTGGAGCGGGTCGGGTTCACCGTTCTCACCGCCGAGGATGGCCGCCAGGCGGTCGATATCTTCCAGCGGGTCACGGCCGAAGTGGATCTGGTCATTCTCGACCTCACCATGCCCCATCTCGATGGCGAGGCGTGCTTCCACGAGCTGCGCATGATCAAGCCGACGGTCAAGGTCATCCTCAGCTCGGGCTACAACGAGCAAGACGTGGTCAATCTGTTTGCCGGCAAGGGTCTGGCGGGCTTCATTCAAAAGCCCTACACAAATGATGAGTTGATTGCCAAGGTGCGTGACGTGCTTGGCGACCAACCATAGAGCACTATCTCTCGTGCGGGGCGACCGCATGTCGCCCCTTCGGCCGTCCGCGTATCACCCGCATCACGTCTTGGGTAGGGGCGACCTGCGGTCGCCCAACCCGCGTGCGGGAGGCGAGGCGGCGTGATACTTTCCCTTTGGGCGCCCGTAGCTCAAGTGGATAGAGCATCGGCCTTCTAAGCCGAGGGCTGGGGGTTCAATTCCCTCCGGGCGCGCTGGCTGTTTTCGTGGACGGGCGTGAAAGTGCGGACCGCCCCGGCCAAAAAGAAACCGGCTGCCACCCTGGTGAAGCCACCAGGCACGACAGCCGGCTTCATACTCGACGAGCCTACTTCACGATGAAGATGTTGGGCACGGGCGGACTAGCCATGCCAACGCCGATGTGGAATCCCACATGCGGCGGCTGGTTGTAGGCCGAGTTTTCGAACGCGACTTGTGCGCGGTAGGTCGGATCGTGCATGAGCGTGTAGATGCGGCGCTTGGTCACAGTGGTCGTCGTGAACACTTTCAGAGCCGCGTTGTTCGACTGGCGAAGCACCAGTTCCTCGCGCCAATCGCCCAGCAAGTCGGCGGTGAGCGTCGGGGTGGACTTGGTGCTGTTGTTCGACCCGCAGTCGGAGCAGCTCAGCAGGGTTCCGCCACCGACCTTGGTGATCGACGTGCCGCTTTCCAGCTCGCGCCATTCATCGTCGTCCCAGTAGATGAGGAAGTTGCTCCCAGCATTGGGGGTAACGGTGGCACCGGTGCCGCAATTGAGGTTGCCGGTGTGGCTCGACGAACAGGATGCGGCAGTCTCGTTCCCCACGCCGACATAGTCGGCGGCGCCACGCCCGTTGTCCCCACCTCCGGTCTTGTTGAAGTACATCGTGCAGGTGGCTCCATCATGACAATCTCCCCCGCCTACCGTCTCGTGAACCGTGAACACAGAGATCCCCTTGCCCACCACCAGCTCGCCTATGTGCATGGCATCGCCATGGCCCTGCCCCGAGCTGCACTTGAAGGTTCCGGAGCTGTCGATGGTGGTTGCGCCGGTGATGATCTCCTGTCCACCGTCGTTGTCCGTGTCTGCCGCCATCTCCGAGTGGTCGCCACCGCCATTGGCTTTGCTATTTCCAGCGGCGTCGCCGTCGAAAACCCAGTTCTGCGCCAACACGCCATTCTGGTAGGTCAACGAAGAAACGGTGAGGCGCGTGTAGTAGCCACGACCCTGGATGATGGCCGGCTTTCCGGTGGCAACACCAGCCTTGTCCTTCACGAACGCCATCCCGCCGTTGAAGCGGTCCACTCGGTTGCCGTAGCCGTCGCCCCAATCCGTCACGGTCCCGCGAGGCACCGGATAGTTGACCGTATCCAACTCCTTGCCAGTGTCTCCGGCAAAGACCGTCACGTACTCAGGCCCAGTCAGGATGTAGCCGGTGCCATTGCGGTAGACAGCGCTGTCGTCGTCACTAGCAGCGGGTCCCTTGCTCAGATACGCGCCGGTTCCGTCCTTGGTCCCCGGTGCGGTCTTGACTGCCAATTCCGCCTTCCCGTCGCCGTCGAAGTCGCCCACTGACATCTGTGTGTAGTGCGCCCCAGCGCGAATGTTCGGTCCCAGGTTAATGCGCCACAGGAGTTTGCCAGCCAACGTGTATCCGTCGATATAGACGTTGCTGGTGACCCCAGACTGGGCATTGTCATGAGAGTCCGAGGGATCCCACTTGAGCACGATGTCGAGTTTGCCGTCGCCATCCAGATCCCCAACGCTACCATCGCTCGCGCTGTACGATCCGGCGGGTGGCGTGATACCAATGCTCGTGTATTGCTGCGTCCAGGCCGTGACTGGAGCAGATTGATCGCCCTCTTTGCCCTTGAGCACGGCGCTCACCGTATACTTCGAGGTGCCGGTGCCAGCCGCGTCCAGGTAGTTGGTGCTATCCGTCACGTTCTTGAGCAGAGTGCCGTCCCTGTAGAGGTTGTACGAAGTGTCGCTGTCCGTTCCGGTGTATTCGTAGCCCAGCATGCGCCAGCCAACGTAGACGCCGCCTGTGACCTTCACCGCTACCGTGCCGCGATCCAGGTTCTCCATCTGGTAGTGACCGGTTGTCGGCGGGGCTACTGTCGTGTTCCCGCCCGTTGGCGTGGTGTCGCCACCTGAGATCGTCACACCGCCGCTGCTGGTGACTCCGCCTTGGATGGTCACGCCGCCGCTGCTGGTCTTGCCACCGGTTGTGGTCGTGTTCCCGCCGAGGCTGGTCTTGCCACCGGGTGCACTCGTCGCCCCGCCAGTCTCGCTGGTCGTCCCGCCAGGCGCGCTCGTCGCCCCGCCAGGCGCACTGGTCGTACCGCCAGGCGCACTCGTCGTACCGCCAGGCGCACTGGTCGTACCGCCAGGCGCACTCGTCGTACCGCCAGGCGCACTCGTCGTACCGCCGTTTACATGTCCGGCCGCGCCCGTGGTACCGCCTGCACTTGTCGTCCCAGCGTTCGAGCTTCCCCCTCCAGTGGACGAGTCGCAGCCCTGCAGCAATGAGATCGTGCCCGCAAGGAGCAGAGCCACCGAGCCCCGCACGAGAGCCTGTGTCGCTTTCCGAGTTCTGGTTCGCATCGCATCCTCCATGGTGTCACCGGTCGTGCGCATCCCCGCAGACGCGCGGTTCTTGGGTCTAGCCAATAGTACCCGGTGGGAGAAAAATGGCTCAAGAACTCGTCAGGGTCAACACAAGTCGTCAACCGCGGCGCTGCGCCAAAATCCGCAAATCGAAGCGAACCCATCGCGACTCTCGGAGCTGAGCCTCCCGAGCGCGGGAGCGACACGACGAACGCGTCGGTCGGTGGCACCCGGCGACTGGTGGTCGTGGAGTTGGCAGCTCATAGCAAAAACCCCGACTTCCCCTGATCGGGAAGTCGGGGTTGCATGGCCCGAGAAGCAGAAACGGCGCGAACACCGATCTGCGCTGGGGCAGTCTACTGCTTTATGACAATGGGGGGCACGGGCGGATTGGCCATGCCAGTGCCGATGTGGAAGCCCACATGGGGCGGCTGGTTGTAGCTCGAATTCTCAAACGTGACCTGCGACCGGTACGTCGGATCGTTCATGAGGGTATAGATCCGGCGCTTGGTCACGGCCACCGTCGTATACACACGCAAGTTCGCGCTGCTAGTCTCGCGAGCCACCAGCTCCTCGCGCCAATCGCCAAGCAGATCCGCGGTGAGCGTCGGGGTACTCTTCGTGCTGTTGTTCGACGAGGTCCCGGATGTGTCCACCCCTCCGGGGAGCGAGTTGCCATTTAGCGTAGAACGTATTTCATCGGCGTTCCAGTAGATGAGGAAGTTGCTCCCGGCACTGCCGCTGACGGAGGCGCCGGTACCGCAATTCACATTGCCCATGCCACTGCAGGTTGCGGCCGTGGTGTCGGTCGCGGAGACATACTCGGCGACGCCGCGGCCGGTGTCAGTGCCGGGACTCGTGATGTTGAAGTAGAACGAGCAGGTGGCACCGTCATGGCAATCCATGCCGCCGTAGGTCTCGTGAACCGTGAACACCGAGATGCCCTTGCCAACCACCAACTCCCCAATATGCATGGCATCGCCATGGCCCATTCCCGAGCTGCACTTGAAGGTTCCGTCGCTCTCGATGGTGGTTGCGCCGGTGATGATCTCCTGTCCGCCGTCGTTGTCCACATCCGCCGCCATGCATGAGTGGTCGCCCCCGCCAGCGGCTTTGCTGTTCCCGGTGTTGTTGCTGTCGAAAATCCAGTTCTGCGCCAACGTTCCACCACGCCAGGTCAGCGCAGACACCGTCAGACGCGTATAGTAGCCACGCTGCTGGATGATGTTCGGCATACCGGTCGCAACACCCTTCTCCTTCACGAACGCCATGCCGCCATTGAAGCGGTCCACACGGTTGCCGTAGCCGTCGCCCCAAGAGGTCACAACTCCGCGGGGCACTGGATAATTGATCGTCGCCAGTTCCTTGCCAGTGTCTCCGGCGAAAACCGTCACATACTCGGGCCCGGTCAGAATGTAGCCGGAACCATTGCGGTACACGGCACTGTCATCGTCGCTGGCAGCGGGTCCGGTGCTCAGATACGCGCCGGTTCCGTCCTTGGTCCCCGGTGCGGTCTTGACTGCCAATTCCGCCTTGCCGTCGCCGTCGAAGTCGCCTACTGACATCTGCGTGTAGTGCGCCCCGGCACGAATGTTCGGTCCCAGGTCGATGCGCCAGAGCTTCTTGCCGGCCAACGTGTACCCGTCAATGTAGACGTCGTCGGTAACGCCCGCCTGGGAATTGTCTTTCGAGTTCGATGGATCCCACTTGAGCACGATGTCGAGTTTGCCATCGCCATCGAGATCCCCCGTGCTTCCATCGTTCGCGCTGTGCGATGAACTCGGCGGTGTCAACGGGATGCTGATGTACTGCTTTGCCCAGGGCGTGACCGCAGGAGACTGCGCCCCTTCGGTCCCTTTGAACACGCAGCTCACCGTGTACTTCGAACTGGCGGTGCCAGCCGCGTCCAGGTAGTTCGTGCTATCGGTCACGTTCTTGAGCAGGGTGCCGTCTCTGTAGAGGTTGTACGAAGTATCGCTATCCGTTCCGGTGTACTCGGTGCCAAACATGCGCCAACCAACATAAACGCCGCCTGAGACCTGCACCGCCACCACGCCGCGATCCAAGTTCTCCATCTGATACTTGCCGGCTGAGGGAGGCGAGATTGTCGTGCTTCCTCCACCCGCTGGCGTCGTAGTACCACCCGTCGGCGTGGTGACGCCGCCAGTGGGACCGGTCTTGCCGCCGGTCGGGGTCGTGATTCCGCCAGTGGGACCGGTCTTGCCGCCGGTCGGGGTCGTGATTCCGCCAGTCGGGCCAGTCTTGCCGCCAGTTGTGGTCGTCGTCCCGCCAGGCTCACTCGTCGCCCCACCAGGCGCACTCGTGGTCCCGCCGTTTACATGTCCGGCCGCGCCCGTGGTACCGCCAGCACTTGTCGTCCCAGCGTTCGAGCTTCCCCCTCCAGTGGCCGAGCCGCAGCCTTGGAGCAAGGGGATTGTGCCCGCAAGGAGCAGAGCCACCGAGCCCCGCACAAGAGCCTGTGTCGCATTCCGAGTTCTGGTTCGCATCGCATCCTCCATCATGTCGTCAGTCCTGCGCATCCAAGCGGACGCGCGGTCTTTCGGTATAGCCCAGCAGTGCCCGGCGGCAGAACAACGGCTCAGAAAAGAATCGCACTGGCTAGCACTGGTCGTCAACCGCTGTGC
>PMLB01000173.1 GCA_003158735.1 Myxococcales bacterium | reverse complement strand
GCCAAGCTGTTCAAGAACGGGCGCTCGCAGGCGGTGCGTCTGCCCAAGGAATTCCGGTTTACAGGTGACGAGGTCCTCGTTCGACGCGAGGGTGAGGCCGTCATCCTTGAGCCGGTCAAACGAAAGGCGTGGCCGCGTGGCTATTGGGAACGACTGCGCGAGATGCACCATGAGACCGATATCCAGCCCTTGAACATCACACTGCAGGACGTCGATGTGGACTCGCCGTGAGCTACCTTTTCGACACCAACGCCTGCATCCACCTGATGAAGCTGCGTGAACCGCTTGCCGGTCGCGCCCGCGACGCAGGCCCATCGGCCATCGCCATCANNTGGCTCCCTTCCGTGTTCTCGATTTCGACGCCGCCGCTGCCGATTGTTACGCCCATGCCCGCGCCCACTTGGCAGCCAAGGGCCAGCCCATCGGCGATCGCGACTTGATGATTGCCGCCATCGCCGTTGCCAACCGCTTGATCGTGGTCACCAGCAACATCTCTGAGTTTGCGCGCGTGCCCGGGGTTGTGGTNNCCAGGTCGTCCCGCTCCTTCGTACAGCTGCTCCAGGCAGCGCAGGACGTGCGCGTAGCCAGGGTGCTTCGACCGTATCTGGAGGCACTGACCACGTGACTGCCGGGAAAGTCCGAAATGTCGGCGCGTCTTCGTAACGAAAGCGCGTCTGCCAAACGCGGCGCCAGATCTGGCGCAGGTCAACGCTCGACTTCGAGCCTTTCTCACGCCCGTCCTGGCTGCGCTGGCGCAGACAAACGGAAGCTTCGGAACGTGGAATCACGGGACGGGTTGGACAAACACCTAGAGATGCCGAAAGAGCCGAACGGCGTCTTGATCTCAAGCGCCGGTCAGCCAAGCGAGCGCGGCCGGGCAGTCGACGATTCGAACTGGCGATTCGACGAATCCTCGAGGGCGGCCCACAAGCGCGCCGCGCTGGCCGCTTCGGCTCGATCCAGAACACGCTCTACAGTATGTTGTGCAACAAGCAGCTTCTACGTCCGCGCTTCAGCGTGCAGCTTGATGCCCAGAGCGCTGATGACCTTGAGAATCGGGTTTGGATGTATACTGACCGGCGGATGCGCGGGATGATCGAAACGGAGGGCCAAGACCCACTTCTCGAGAAAATTGTTCAACGCCTGGTTGACGCGTGCCAGCCGGAGCGCATCTATCTTTTTGGATCGCGCGCACGGGGCGACGGGGGGGCTGACAGCGACTACGACATCATGGTGGTCGTGGCCCAGTCTGACGAACCCGCGTATCGGCGCGCTCAGCGCGCGCACAGCCTGCTTTGGGATCTGGGCGCAGCCGCCGAAATACTGGTCTGGACGCGCGATGCCTTTGACAGCCGTGTCCATCTGCGCGCCTCGCTCCCTGCCACCATCGCCCGGGAAGGCAGAATGCTCTATGTCGCATGATCCTGCTCGTGTCGACTCCTTCCTTGCACGCCTTCCCGCGGACATCGGTGCTTGACGGGTGGGTAAGCTCCACCGCGTGCCAAATGGGCGGGGGCGCCCCGGACAAGCTGCGCGGCCGGTCAGCCGAGGCGGTTGCCAAGCTCGGCCAGTCCTTCGCCGAGCGGAACGACGTCGATCTCTCCGAAGCGGTAGTGCTGATGGCCGCCGTAGAGCAGTAGCCCGCGCGCCTGTGGGTAGTCGTTGCAAAACAGCCGCAGAGAGGCGATGTCCTCCTCGCGAAAGCGGGACGTACGCTTGACCTCGATGGCATGGAACCCGCGTGGGCCATACAAAACGAAACGGCAATAGAGATGCCGAAAGAGCCGAATGGCGGTTTCGATCTCAAGCGCCGGTCAGCCAGGCGAGTGCGGCTGGGCAGCAGTCACTATTCGCTCAACGACGAGCACTGCGTACCGAGGAGAGTCCCGTGCGATGAAGTCACGGATGGCAGCAAGATCCTCTGCGGCCTGGGGCGTCCAACGAACCGGGGTCACCCGAGAAACCGCTTCTTGATGTCCTCATGCGCNNTTCGACCATTTTCTGCTTCAGCCCAGTGGATGCCATGAGTTCGTAGGATACCCCACGGCCCGGTCCAGGGCTCAAGGGGGTGGGGAGATGCTATCTACCTCAAGCTGTTTCTTGTCGTGTTGGGTTCTTGCCAGCGCGCCGCGGGCTTCCGCGTTGGTCGGGGCACGGCGGAGCACGCCATTATAGGCGTCAATGGCGGTGGTGATCCCGCCGCTTTCTTCCGCGGCCTTGGCCAGGGCCAAGAGCAGTCCGATGTTGTCGGGATTCTGCGCGAGCGCGGCTTGGTACTCGGAAATGGCTCGCGTGAATTGTCCACGCCGCTCGAAGGCGTAGGCGGCTGCGAGGTTGGCTTCGGTGCTGGGCGCGCCAGCTTCGGAAAGCGCTGCGCGCAACCCGGCCAAGGCTTGATCGATGGCCTGCCATCGATCGGTTTGCATCAAGAGCGCCAGGCGCTTGCGGTTCAAGTCGACGTCAGCAGGTGAAAAGCGCAGGCCGTTTTCGAGGATGGCGAGGGCTTCGTCCCGGCTTTCCGACCGCAGCAAGGCGATCTCGGCGGCCATCAGGGTCGCGCGCGGATCGCGCGGGGCGATTTCCAGGGCGCGCTGGCTGGCCTTTTGCGCGGCGGGAAGATCTTTCGCGGCAAGCGCGATCTGCGCCTGCACCAGGTGGAACTCGGCGCTCTCCGCATTGCTGTCCCGATTCAGCGTGTCCCTGGCTGCGTCGGTGAGTCCGTGCGCGAGCAGGTAGCGGCTGATGTCGTAGCGATTCTTGTCGTCGGCCAGCGTCGCCAGCTCTGCGGCCTTGGCGCCGTTCTTGAAAAGCTCGTGTTGCCCGCATCCTGCAACTGCCCGAGCATCTTGTTGTAGGACAACACCTGCGCCGGATAGGTCGCCGCAAGCGCGAACAGGTGTCGCAGAAGCACCGGCTTGGTGATCGGCTGCAACAACAGCACGTCACGGGCCAGCACGGCTTCGATCAGCGAATCGGTCACGTAGCGCTTCCACGCCGCCTCGTCTTCCACCAGCGGCGCGGATCCAGGATATCCACCGAAATACAGCCAGGTGTCGAGACTCCATGCAAAGGCCTGCCTGCATTCTGCGAACGACCAATGCTGGCAAGAATTACTCAGTGACTGCGTATTTTTACTCAATGTCTGAGTAACTCCATCGGTGCCGTACCAGACGCTCATGAACATGTACCTTCGAAACTGCGCGGAAACTCGAAAGAGACCGCACCGGGCGTAACGGCCAAGCTGTTCAAGAACGGGCGCTCGCAGGCGGTGCGCTTGCCCAAGGAATTCCGGTTTTCTGGTGACCAGGTCCTCGTCCGACGCGAGGGTGAGGCTGTCATCCTTGAGCCGGTCAAACGCAAGGCGTGGCCGCGTGGCTACTGGGAACGACTGCGCGAGATGCACCATGAGACCGATATCCAGCCCTTGAACATCACGCTGCAGGACGTTGCTAAAGAAGACGTGACTGCTGCCGGGCCAAGCAACGGCGCCGCCCCCACGGGCGCCAAGTCCTTGGTGTTGCGCGTAACCGCCCAATCGGGCCCAGGCGGCGGCACGCCCTCTTCGGCGGCTTCAGTTGCCATGAACGGAGATGAGGTCCTCGTCCTCGATCGCGCGCACGTCAGCAAGCGTGAGGGCAGCCTACTCCCGCCAGGGGTCGAGCAGCGGCGCTCCCGTGGGCGCGAAGTCCTTGGTGTTGCGTGTAACCACAGTCAGTGCGTGGTAAATCGCGGTAGCGGCGATCAAACCATCGACGACGGACACATGGCGGCCGCTCTGCTCGGCCGCCGCGCTCATGCGGCCCCACACGGCTGCCACGGCGGCGTCAACCGGCAGGACGCGAGCAGAGTACGCTGAAGCTAGGGTTCCGAGCCAGGTGCGCAGTGCGGTCCGCCGGCGACCCGGCGGCAAGAGCACAATGCCCTTCTCGATTTCGCCGACGGTCAGTGCGCTGAGGTGGAGCGCCTCGGCGTCCTGCGCCTCGAACCAAGCCAGAACACCGGGGTGAGGCCGCGGTTTGACCAGCTCGGCCAGGGTGCAAGTGTCGATGAGGAAGCTCACAGCCCGACCCGCCGCCCGCGGTCACGGCTGCGCGCCAGGTCCAGCCCACGAATCGGCGCCACGCGCAGGAATGCCTTGAAGTCGCGCCCGGTTCGCGACAAGCGCCGGAAGTCGTCGGCCCCCACGACCAGGGCCACCGGCCGACCGTGCCGGGTCACGGTCTGCGGGCCCCGTCGGATGCTCTCGTCGATAACTTCGCTCAGGCGGGCCTTCGCTTCCTGCAACTGCCACTCCTTTGCCATGCTGCGCTCCAATCTGGTCAGACTAGTCAGATTACAGAATAGCAGCAGGGCGGCCGGGGGTTCAAGGCCGCGTTGGCGTCTCGTCTGCCTTGAAATCTCGATGGATGCCGACGAATCTTCAACGTAGCTACGCGGTGGCCGAACTTGATACAAAATTGTTCACCACGTGGTCAATTTTGTAATGGCCTGGAAGGTGAGGCGTCATGCGAACCAGTCCGTGGCGGCCGCAAGAAGACAGTGCGCAGTGAGTGAGTTGGCTGACATGTAACTACCCGACATCATAGCTGTTTACGTTTGACATGCACGTGCATGCATGTCAGCATAGGTGCATGAGAACCACCGTGGAGATCACCGATGCGCAGAGAGCTGGGCTACTCGACCTTGCTGCCCGACGTGGGGAAAAGGGCTTCTCGCGCCTGGTTCAAGAGGCCGTCGATCGCTTACTGGCCGATGAGCATGAGGGCAAGGGACGTGTAGAAGCGGCCCTGGCGCTCGAAGGCTCGATGACGGCCGAGGCGGCTGACGAGTTGACGGCGTCGGTCGCTCGCCTGCGGAGCAACTGGCGATGATGATCGCGGACTCGGACGTCCTCATCGATTTCCTGCGCGGGCGGTCGCCTTGGAGGGAACGGATCAAGTTGGAGATCAAGACCGGCCATCTCGCCACCACCGCCATCAACAGCTTCGAGTTGCTGAGCGGAGCCAAGGACAGGGCCGAGCGGGACAAGGTGTCGCGGTTGCTGGGGGCGCTGACCGTGCTCGGCGTGACCCCGGCGGCCAGCGAGCACGCAGCGGCGATCCGGCGTGAGCTGGAGGCCGCGGGAAACGGGATCGGGATGGCCGACTACCTGGTAGCAGGCGTTTGTCTGGCCCACCGCGGGGTCCTGCTCACCCGCAACCTCGACCACTTCGCGCGCGTGCCCGACCTGACCATCAGCGGGCGCTATTTCGACCGACGCGAGACCAGGTAGACGGCACGGGCCGCGAGGCACGGTATCTCGCTGCCCCGCCCCGGCGCTGCCATCACACCTTTCTGGCTTCTCCCCAAAGCGCCCGAATGGGCACGGCGAAGAACCCGTCACCAAAGCCAACCACGCTTTCGCCGTCGTAGAGTACGACCCCAGCGGCGAAGCGTGCCCCGGCGGCCTCCCTGAGCTTTCTCAGTCCCCGAAAATCCGAGGCCGTGACCGTCGCGGCGGCTTTGACTTCGATCCCAGCCAGCGCGCGGGCGCCACGCTCTAGGACAATGTCTACCTCCGCGCCGTCCTTGTCGCGAAAGTGGAAGAAGTGGATGGGCGTGTCTTGCCAGTCCGCTTGCCGCCGGACCTCCTGGAACACGAAGGTTTCCAGCAACTGGCCGAAGACAGCACGATCGCGCCACAGCCCGTCGGCATCGAGACCCAACAGAAAGGCAGCCAGGCCCGTGTCACCCATATGTAGCTTGGGGGTCTTGATCAGGCGGCGGAGCCTGTTGCTGTGCCACGGTGGCAGGTGCTCGAGGAGAAATACTCGCTCGAGCAGGGTCACGTAGTCGCGAATCGTGGGGCGGCTCAACTGAAACGGTCCGGCCAACTCAGCCACATTCATCAGTCGCGCGGTTTGCCCCGCGCCAAGCTGCAAGAGACGGGGCAAGGCATCCAGGGACGCGATACGCGCCAGGCTGCGGACGTCCCTCTGCACCAGGGTCTCGACGTAGTCGCGATACCAGGCCGCGCGGCGTCTGGGCGTTGGTCGGGCAAGCGCAGCGGGAAACCCGCCCGCGGCGATTCGGGCAGCCAGGTCGGTCCCCAGGCGAGCGGATCGCTGAATCCGAAATCGACCCGCGAACAGGGCCTCGAGGAAAGCGGGCCGCTTTCGCGCCAGTTCGCTTTGGGACAGCGGATGCAGGCGCAAGATTTCCATTCGGCCCGCCAGTGAGTCCGCCAGCCTCGGCACCAGCAGAACATTGGCTGAACCGGTCAGGATGAACCGTCCCGGTCTCCGATCTCGATCCACCGCGGCCTTCAGTGCCAGGAAAAGATTGGGTACACGCTGAACTTCGTCGAGAACCACCTTTGGGGGCAGGCCGGCCACGAAGCCGGCGGGGTCGCCTGTAGCAGCAGCGAGCTGGGTATCGTCGTCGAAGGTAATGTATGTGTGGCCGAGGGCTTCGCCTACCAGCCGGGCCAGGGTCGTCTTTCCGCACTGACGCGGTCCATGCACCAGCACCACAGGCGTGTCAGCCAGAGCCTCTTCCAGCGCAGAACGCGCAAAACGTGGATAGGGTACGGGTGCCGACATCACGTCGAATGATACTTCCCTCTTCGGCCAAATGAAAGGTTAGGCCTCGGCCAAATGAAAGGTTAGGCCTCGGCCAAATGAAAGGTTGGGAAGTCACGCGAACCAGTCCGTGGCGGGCCGCAAAAGGAACTCTTCCAGGTCGCCCCCCCCACCGCCGACCAGCAGCCGTGAAGCGCGCCCCGTAGATCTTTGTCTCGCCGGCCTTCGCTGCGGTAGGATGACCGGGCATGACATCGCTATCGGTACTGGTCCCCGTGTACAACGAGCAACACTTGGTGGCTGTTTCGCTGGCCAGGTTGGATTCTCTGGAATCATCGCCCCACCTCGATCGGATCCAAGTCATCGTCGTGGATGACTGCTCGAAGGACGGCACGCCCGAACGGCTGCGCGCCTTCGCGGCCGAGCGTGGGTTGGCTTGGCAGGATGATGCCGCGTCGGTGGACGGGGTTTCACTTACGGCAAGCGGGCGTGCGGGCAAGACCGACTGGATCTTCCTCAGGCACGCGCGCAATGGCGGCAAGGGCAACGCTGTCCGCACCGCGCTGGCTCGTGCCCAATGCGCCATCACCGTGATCCACGACGCCGACTTGGAGTATCACCCACGCGATCTCGAACGCATGGTCAAGGTCTTTCTCGAGGAGGGGGCGGACGCGGTTTTCGGCTCGCGCTTTGCGGGCGGCGAAGTCCGCCGGGCGTTGCTGTTTCGCCACGAACTGGGCAATCGGCTGATCACCTTTTTCACGAATTGCGTGACCAACCTGAATCTGACCGACATCGAGACCTGCTACAAAGCGATTCGCACCGACCTGCTGCGCTCGATCCCGCTGGTGTCGAACGACTTCCGGCTCGAGCCCGAGCTGGCCATCAAGCTGGCCAAGCGCGGGGCTCGCATCTTCGAGGTTCCCATCAGCTACGCCGGCCGCACCTACCAGGAGGGCAAGAAGATCAACTGGCGTGACGGGGTCGGGGCCCTGGCGGCGATTGTGCGCTTCGGGATCAGCGACAACCTTTTCAACGCGGATGAGCACGGCTCGCATACCCTCAACCGGCTATCGCGCGCCCCGCGCTTTAGTGCGTGGATGGGCGATGTTGTCCGGCCGCACTGTGGGCAACGTGTGCTCGAGATCGGCAGCGGCACGGGGAACCTGACCCGCGAGCTCATCCCGCGCGAGTTGTACTTCGCGTCGGATATCAACCCGCTGTATCTGGATTCCCTGAAAGGGCTCACCCATGACCGGCCCTATCTTCACGTAACCCTGACCGACGTGACCAAGGTCGAGAGCTTTCCCCAGGTTCCCGGCGGCTTCGATACCGTGGTTTGCCTCAACGTGATCGAACACGTCGACGATGATCGGGGTGCGCTGGAAAATATTCGACGGGTGCTCGCGGCCGATGGTCGCGCCGTGATCCTGGTTCCGCATGGCCCGCAGATTCATGGCACGCTCGACGAGGTTCTGGGGCACCGGCGTCGCTACACGCTGGAGTCGCTCCAGCAACTCGCCGAGCAGGCGGGGTTCACGGTGCGGGAGACCATCCTCTTCAACCGCACGGGTTGGCCGGCCTGGTGGCTGAATGGCAAGATTCTCAAACGACGAAGTTTCGGCCTCGGGCAGATTGTCGCGCTGAATACCCTCACGCCCGTGTTTCGCCGCATCGACGAGCGACTGCCGTTCCCGCCACTGTCGCTTATTGCGATCCTTGAGCCCAGAAAACAGGAGATCCCGTGACAAGATCAAAACGCATTCTGGTCACAGGAGGGGCTGGGTTTCTTGGCTCGCACCTGTGCGAACGCCTGGTCGCCGAAGGCCACGACGTCGTCTGCCTGGACAACTTCTTCACCGGCACGCGGGCCAATGTGGCGCATCTGTTGTCCCACCCGCGTTTCGAGCTGTTCCGCCACGACGTGGAACACCCGCTGACCATGGAGGTCGACCAGATCTTCCACCTGGCCTGCCCCGCGTCGCCGGTGCACTACCAGCGCAACCCGGTGCGCACCATCCGGACCGCGGTACAGGGCACGCTCAATTTGCTGGAAGTTGCGCGCGAGGCCGGGGCGCGCATGATGATCGCGTCGACCTCCGAGGTCTACGGCGATCCGGCCGAGCACCCGCAGCGCGAGAGTTACTGGGGCCACGTGAATCCCATCGGGCCGCGCGCCTGCTACGACGAGGGCAAGCGCTGCGCCGAGACCTTGGCCACAAGCTACGCGCGCCANNCGCGCGCCAGTACGGCGTCGAGGTCCGCATCGCGCGCATCTTCAACACCTACGGGCCGCGCATGCACGAGAACGACGGCCGGGTGGTGTCCAACTTCGTGGTGCAGGCGTTGGCCGGGCAGCCGCTCACCGTGTTCGGCGACGGCCAGCAGACCCGCTCGTTCTGCTACGTGTCCGATCTCATCGAGGGGTTTTTGCGCCTCATGGCCAGCCCGCACGGCTGCGATCCCGTCAACCTGGGCAACCCGCGCGAAACCTCGATGCTGGAGCTGGCCACCATGGTTCGCGACATGGTTGGATCGCGCGCCGGGATCGTGCACGCGCCTTTGCCCAAGGACGATCCGGTGCGGCGCAACCCGAACATCGCGCGGGCGCAAGAGCTGCTGGGTGGCTGGACGCCGCAGGTGTCGCTGGAGCGCGGGCTCGAAGCCACCATCGCATACTTCCGCGGGCTGAATAGTCGCAACAACGGCGCAGCCTGATTGACCATGCAGGTGCGACCTTTTCCCGCGCGCGAACCGGCGTATACTGCGCGCCATTCAACTCCTTGCGTCCTTCAGCCGAAGCAAAGGAGTTGAATGGCCATGGAAGACGAACGACGCACTAGTGCACGCCTGCAGGTCAATGTCGAGATCGGCATGCAGACCGAGAGCAACTTCTACACTGGGCTCACCCAAGACCTGAGCGGGGGTGGCGTCTTTGTCGCCACCAACCAGATCCGGAAGATCGGCGAGCGCATCAAGGTGTTACTCACCCTGCCTGGGCAGACCGAGACTTTTGAGATCCTCGCCGAGGTGCGCTGGGTGCGCAGCACCACCTTCAGCCAGAACGTCGAGGATCCGGGCATGGGCTTGCGCTTCTTGCAGATGTCGCCCGGGGCAAAGAAAGCGGTGACGGACTTCCTCTCCCAACGCGAGTCACTCTTTTTCGACGAGGACTGAATTTCCGGGGCGACCTGCGGTCGCCCACACGGATGGAAGGGGCGACCGCAGGTCGCCCGATCACCGTCCCACGCGCAGCAGTTCAACCAGCGGCGCGCTCTCCTGGCCGGGGGCCAGGGGCTGGGACAGATCGATGCGTGTGTGAATGGCAAAGTCCTCGTCGCCCTCGGGATCGACCAGGCGCTGCTGCGCTTCCCACAGGCGCGGCCCAGCCGGCGTCAGCAAAGTGTTGTGCGGGCTGCGTGCTGCAGGCGTGACCAAGATGGAACCGTGTTCTTCGAAGTAGGGCTGAAGCTCGGCGGCCAAGCGCTCGGGAGTCCACTCGGGTGTGTCGCTGGATGGGTTGTCGCGCAGGGCGGACAGGGCCTCCTCCCAATCGCGACGGGCCAGGGCGCCCAGCAGGCGGTGCAGCTCGGCCCGAATGCGGGCGGCAAAGGTGCGCGGGTCGGCAGCCGGATCGCGCGGCCGCGCGGCGCGGGTGGGTTGGCTTGGCTCTGACGGACCATCGGGTGCGCGCAGTTCCTCCCATTCTTCCAGCAGGCTTGAGTCAACCGTGCGCACCAGTCCGCCCAGACTGGCCAGCAGATCCTCGACCTCCGGGGTGCGAAAAACGGCCGGCACCGACTGGTTGAAGGTCCGATACGCGTCCGACAAGTAGCGCAGCAGAACGCCCTCGGTGCGCTGCAGACCATAGTCGCGCACGTAATCGTGGAAGCTGCAGAAGCGCTCGAGAATCTCGCGCGCTACGGATTTCGGCGCGATGTTCTCCTCGCCCACCCAGGGATGCTCGTCAGAAAAGGCGTTGAAGGTTTCGTAGATGAAGTCGCGGTTGGGCTTGGGCCATTCCAGCTTCTCCGACTCCTCCATACGCTGCTCGTACTCGACACCTTGGGCTTTGAGCGCCGCCACGGTCTCACCCTTCACCCGATCAAGCTGGGCGAAGAGCACTGGCCGCGGATTTTCCAGAATGGCCTCGACCAGCGAGAGCACATCAAAGGCGTGGGTCTCCGCAGTCGCATCCAGCAGGGGCAAGGTATCGACCAGGTACAGCGACAGAGTGTGGTGCATCGAGAAGTCGTGCTGCAGGTCGGGACTGGCAACCGCCTGGGGGCAACGGGCTTTCTCGTCGACCACCAGGCTGACGAGCCCGGCCCGGCGCAGGGTGCGGAAACAAGCGGCCGCGCTTCGTCGGTGGCGGCGCTTCAGCACGTCGCTGTCGTGGCACGCGGCGATGACCTCCAGCAATTTGCGGTAGCCGCCCCCGCGGCGCGGGTCACCTTTTTCGCCCTGCAGAAGCGTGAGCAGCAGCCCATGGCTCACGGCAAATCGCGATTCCAGCGGCTCGGGCGTGCCGGCGGCCAGGCGATCGAAGGTGCCCTTGTCGAAGTGCACGTAGCCTTTCTGCGGCGGCTTCTGCATGTGCACCTTCTTGCCGCCCGCGGCCTTGGCTTTCAGGCGCAGGTTCTCCACCACATGCGCCGGCGCCTGCGCCACCACCCAGCCGCGCTCGTCGAAACCCTTGCGGCCGGCCCGACCCGCGATTTGCTTGAACTCGCGTACGCTGAGAACGCCGTCTTTCTGTCCATCGAACTTGCACAGTTGGGTGAACAGCACGGTGCGGATCGGGATGTTGACTCCGACGCCCAGCGTGTCGGTGCCGCTCACCACTTTGAGCAGGCCGCGTTGGCTCAGGCGCTCGACCAGGCGGCGGTAGCGCGGCAGCAGGCCGGCGTGGTGCAGGCCGATGCCGTGGCGGAGAAAGCGCAGCAGCTCCTTGCCATAGGGGCTGTCCAGGCGTTCGTCGCGCAGGGCGCTCTTGATGGCCTCTTTCTCCTCCTTGCTACACACGTCCACGCTCATCAAGTTCTGCACTTCCTCGGCGGCCGCGCGCTGGGTGAAGTTCACCAGATAGATGGGCGCGCGGTTGAGCTTGATGAGCTCCGCGATGGTTTCGTGTAGCGGCGTGTCCCGGTACTCGAAGTCGAGCGGCACGGGACGGACAGCGCCGCGCACGCTGGCCACTTCACGGCCGGTGAAGGCTGCCACCTGGCGTTCGATGGAAGTGGTGTCGCCCAGGGTGGCTGACATGAGCAGGAAAACGGTTTCGCGTAAAGTGACCAGCGGGACTTGCCAGGCGATGCCGCGCTCGCGATCGCCGTAGTAGTGGAACTCGTCCATCACCACGTAGTCGGCCGGCGGGCGCGACCGGCGTAGCGCCATGTTGGACAGGATCTCGGCCGTGCCCACCAGAATGGGCGCTGCGCTGTTCACGGAAGCGTCGCCGGTGAGCAGCCCCACCCGTTCGGGGCCGAAGCAGGCGCACAGATCGAAGAACTTCTCATTGACCAGGGCCTTGACCGGGCAGCTGTAGAAGCCGGTCTTGCCCTCGCACAAGGCCTTGAACAGAAAGGCGGTGGCGACCAGCGACTTGCCCGATCCTGTCGGCGTGGCCAGCACCACATGCTTGCCGGCCAGGATTTCGAACAGAGCCTCTTCCTGCGCGGGATACAGCGACAGGCCGAGCGCGCCCACGTAGCCGAGGAATTGCTCCAGGATGTGGTCCGCGTCCACGGGCCCAGGCGGCGGGGCCAGGGGCGGAGTTGGGCGAAGATCGGAAGCCGTGCCGTTCATGGGCGCTTGACTTCCACGGTCGGGCTACTTCTTCGGCGCGGTCGCAGGCCGGGGTGCGGGCTCGAGCGCAACCGTGAGCGCGAGATCGATCTCTTTGTCGTAGCGGATGGGACGCGAGACCGTCAAGAAGTCGTCCCGGCGCAGTTCGACGACGTGCACGGCCAGATCCCGGCGCACCTGCACGCGCATCGGCGTGGGCGCGGGAAGCTTCCTCCCATCGAGCACGATGTCGGCGCCCTGGGGCTGCGAATCGACGAGCAGCATCGCGGGTCGAAGCCACACAGCGGCCACGGGAAGCGGCACCACCACCAGGTGAACCAGCACCGCGGCTGCGGCGAGGACGAAAAACAGCACGACCAGGACAGGCACCAGAATTCCGCGCCGTCTGGTCAACGGCCTGAGGGCCGGAGTCGGGTAGGCTGTGCCAAAGGGAGTCGGCAGCGTGGGACGTGGGTTGATCATCTGGCGAGGCGCGACCAAGACGGTGCCCTGCGCACCGGCAAGTGAGGGCCGGGGAGACTTGGCGGCCGGCGCTGGTCCGGCGGTCGGCCTTTGCGCGGGCGTGGCTCTCGCTCGCCCGGCGAGGTTTCCTTGCAGGGGAATATCGGACTCGGGTGCGGTCAGATCGGACCACAGATCGGGCGCCAGCCGAATCACTTTGGTTGGCGGCCGAGGCTCGCTCACGCTACCGGATGGCAAGAGAGTGCGCAGCAAGAGCTTTAGCTCGGTGGCCTCGCCGGAAGCCGGACGTGGGACCAGATCGAGTGCCGCGCGGCAAGCGTTGGCAAAAGCGGCTGCATCGGGAAAGCGATCGCGCGGATCTGGAGCCAGCGAATCGGCGATGAGTCGTGCCAGATGCGGCGGCAGGTCTGGCCGGCGCTGCTGGGGCGAGAACACCAGGCCAGAAGCCACCTGGCGCCAGGTCTCGGCTTGGTTCGAGGAATCGCGAAGCCGATACCCGGTGAGCAGCTCGAAGAGCACCGCGCCCAGCGAGTAGATGTCACTGCGTCGGTCCAGGGCCACGCCGCGCGCCTGTTCCGGCGACATGTAGGCCAGGTTGCCCTTGAGCGACGAGATCAGCGAATTGTCGGTGCGCCGCTTGGCCACGCCAAAGTCGGACAGTTTCACCTCGCCGGCGTAGGAGAGCAGCACGTTGTCAGGCGAGATATCGCGATGGACCAGGCCTGTGGGCTGGCCATCCGTCCCGCGCAGGTCATGGGCAAAGTGCACGCCCTCGCACAGCTCGCCCATGATGTACAGGGCGATGGCGTCGTCCAGGCGCTTGGGCAGGCCATCGGGGCTGGATGACTTGCGCAGCACCGCCAGCAGCTCGCCCAGATCGCGGCCGTCCACATACTCGAGCACGATGAAGTACTCGCCCTCGGGCGAAATGCCGAGGTCGTGAATTTGCACGATGTTCTTGTGCGACAGCGAAGCGTGGATGCGTGCCTCGGTGAGCAGCATGTGAACGAAGCGTTCATCGGCAGCCAGATGCGGCAGAATGCGCTTGATGGCCACCGGTTTCTCGAAGCCTTCTTCGCCATAGGCTCGGCCCAGGTACAGCTCGGCCATGTCGCCGACGGCGAAGCGGTCGAAAAGCTCGTAGTGTCCGAATCTCATCGCTGTCAGGTCCGAGCACGCATCCCAGGGCCCAATATACTCGCGCGGGGGTTCGCTGGGTTGCACGAAACCCAACCCGAAAAGCTGGTAGCCTGACAAACATGGCCGCCGATTTCACCCTGGTTCGCGCCTTAGCCCGTCGTTCCGTCGACGACGGCGTGATTCCGGGATTGGTTTTGGGCATCGGACAGGCTGGGCAGGTGCGGCTTCTTGATGCATTCGGCCATCGACAAGTCGTCCCGGAGGTCGAGGGGCTGACGACCGATGTGGTCTACGATCTGGCCTCGCTGACCAAGGCGGTGGTGACCAGCCTGCTTGTCATGCGTGGGGTCGGCAACGGCATCTGGGGGTTGGACGACCCGCTCGGCAAGCACCTGCCATATTTGGCAGCGCGGCCCGAGGTGACCCTGCGGCGGGCCTTGGCCCATGCCGCCGGCTTTGCGGCGCATCGCCCATTCTTCGAGCAGGTCATCAGCGACGGCGTGGCGCCCGCGCAGGGACGGGAACGCATCGTCGCGCTGGCCGCGGCAGAGCCTTTGGCCTATCAGCCAGGAACGCGTTCGCTCTACTCGGACCTGGGCTTCATTCTCTTGGGCGATCTGGTGGAGCGCGGGCTGGGCGGCCGGCTGGACGTGCTGGCCGAGAAGTTCTTGTTCGCGCCACTTGGGCTGCGCGCCACGGGCTTTTCCGGTTCGGCGGCGCTTTCCGGCCGAAAACTGGCGCCCACCGAACGTTGTCCGGTGCGCGGGCGCATGCTCGTGGGCGAGGTACACGATCTCAACGCCTTTGCCATGGGCGGGGTGGCCGGTCACGCCGGGCTCTTCGCCAATGCTGCGGATCTGCTGGGGCTGGCCGGCGCCTTGTGCGCCGCCTGGCGCGATTCCGGGCCCGCGGGCGGTGCGCCTCTGGTTCCCGCCGAGGTGCTGCGTCTGTTCTGGCAGCCAGCCGGGATCCCGGGATCGACCTGGCGCTTGGGCTGGGATGGGCCGGCGGCCACCGGCTCGCTGGCCGGCGATCGCCTGTCTCGCCAGGCCGTGGGACACCTGGGTTTCACGGGATGCTCGCTCTGGATCGATCCTGAGCGCGAGATTTCTGTGGTGTTGCTGACCAACCTCGTTCATCCGACGGCGCGCAAGGATCCGCGCTTCCGGGCGCTGCGACCAGCACTGCACGACGCAGCCCTGGACGCCATCGGGTATCGGGGGTAGGGAACTAGCTTTTCCCACCACAGAGAGCACAGAGGACACAGAGCCGGACCGGAAAGGGAAGGGGTGGGGACATAGGTGCTAACCACGATTCTCGCGGGGCCTGACGGCCGTCGGCGCGATCCGGAGTCTCACCACAGAGAGCACAGAGGCCGGAGGGAAAGGGTTTCGGATCCGGATCCGAATCCGAACCCTTCCTTCCTTCCGATCCTTCTCTGTGCTCTCTGTGCTCTCTGTGGTGAAAAGAGCTAACCTTAGGCCCGTGAAGATTGCACTCGGCCAAATCAACCCCACCGTGGGGGATTTCGACGGCAACCTGCGCCTGGCGGAGGAAGCCCTCGCCGCGGCCGAGGCAGCGGGAGCCGATCTCCTGGTACTTCCCGAGCTGGCGCTCTCGGGCTATCCGCCGCGCGACTTGTTGGAGCGCGCCGCCTTCGTGCAGGCGGGCATGCGCAGCCTGGATCGCTTGGTGGCGCGGGTGGGCTGCGGGCCCGCCGGCCGCTCGGCCGCGGTGATCGTCGGTTTTCCCGAGCTGCTTCCCGAGTCGCCGGTGGGTCGCCGGATCGCCAACTCTGCGGCGCTCATCCACCAGGGCCGCATGGTCTCGGTCCAGCGCAAGTCGTTGTTGCCGACCTACGACGTGTTCGATGAGTGGCGCTATTTCGAGCCGGCCCAGACCGTGGCGCCGGTCGAGTTCGCGGGCCGTCGCCTGGGCATCTCGATCTGCGAGGACATGTGGAACGATGGTGATTTCTGGCCGCGGCGCCTGTATCGCGAGGATCCCATCGAGAAGCTGGTGGCCGCGGGCGCTGATCTGCTCATCAACATCGCGGCCTCGCCCTTCACCCTGGACAAGCGCCACCTGCGCCCGCGCATGTTGGCCAACGTGGCCCGGCACTGGGCGCGCCCGCTGGTGTTTGTCAATCAGGTCGGCGGACAGGATGACCTGCTCTTCGACGGATCGAGCCTGGCACTGGATGCGCGCGGCGAAGTGATCGCGCGTGCCGCCGAGCATGCGACGGATCTGATTGTGGTCGATGTGGACGCCGGTTGCGGCACGGTGAGGCCGCTGGTGGAATCCGATGCCCGCTCGGCGCTGGATGCTCTGGTGCTGGGAACCCACGACTATGCCCGGCGCTGCGGTTTCACGGGAGCCTTGGTCGGGCTTTCGGGCGGCATCGACTCGGCGGTGGTGGCCTGTTTGGCCGCGCGCGCGCTGGGTCCGGCCAACGTGCTGGGCGTGTCCATGCCGTCGCGATTCTCGTCGGATCACTCGCGCAGCGACGCGGCGGCGCTGGCTGCGGCGCTGGGCATTTCGTTCCGCACCATCTCCATCGAGCCCATGTTCGCCGCCTATCTCGAAGCCCTGGCGCCGGCTTTTTCAGGCCGGCCTGCCGATGTCACCGAGGAGAATCTGCAAGCGCGCATCCGTGGCGGCATCCTCATGGCCCTGTCGAACAAGTTGGGCGCTTTGCTGCTTTCGACTGGGAACAAGAGCGAGATCGCGACGGGCTATTGCACCCTCTACGGCGACACCTGCGGCGGCCTGGCTGTGTTGTCGGATGTGCCCAAAACGTTGGTGTACAGAATTGCCGGCGAGATCAACGCCGAGCGTGCGGTGATCCCGCAGTCGACCCTGAGCAAGCCACCCTCGGCCGAGCTGCGGCCCGACCAGAAAGACCAGGACAGCCTGCCGCCCTATGATGTGCTGGACGCGATCTTGGAAGCCCACGTGGAGCGCGGCCTGGACAGCGAGGCCCTGAAGGCGGCTGGGTTCGATCCCGCGGTGGTGGCCGATGTCATGCGCCTTATGCGCCAGTCGGAGTACAAGCGGCGCCAACTTCCGCCGGGACTCAAGATCACCGGCAAAGCTTTTGGCACTGGCCGCCGCTACCCCATCGCGCAGGCGTTCCGAGGCTAGTGCCTCCGGTCAGAACT
>PMLB01000263.1 GCA_003158735.1 Myxococcales bacterium | reverse complement strand
AACGTGTGGGCGGTTGGGGGAGCGGTTGGCTCGGACGGAACGATCCTGCACTATGACGGCAAGGGATGGCTAGCTACTCCTAGTGCTACCAGCGCCGTCCTCCACGCAGTATGGGGTAGTAGCGCAGAGAACGTCTGGGCAGTGGGTTCGGATGGCGTGATACTGCATTGGACGGGCAGCGCTTGGTCGACTGTCCCCAGTGGAACCAATGTAACTCTGCGCGGAGTCTGGGGCAGCAATCCGCGCGATGTGTGGGCCGTCGGCTCCGAAAGCACCGCGTTGCGCTGGGACGGCACTGCCTGGGCCGCCGCGGCTTGGTCCGACACTCCAAACTGGGATCTCGCCGCGGTCTGGGGCAGCGGAGCGGGCGACGTGTGGGCCGTGGGCAACCCGTCGTGGACCTATTCCAGCCCCTATCCCTACAGCTCGGGTGGCATCGCGCACTGGGATGGAGTTGCCTGGTCTACCGCATCCATCCAGAGCATGCCGTCACTTCTCGCCGTGTGGGGCAGCGCTTCGAACAATGTCTGGGCCGTGGGCGGTGGGAGCCTGCACTGGAATGGCACGACTTGGCTGCGCTCAGATCCGGCAGTGTCCAATCTTTACGCAGCTTGGGGCAGTGCCGCGAACGATATCTGGGCAGTGGGGAAAGGCGGCCTCGTGGTTCACTGGGATGGGGATGCTTGGTCGACCGCGCTTGACCCCCAGGAGAAGATGAACAATGGCTGTGCCGGGAATGGCCGCGAGGGCAGTGGCGCGATTTGGGCCAATGGCGCAAAGGACGTCTGGGCCACGACCGAGACCGCAGATCTGGTGCACTGGAACGGCGATGCTTGGTCCACTGTCCCGACCGGTGCCAACGACGCACTGATGGCGGTCTGGGGCAGCGGCGCTACCGATGCTTGGGCCGTCGGTTGTTGGGGCAGCATTGCGCACTGGGATGGCAATACCTGGAGTCCATGGCCGAGTCCAACCAACGAGAACCTCATCGCGGTTTCAGGCGCCGCGCCCAACGACGTCTGGGCTGCAGGCTATGCAGGCACGGTCGTGCATTGGGACGGCATGCGGTGGTCGGTCCAGAAGCTGCCCGCGGTCGACTGGTGGGGCTCGAACTGCCAGCAGGGCGGCACATCCTGCACGGGAATTGGATGGGAAAGCACGGAGTGGTGGTTGGTTTCGAGTACCGCGCCCAACGACGTCTGGCTCATGGGCGCTTGGACGTCTGCTGGCTGGGGTGGGGGCTTCATGGGGCCAGCAGCGAGCCATTGGAACGGTACGGAATGGTCGAATTCCAAAGAACCAGTCGCCGGAGCCGGAATATGGCTCAATGCACCTGACGATCGCTGGCTCGTGGGCACAAGCCTGGAGGGCTTTTACACAGATCACCCCCAGGACATTGCCCACTGGAACGGCGTCGCCTGGTCCGATTCGTTCGCCGGAGGGTGGGTGTTCTTGAACGGCATCTGGGGCAGCAGTCCCCGGGAAACTTGGGCGGTTGGCCAGGGAGGCGTCGTCCTCCGAAAGCGTTAATCACGGATTGAATTGAGGGGCTTTCGGTTGGTAGTTGTACACGGGGTTTGCGTCGTCGCTGTCGACCAGCATGTCGGCGAGAATATCCACGCCCGCGCGGGGGACGGCCGATTCCTCACCGCGAAACGGCGCCATCTCGGATATGTGCCGCGCGACGAGAACGTGCATCGGGCGGTCATGGCGCAGAGGCCAGTCGTGGATCTCTTTCCCATGGCGCCTGCCAGCCGCGCCATCGTGGACGTGGCCGCGCGTCTGTTCAGTGAGCCGGCGCCGCAGATCTTGGAAGGCGGCATGAAGATGATGTGGCAGCGCTTGATGAGAGAGGCGGAAGTCCCGCGCAAGGACGGCAATCATGCATAGGGCAATCGCCAGCTACGCAAGCGGCGGGGCCGCACCCGTCCTAGACGACACGACCGTGCTCGAGCAGTACGGCAGCCTGGTCGAGAGAACAGCCCATCGGCTGATCTCCCGCACTGGTCTACGCAGCGCCTACGACGATCTGTGGTCCGCCGGGGTCCCGTAGGGGCACCTCGTCGATCGACCTTGCGCCCTTGGCCCTCATTGCCAGGTTAGCCGCGATCATCCCCCCTCCTCGTCGGCATGTCGTCAGATACTCGGGGGTCATCTCGTCACATAGCTCTCTCCGCAGCCAAGTCGTCCCCGTCGCCGCCGCACGCACACCCGAGGAATCTTGACGGAACCGACGCGGGCAAGCCAAGGTGACCTTGTGAAGATCGCGGAAAAGTGTAGAAGCCAATCCGTGACCATGACCAAGGCCGACATGATCGCCGTCATCGCCGACAAGCTCAAGTTCCCTGGGCGCGTGCGGAGCTGCTGGTTGACGTGGCCTTCGATTGCATGGAGCAGTCCATCCGCCGCGGCGAGAAGATCGAAATCCGCGATTTCGGAACCTTCCAGGTTCGAAGCTACAGGGCACACAGGGGACGCAACCCACGCACCGGCCAGATCGTCGACGTCAGCCCGAAGCGCTTGCCTCACTTCAAGGCCGGCACGGAACTCGCCACGCGGCCCTTGTGGATGACACCACATGACTGTCAATAAGAAACGACGGAAATCCGAACGGACGGGAACACCCACGAAACCCGCAAGAGCCGCATCCTCGCGACAGCTGGGCATGTTCTTGGGGGCGTTGCTCTTCGTGATCTATATGGCCAATGGCGACAGCCTTGCCAACAACGATGCTTCCGCCAATGTTTATCTGCCATTGCAGCTTCTTACCCGTGGGCGCCTTACGTTCACAGTCGAAGATTCACCACACCTCTTTGTTCAGAAGATGACGTACCCGGAAGGAAAGAGAACTGCTCGGTTTCATTCCTGGGACTTTGTGCTTGATGGGCAGACGATGCGCGAGCATCAGCGCGCAGGCAGGTTGCGAACCATTGCGCCATACTACTGTTTGTCCGAGACTCGCTGGCCTGGCGTCTTCGCCGATACTTTCGGCGTTGGGGCCGGTCTTCTCGCTCTGCCCGCTGTGGCCGCGGTAAAGCTTTTTGACCCGGCCTTGGAACAGCACCCTGTACGGCTCTGGCAAACAACGAAGTTCGTTGCTGCTGCATCGGTGGCGGGCAGCGCGGTTTTTCTCTTCTTCTTGGCTCTAGCCACGCTCGGCTCGCGGCGCGCATTTCTTCTAGCATTGGTTTATGGATTGTGTACTTGTGTGTGGAGCACGAGCAGCCAGGCGTTGTTTCAACATGGCCCCAGTCAACTTTTTCTGGCCATGGGTTGCTACTATCTACTGCGGCCACAACGACCGTTGCACGTGCTCGCTGGGCTCTCATTTTCTCTGGCCGTGGCCTGCAGGCCAACGACAATACTAGTCCTCGCCGCGGTGGTCCTGATGCTTGGATTGCGCGACCGCCGCGCCATGGTACGTGTCTTGGCGGGCGCGCTGCCTGTGGCGGTGCTACTGGTTCTTTATGGTTTGGTTGTTTTCGATAATCCCTTTTCCACGGGCCAGATTGGCAAAGGCCCCCACATTGCCATGATGAGAACTGGCAACCCAGACCTCTGGCAAACACCGTTCTATTTCGGCGCCTTGGGATTGCTTGTCAGTCCTGCTCGCGGCCTGCTGGTCTATTCGCCAGTGGCCGTGGTCGCTGTGTGGGGCATGGTCCGTGTGTGGCGCGACCGCAAGCAATATCATCTCCAAGCACTTTCGCTCGCTACCGCTGGTATGTTCGTGATTGCTGCGAAGTGGTTCGACTGGTGGGGAGGCTGGTGCTATGGATATCGTCCCATTGTCGACCTCATCATCTTGCTCGCCTTTCTTGCCGTGCCTCTCGTGCCATGGATCTGCGCTCGAACACGTCGGCTCGTTGTCGTTTCGATCCTTGCCTGCTGGTCGTGTTTCGTGCAAATCGTGGGCGCCTATGCCTACGACCAGAAGGGGTGGAATGAACACAGGGTATACGACGTCGTGGGGCCAGGTCCGAACCAGCGGCTGACCTATGACGACATGAAGATGGCGAAGCAACACACGTCCGTGCTAGGCGGAACCATACAGCCTCGATCCGAGACCATCGATAACCCGGCAAATCGCTACCGTCTTTGGTCGCTGAGCGACAATCCCATCTCGTACTATCTGACGCATCTGGACAGCGCCCGTGCCCAACGCCAAAAGGGAATCGACAATTTCATGATTGACGGAATTTGATATTGACTGCTCCCTCGGTCACTCGTCCCGTTGTGGTTCGCCAGGTGGTCATCCGCGCTGCCTGTCTCCCAACGGTGGCTACGATTAGCGCAGCTGCGCGCGAAAACCTTCCCGAGCTTTTTGTACGCAAGTGCGCCAGCCTCAATATCACTGAGTTTTTCGATGGCTGGGCTCCGGCGGGCGATGCCGTCGTGTGCCGAAACTTCTTGATCAGGAGCCTGTTACGATCTCATCCGGTCTGCCCGCGATTGCCTTCACGCCCAAGAGCGCGCAGATGGCTGGAAGGTCGCTGACGAAGGCAAGGAGGCTACCTCCAGCCCGGACCAGTCCCCAATGCAGCCCGATCGCGAACAGCTGGCCGTCTTTCCTTACGATCCAAAGGCTCCCTGAATCCCCCCCGACCGACAGGGGCTCGTGCTTGATCAAGCAGAGACCCACTGCGCCATCGCTTGCCCGCTTGGGCCAGAGGCCGGTTACGAAGCCACGTCGCCAAGCGCCGGAGGAGCCGCTGAAGCTCAGAGCCTCCGTGTTCACTAGGTCGGGCAGCAGTTCATTGCTCGGCCGCATGATGACGGCTTGCGGTTGTCCGGCCCCTCCACGAAAGATACGGCCTCGGGGAACGTGGAGCACCGCGAGGTCGACAACGAAGGGGCCTTCTGGCACTGCGCGCCGACCATAGAGTTCCGCCCGAGTCGCCGAATCGCGTGCCAGTTCGCATCTGCCGACGGGAGTTCGATCCTGCAAAAGGAGCGCCTCCTGGCCTTCGCGCACGACGTGCGCAGCTGTCAGCAGGACCGCCGCTCCGCCGCGCCAGGCTGCGCAACCGATCGTGCCCTGTTCGGCGGATGTCGGAATGACGATGGGAAGGCCGACGGCGACTTCCGCGGCCGGGGCCTCTGGCCCGGTCGCCACCCCGACCGGCTCGCTCCCGTCGATCACATCGGTTGGTATGCCGCCAACGAATGGGGCCACAGACCTCTCAGCGGACAAGCCTGGGACCTTCTGTGGAACGACCACCTGAATGGCCAACTGATCCGTCACGACCCCGCCGCGCACCTTCGGTCCGACCGCTGTTGCGACCACGTCCCCCATCCAGTTCGGAGCACCGGTTTGATGAAGCTGATCCCGAATCCGGCACAGCCGCGCGGCCTCCCGGAGACGTATCACTGTTCTGGCCTAGACAGCGGTAGTTCCGTCCACGACTCCATCGTGGTGATCACAGCACCGCTGAGCGCCGCGCTCAGGTGAGGAGTGGCGTCGCAATTGATCTTGCCCTCCTTGTCGGCCGGTCGCTCGAACAGCGGATAGATACCCGGTTTCAACGAGCTCGAGATCGTCCTGCGAAGAAGTGGACCTTTGGTCGCCTGAGCGCCCGCCGTGCTGCCCGCCTTTATTGCCGCGGCATCTTTCTGAATCGTCGCGACCCTGACATCCTTGCTGGCGTCGACAGCCTTGCCAGCAACAGTGGCGACCGTATCGAGCAGTTTGCCTATGGCCGCCGAAGAATCGTTGCTGGCGTCAAAGTTGACGAACTTCCAGCCATCAGCGAGCGCGATCTTCATTGAGGCAGCGGATAGCGTGTTGCTTTGTGATACGGCGTACTGTTCGCAATAGTCAGGCAACCACACAATCGAGATCACGCTGGCCGGCGCGGATCCCTTATCAGCCTTCGCCGTCGCTCCGGCGCCATCCTTCGGGTCCGATCCGTCCTTCGCCTTGTCCTCGACCAGCGTGGTGCCGTCCTCGGCATCTTTGCTTTCCTTCGCTGCGCCTGCCTTCTTCTGCTTGGCATCTTTGCTTTCCTTCGCTGCGCCTGCCTTCTTCTGCTTGGCCTTGTCCCCGCCCTTTCCACCGGGCACCACGGGCATTGGCGGAGGGGCCACAGTCACGGGCGGAACGACAGCAGGCGTGGCCACTGGCGGGCCAAGTGGTAGCATTCCGGCAGAATCGCCCGGGAGCCACTTGCCTGGCGGGACGAGAGTCAGAACATCACCCTCGAGTCGATAGACGTGCTCCGTGCGCGAGACCTCGACCGGCGCGCTGACGAGCACGTACGGCGCCGCCAGCCAATAGCGCAGGCCCTTTGCGTCGTGGTCACCGGTCACCCGAGTGACGCTAGTTGTGCTGCACGCACTCGCGCAGACGATGGCGGCTGGGACCGAAATCCAGGTTGCAAGAGCGCGCATCCAGTTTGCCTCCCGTTTGGACGTTACGCCGTGGTGGTCGACGCTAGTGCCATTTCGCCCAGGACCATACCAGGCCTCGCCTACCCACACAACAGATACCGAAGATACCGACGTTCCTGATGCGACCTGGATCTGGTCGCCTGCGCGCTCGATCAGGCGGAGCGCAGTCGTTTCAAACGCCATTTTTCCCTCACCGAATCGCATTTGCAAATTGTCAGGCCCAAGTAGGAATGTCCCCAAATCGCATCCGCAAAATGGCGCTTGTTCGGACTATCCACAACCACCGCACCTCGACTCTTCGGGTGCCACGAAGACCGGCTATTGCATCTGTCCCGAGCCGTCCGGCAGCACTGGCACCTCCAAGTGGACCTGCGCCGCCACGACCTCGTGGCCCTGTCCCGCCAGTCAGGGATGCTGAACGAACAGCCGTCGCGTCCGCGCTGCCACCACCTGTCCTTCGCCAGGCTGTCATCGGGGCGTCGATGGGAGGCGGATCCTGGGTGGATCGGTGAGACCAACGGCGTGCTCGCGCGCGAGTGCGCCCACGTCGGGCGCGTGATCGGCGTCGGAGCGAACGTGGTGTCGTCCTGCGGGCCGAGGGATAGCGATCCATGTCGACATCGGCATGGCGGACATTTGTGGCGATCAGGCTGCGCGTCGCTCGTAGCGGTGATGCAGGCCGCCCACTTCGGGCAGCTCCACTATCTGGCCCATGCTCGGCGGGTGGACGGCTCTCGGCTCAGGCGGGTCCTTCCACCTTGTTTTGCGGAGGATTGCGCATTTGTTTGACAACAATTGCGCATAATTACCAGGGGGCTTGGGAAGCCGATGCTCCACCAACTGACCTCGGACCTCGCCGCCACAGCGCTACGAAGCCTTGATGGCCCTCTTCATGCGTTCGAAGATCTCCACGAAGACCTGCTCTTGTTCTGGCTGGGGCAGTGTATTAAGCGGACGCTTCGGATCATTGGCCGCCTGGTAACGCGCGATGATTGAGTCGTTGACAGTGCTCGGGCCGACCGCGATCCAGAAGATCTGGCAGCCTCCGTCCTTCGCTTTCTCCAGCAGTGGCGGAAGCTCCGTCTCTCTGATGAACGGCGAAATGATAAACCTCTGCGTGACGAGTTGGCATGGACGGCGAGCCGAAGAAACCTGTAAAGCCGCTGGCTGCTTGGCTTGAGCTGAAACGTCTCCCTGGCTCGGGCGAGCACGTCTAGTGCCTGTTGGAGCTGGGAGGGAGTCAAACTATAAGCGGAATCACGCCCCGGCATCGCGACCCTCAATGAATGTGAGTATGGAAGCACAAGAACCCGGGCGTGCATAGTAACTTCTTGCAGCCTCTCGCTCTGTCGCAACCGGCCAGCCCTAAGGCATGGCCGCCCTGCTTGAGCCGCCGCTGCCGCTCGATTCCATCCTGCCAACCCTGGCAGGCGGCAAGGCCACCGGCGCGACTGTGCTGCGCGCCCAGGCGGTGGGCCGCCTGAGCGAGGCGATCGAAAAGCTACCCGAGCGGCTGCGCCTGGTGCTGTCATTGCACTACAACGACAATCGTCAACTGGAGCGTGAGAGCCTTCTTTCGCATCGGGCATCGTGTAGACTCAACCCGTTTTCCTGCCCGACCACGGCTTCCCACCCCCGAGATCCCAGATCGAGTTTCCACGAGGTCTCACCATGCCGACCAACTCATCAGACGACGCCCTCACCAGCATAAAGAGCACCCTCGAAGCCGCGCAGCACGCAGGCTTCATCGACGAACGGCAAAACCAATATCTCGTGAAACTGGCTGAAGACTGCAACGAGCCCATCTACAAGTATTGTGTCGCGCCTTTTCCGGCGGTTCACGACGCCGTCCATGTGGCCTGCGTTCTAAAGAATCTGCACGAGCTGGTCAGCCACGCTGTGTTCAGTGACCCACAAGCGAAGGGGAGACTCCACGTCCTTTATGCTGCTGCGCTCGTCCATGATGCAGGCATGAAAACCGCTGCTCATCTCACCCGAGACGGCTGGTTGGAAACACGCGCCCGCCATGCCCGTCGATCTGAGATCGAACGCCAGGTGAAGACGTTTCTCCCTCGAGAAGACGCAGGAACGATCCTGGACTTGGCCTCGGCGCATGCAAAGGACGACCTAAAGACGGCCGAACAGAAGCTCGATGAATTGAGTGGTTACTTGGCGCATTTCGGGCTTCTGCTTCAGGCTGCGGACTCCTTCGATCTGGGCAGTGGCCGCCTAGTCGACGACTCAAATGCGATTGACTGGGACACGACCCAGATACCCCATCTGAAGAAGCACCAACGATTCAAAGTCACCCTTGAGTGGCCCGTGGTTCGAATCAAAGCCAGCGCCCAGCCGGCTTGGGACGCGGAAACTCCGTCGGAGTACGAGGACATCCTGAAGAACTGCGAAAGATACGCCAAGGAAATGGACAGGGTGAATCTCGGAAAGTGGTACGTCCCCATGGACTGGGAGATTCTTGGCGCGAAAGTGGTTGTCAAGGACGGGACGGTCTACAACGACGAGCTGACGGAAGCGCTCGATGAAGCGCGAAAAGCAGGTGGTGGTCTTCTCGATGTCGACATGATGGGGCATTCGCTCTGGCGTCGGTTCTGCGCCGATCAGGGTGATCTCAACGACGAACTGTTGAATCGGCTCATGACAAGGCGACTACGCCTACGTGTGCTTCTTCTCGATCCTTACGTCGAGACCCAGCAGATGTACGAAGTGATGCACACCCAGGAGATGAATGAGAAGACCGAGGGAACACGGCGCATTCTTCCCAACTACAAATCCGACAACAAGATCCCGAGCAATGGTAAAGGGGATATCCTGGAGACCTTGGAGAATCTAGAAACGAAGTGGCTGCACGCCGCAGAATTGGGGCAACGTGACGAGTGCTTGTTGGAAGTGCGCTGCACCCGTCGCATCCTCCCGGTGTCTTTGAACCGCTTCGGCGATCGCATGATATTGACCCCTTACGCGGGGGGCGGCGCGACCCGCAGCTCGCAGTCTCTGCTCGTTCGCGGCATCTCGTCCCTGTTCCAAACCTATTCCGGCGAGTTCAAAGCCATCTGGGACGATGCAGAGCACACCGACGTGTTCTTGAGGTCCAAGCCGGAGCCTCGTCCACCGGCGCAAGCTCCAGGGACGAACGAGATCGACCTGAAGTATGAACACGCCCTCGATAAACATAGGAGGCGGATTGGCCTCTGGGTGTCTGGAAACGAGGCCCCCCCCTTCGAAGTGGAGGTCCAGCCCACCACTGAATGTCAGCTCAAGTGTCCCCACTGCATCGGAGCGCACCTCGGTCACGTGAGACCCGCAACCGAACCAACAGATCTGGGGCGCTTCGAATCCCTCTTCCGCTGCGGGGCAGGAGGCCAGCGCGTGGAGCGGATTCGCCTTTCTGGCCTGTATGGAGACCCCTTCCACAAGACGGCGAGAAAGTTTTCCTGTGAACTGCTGAAGCTTGCGAAGAAAGAGGGGCGTTCGATCGTTGTCATCACGAACGGGATTGGGATCAACGCGGAGGTTGTTGATGCCTTGAAGAAGCTCGGTGAAGGCGACTCATGCCACGTCAGTCTCGATGCGGTCAATGCAAGGCAGTACAAGGAGGTGAAGGGGGGAGACTTTTTCGGCCAGGTTGAGCGCAACTTCAATACGATTCCCAAGAATCGCGCCCAAAAGGGGATTGGCTTCGTGGTCACTCAGACCAATGCCGACAGCGTGGAGGCAGCCGTCGAATTGGCGCAGAGCTGGAGCGCTGACTTCATCCGCTTCAAGCCCGACATCCGGCCGAGCCACGGTATTGCGTGGCGCACATGGTTGGAAGCAAGAAGACGCATCAGCCTGGCAACGCCGCAGAACGACAAACTCAAGGTTTACACGACCCCCACCACTTGGCCTGTGGGAAGGCCGGGGCCGGCCAGGCGGTGCTGGAGCGAGCTCCTGTGCACCACCATCACCGGCGACGGGAAGGTGTACCGATGTGACCACCTTGCCGGGCTCTCGGAGCCGATCGGAGACCTGAAGAAACAGGAGTTCGGGACCATCTGGAATGCTCGTTGGATGCAGAACAGAGAGCGGTACCGGAAAACGCTGGAGCTGATTGACAGGCGAACCGAGTCCCACTGCGCCCTCTGTCCGCCCTTCGCCGCCTACGTCAACCGCGCGATCGAGCGACGGGTTCGCAGTGGCGGCGGCTGGTAACGCTTTCGGTCGAGTGCTTGCTCGTCCGGTGCATTGACGCTACAGTCTGTGCGGTCAGCGATGTCTCGTCCTTTCCGTGACTGCTCGCCCCACCGGCTCCTGGTGCTTGCCGGAGGGGCTTCCCCATGCCCCTCCGCCAGGTGGTGACCGGTCAAGGGGACGCCCATTGCTCCTCGTCTCGTGCGCTCACGGATTCCGCAGAGAAGTTCATGAAGATACTGGTCACCGGTTCCAGCGGTTTCATCGGGGCCAGGCTGTGCCAGGCGTGGTCCAACCGAGGTGCAGAGGTCGTCGGCACCTATGGGAGCAGCCCATCTCTCGTCCCGTCGGGAGTCGCCCGCGTTGCACTCGATGTGAAGGACCCGGTAGCCGTGACGACAGCCGTTGGCCAGTGCAGGCCAGACGTGGTCATCCACTGCGCGGCGTTCGCCAGTCTGCAAGGATGCGAGGACGACCATCAGGAAGCAGAGGCCTGCAACCGGGACGGATCGAGACACGTCGCTTCGGCCGCCAAACAAGTCGGAGCTGCCATGATCTACCTGTCTACGGACTTGGTCTTTGACGGTAGCCGCGGCTGGTACGTGGATGCGGAGACGCCTCAGCCGGCCTGCCGCTACGGCGCCACGAAATACGAAGGCGAGAAGGCGGTGCTCGCCGAGTGCCCCGAAGCTTGCATTCTACGTCTCTCGTGGGTGTATGGGACTTCGGCGAACGAGCACAGGTGCTCAGCAGAGTGCATGATCGACACCCTGGGCAGGGGTCGACGTGTGACGCTTTTCACCGACGAGTTCCGAACTCCGGTGCTCGTCGACGACGTGGTCGGAATCGTGGAAGCAGTCGCGCTGGCCAGAGTCGCCGGCACGTTTCATGTCAGTGGTCCTCGACGTATTAGCCGCTACGAGTTCGGCCTTCTGTGCACCAAGGCCTTTGCTCTCTCTGAAGAGTCGATCGTGCCAGCAAGCGGAAGCACTACGGCTTCCCTGCGACCGAAGGACTGCTCGCTCGTGTTCTCCTCCCGGCTTCGGCAATTGCCGTGCGAGTGCCGCGATCCGGCCGAAGGGTTGAGCTACATGGCCAGCAGTCGTCGGCGTGCCAAACAGGATTGACGTGTACAGAAGATTTGTAACCGGCCAGCCGTCATGTGACCGCCAGGTCCGGTGCTTCTTCGACTTGTTCCGGGGAGGTTTTCGTCGGAAAAGAGTAGGCCGGTACCCATGACGTCTGGCAACGCAAGAGACCATCGCGGCACAACAGAGGTCGATGTGCACTCCGACGAGATACAACTGAGTGCCGAGTTGTGCACGCGGTTCGCCGGTCATTTTCGCTTCGCGGAGCAAACAGCCTACGTGACGGCGGGACCGTTGCTGGTCGATACCCTCGCGACGAACCGCGAGCAGGTTCTCTCGGGCCACTCCTTGAGCGAGTTCACGACCGTCCCGGTTGGTGCCACCTGGATCCCAAGGGTGGAGGATCTTCCGGATGAGGAGCTTGACCCGAAGCGGATAGCTGTGGTTCTTCTGGCGGGAGGGTTGAGCTTTCGCAGTGGCGGGATAATCCACCCTCTCCTGACGCTCGAGGACCCGGTTGGGCGCGACAGACACACACTAATCCGTCGTCAGCTCAACCGCCTGGCGGGATCCCCATTGGCCGCGGCCAAGGTATTCATTGTCGGAACGTTGTCCAATCGAGATACCATCGAGCGCGAAGTGTTCCAACCTGATCGTCGGCCGACCGTTTACGCCGGCGGCCTGGCCCCTCGGCTCGCAGTGCGCCAGCATCGCACCGGCGCCCCTATTCTCGCGGGAAGCGACCCCGGTGTGCCGTCATACAACCCCTTGGGGCATTTCGAGGCGCTCCGGTGGCTCATTCTCAGCGGGTCGATGGCCGACGTAGTCGACCTTGACATAGCCGTAATCGTCGTCATGAGCTACTCGAACTGGGGGCACGTCTTTTCGCCCACGACGCTCCGATTGGCGCGCTCAGCCGCGAGACGTCAGGAGGCCGACCCCAGATTCTTTCTTCTGGGCGAAGTGGAGCGCTGCCCGCGCGGGAAGCAGGCGGGGTCGATCCTCGTGCAACGGTCTGACGAGATCCGGACGCCGCGGCTTGTGAAGTACAACTACGGTTCTGGGAACCTCAATGTCGCGCCTGGCGACACGATCTTGATGAGTACCAACACGCTCTATTTCGGAGTGCGCAACGTCCTTCACCGACTTGCAGATGCAGCGAATCGACTCTCACCGGAAGGACTGGATTTGCGCACGCTGTTCGCAGAGGCGAAGTCCGGCCAGAGGCGCCGCCAATTGCTGGCCGTGTTCGATGAGGCTTTTCCGGTGGCGCCCCAACTCATTGCCACACGGACGGGCGCGGGGACGGAGTTTCTCCGGATCGAGCGAGACCTCGATCAGCTGACGCTGCTTGAGGGTGAGCTGCCGTTCGCGGCCGTCCTGGTGGAAGGAGAGCGGGCCGTCTTCATCAAGCTGCCCGAGGACCTCGCAGATCCTGCGAAACGGGCCTACCTATTCGAGTCCTAGCCATGCGCCACGTCCCCGACGCTCTTGGCCAAACATTGTACCTCCTCGCGGTAATCTGAACCTTCACTCATCCGGAAGGCAAACAAAGAAGCTACGAAGGAAGAAGCCATGGACGCTAGCCCCGACAGGAGCACAGAGCAATGGAGAAGACCAATTGGCTCGACGTACTCAAGAGAATCGCAACGAGGTGCCTGACCGAGATTCCAAAGGTCACGGGCAGTAGCTCGGGCGGCGAGATTGTAGCTACTAAGGCAGACGGGGATCCATCTACCAAAGCGGACCTGCTGGCCGAGGATATTGCGGCTCAAGAGCTATCTGGTATCCCTGAGCCAGTACAGTTGTTCACTGAGGAACGAGGGTATCTAATAGACAACCCCAAGGCGGAATATGCTGTTCATCTGGACGCTATTGACTGCACTTTCTTGGCATTGCGAGGACTGCCAGGCGCGTGTGTGGCTGCTAGCGTCTTTGGTATTGAGGACATGAATCCAATAGCAGCCATCATAGGCGATTATTCCTCGGGAGATGCTTACTGGGCGACAGACGGTGGCAGCTTTCTTAACGGGAAGCCGATCCGCCCCTCTACCGTAAGGAAATTACGGGACGCCTATGTGACCACTTGCTATGGGAAGGCAAGTCGCTTCGCGTCGATTCTGGACAAGCGAGGGTTCGCTGGGACTGTCTTCTGGTTCGGTACTACAAGTGGCATGCTAGACATGGCACGAGTTGCGGCTGGGCAAATCGACGCATATTTTGACTTGATGTTGGGGTACAAGATTTACGACTTCGCGGCTGGTGCCTTCATAGCAGAGAAGGCTGGGGCTGTAGTAACAAACGAGGAAGGACGCCCACTAAGGTATCCAAGGGACCCCACCAAAAGGACAAAATTCATCATTGCCGCGACAGACGGATTGCTTCAAGACATCTTGAAAGCAGCGAGCATTTGAGCAATTGGGACTACGCCAATAGACGGAACGCTGCGGCAAAATCTCCCTGGCAAGCCATTTGCCGGCGAAGTGTGCCGATTGCCGCGCCGACATTATCGAGCACAACTGGCGTGAACAACCGCTCTCAGTGGCCCTGACAATCAATCGATGCACATTTGAGCCAGAGCGATTCCGCCAAGAATGCCTGCGTTGTCGCCTTGAAGCGGTGGCACGACAAACGAGTCCATCGCTTCTTGCACGGCGGAGGATGAGATGTAGTTGTTCAGCGCTGTTTCTAGTTTCCGTCGAATCATCCCAAAGAACCGGACGGATCCAAGTTGTCCGGCCTTCGCGACACTGCCGCCAATGATGATTCGTTGAGGTGAAAGGACGTACAGGATGTTGGCGACCGCGTGCGCGATGTACTGCGTCTCGATGACCCAGAGTTCGTGTTCCGATGGGAGATCCTCGGCGGGCAAGCCTGTCCGCTCTCTAATTGCGGGCCCTGAGCACAAACCCTCCCAACATGCCCCATGGTATGGGCACACACCAGCGAACGTGTCGCCTGATATCCTCGGCAACAGCATGTGCCCCATTTCGGGGTGAACCAGACCGTGAATGAGTCGACCGCCAGACATTCCGCCACCGCCAATCCCGGTGCCAAGGGTGACATACACGAAGTCCTGTAGGCCTCTTGCGTTGCCCCAACGGTATTCGCCGAGAGCAGCGGCGTTCTCATCTGTGTCAACGCCGACCGGAAGACCAGGGAACGCCATCCGAATGGCACCCACGAGGTCGACATTTTTCCAGCCAGGCTTCGGGGTTGAGGTGATGTATCCGTACGTTTGCGAACGTTCGTCAAGATCGAGCGGACCGAATGATCCAATTCCGATGGCCTCAAGCTTTCCGCGAATGCGCTGTTGTTCGCCGAGCCATTGGGTGACGTTCGCCAGTACTTCAGCAGGATTCTCGGTGGGGAACTCCTTTCGATTCAAGTTCTCAGGACCGTTGCCGACCGCGCAGACGAACTTCGTGCCACCGGCTTCAATGCCTGCTACGAATGGGTCGTGGTGTTTCTCGACCATGAAGCACCTTCGTCTCAGCGACTGGATTTGGAGAGAAATAGGGCTACCGGGAGGACAATACGGCCTCCTCTCCTTGATGGCAAGAATTACAAATCGTACCTGCGCCATGGTCATCCTGCGCCATGGTCATGCCCTGCGGGCGGCCCGCTATTTCCCGACAGACTCTACCTAGTGATGCTTACCTAGTGATGCCGTAGCGATGCCCGATCGCCCTGCTCCGGCAGAGCATTGGACCCACGAAATGGGCGGCTTTTGACGCGTGTGTCCTGGCCAAGCTGATCCGGGCACTCGGTGAAAAGAGCCAAGGCATGCGACGAAAGGCGAACCTGTCGGTCGGCCGCAAGCGAAGCTAGCCCGAACGAGACGCGAAAATCACTCGACCCGAATCGGCCGGCACCCGCCCCCTTGAACTACATGTCAACGTTCCTGCGCCTGTTCGGGATCATGGTGTGTGTCTGCGCCGCCTCGTCGGCCTTTGCCGCCGATTTCATCACCTACTTCCAGCCCACGCCCATTGTCGGCCAACTAAGCAAGACGGCCTGGGGCACCGCTGCCGTCGGTCCGCGCGACACCAGCAACGGCCTGGAGGACCCCACCATGTCGAAGTGGGCGTACTGGGATGGAAAGATCATCAAAGGACCCGATGGTAAGTACCACCTCTTTGGTAGCCGGTGGGATCAAGCCGGAGGCCATGCAGGCTACCCCAACTCTGTGGCCATCCATGCTGTCAGCGACGCAGTCCTCGGCCCCTACGCGGACCAGGGAATTTGCTATCCGGACAATCAAGGAGGCAAGGGTCACAACGTCACCGCGATTGCCATGTCGGACGGTCGCTACGGCATTGTGGTCAGCGACACGCGGCCGGGCGATCTCTTCATCGCGTCTTCCCTGGAAGGCCCGTGGGCCTTTCAGGGCCACATACCGATCGACAGCAACGGGCACACCACCACGCGATTGACCGACAACATGAGCATCATGCAACGTCCGGACGGACGCTACATGATCGTACCGCTCGGCGGCTTCGTCATGATCAGCGACACCGGCATCACGGGCCCCTACAAGGTCGTGACCGACAACATCTTCCCGCAGAACGTGCCCGGGTATCCTTCGGCAACCCGGGAAGATCCGGTGGTTTGGTTCAGCGGGGGCCAATACCATGTGTTGGTTGATGACTACCACGACCGCAAGGCCATGCACCTGACGTCACCCGACGGCACTACCTGGAAGTACAAGGATTTGGCCTATGACCCCACCACCGACATGGTTCGCTATACGGATGGGACGGTCAACCATTGGTTCAAACTGGAACGTGTCGGGGTCTACATGGAAAATGGACACGTCACCTATTTCACCTTCGCGGCCATAGACGTCGACAAGACGCTGGATTTGGGCAACGATCAGCACGGCAGCAAGATCATCGTGGTGCCTTTTGATGGCGCGAGATTCGATGCCGAAACCGGCATTGGCGGGACTGGCGGCGCGGGCGGTACGACGGGAACCGGCGGAACCACTGCACTTGGCGGCGCCACGGGCGGTACGACGGTGGGCGGCACAACGTCCTCGGGCGGCTCCCGTACCGGCGGCACGACTGCCGCTGGCGGGTCCAGGACCGGCGGCGCCACGGCCACTGGCGGCGTGATGGCGTCGGGTGGCGCAGTCACTTCCGGTGGCGCGGTCGCTTCGGCTGCCGCAGTCGCTTCGGCTGGCGCATTCGCCTCGGCCGGGTCAGTTGCCATGGGTGGAATCGCTGCTACGGGCGGCGAGTCTGTCACGGGTGGCGCGCCTGCTGCCGGCGGCGACACATCCCTTGGCGGGGTCGTCGCTTCGGGTGGCGCGCTTGCCACCGGCGGAGTGGCCACTCTTGGCAGTACCGCGTCCCCTTCCGGTGGAACCGTGGCCAGCACAGGCGGCGCAACTGTCACAAGCAGCACCTCTGTCGCCACCGGCGGCGCCAGCACCGATGGTCTGGCTCAAACTAGTTCCGCCGGCACCGGCCCGGAGAAGGCAGCCACCTCTGCCGGCGGATGCTCGTGCGCGATCGTCCAACACGACAACGGACATCCCGGAGCGATGGGATTCTTCATAGTGGCGATCTTCACCATGCTGGCCCGCCGCAGACGCCGCATGGAGGACAGCGAATGGCCGCGAGGTCGACTTCGCCTGCCGCCGCGGCCGGGCACTCGATGAACTCGTCCAGGTCACCTTGTCGCTGGCCGATCCGCAGGTGCGCGCGCGTGAGGTCGACGCCCTGACTGAGGCGCTAGACGAGCAGGATCTCGCCATCGGGCTAGTGCTGACCGAGAGCGAACGCGAGGACCTCTCCCTGGGCAAGAGATACACAGCTTGAAAACGGCACGTGTGAACCGGCATGGTGATGAACCAGTTCGTGATATTCGGCGAGCGACATCTACGGTACTTGATCAAGGAATTCGTGGAGCACTACCTGACCGAGTGTTTTCACCAGGGCACTGGCGGCCAACTGATCAGGAACCAGCCCGGCTCGACCATGACAATGGGACAAGCGGGCGGATAGCTTGTCGCTCACGCCTCGGGGGCCTCCTCAACTACCACCACCGTAAGGCCGCCTGAACCTCGGCGATGAGCTTCGGGACAGCAAGGCGTCTCAGAAGCTCCCTTGAAAAACGATTCCACCCACTGTGGGGGCAACCACGATGGCTTCAACAACCTTTCCGGACTTTGGCTTCGGCGAAACGCCGCTGTGGAAGAGCGCGAAATAGAGAGCCACGCCGCCTGAGATGATGGTGGCGGCGCCGAGAGCATCGGCGACGTATCCATAGTTCTTGCTCCTGCTACGCGCATTTTCGATGTTGGCTTTGGTGTTTGGATAAGTGTTGACTTGGTCCTTCAGATCCTTCTGGGCGTTGAGTGCAAGGTAGCCGAATACGCCAGTCCCGACGGCGAAAGTCGCAGTGGTAGAGAGGCTGACAATCAAGCCAGTTCGACCGGGGGTGACCGGAGGCTGCGTCGTTGTGATTATGGACACGGCCCGAGGCTGCGTCTTTTCGATCAAGGGTGCAAACGGCGGTACAGCGCTTGGCGCACGCGCTGCCGACGTGACAATGGACTCGTCAATCTGCAGCTCGACCTTCACACTCTCTTTTCCGGCCACGTTCATCGTGCGGACCGCCTCAGGAGCGCCGGTCTTGAACGCGCTCACCTTGCGCGTTCCCACATTGACCGGGACGAGCCCAAGTAGGGGTGATGTCCCCACGCTGACGCCATCGACCCGAATGTCGGCGCCCGTCACATTCGTCAAAATCTGCAGCTGGGCGATCCTTTCCTCGAGCTTTGCCGCCATTTCGTCGACCTGGGCGCGCCGATCGGCGGGGATCTCGCCTCTGCCTTCGGCCGTGTATTGCATAAGGGACTTATATGCGCCCACAAAGTCGTGAAGCGCATACTGCGTCTGCGCGATATTGTAGAGCACACGGTAGGCCGGACTAATTTGGTAGGCTTTCCGAAATTCTGCCAGCGCTCCCTCGTAGCTGCCCTCGCGGTACAACTCAACCGCCTGCTGAAACCTGACGGCAGCCTTTGCTGTGTCGTCATCTCCAGTGCCCTTTGACTGCGCCAGGGTCACCTCAGGGATGAGGAGCCATGTCAATCCGACGGATAAAGCAAAGACCTGTGTCTTCATGGCTTGTACGGGTTCCTTTCGTCAATCGGTTTGGCCTTGCGCCGCAGGGATGGACCGTCCAGATTCATGCCCGGCTCAATGCCTGGGTCGGTCTGAACAGTCGGCGGCCTGACGCTGCTCGTGGGTCTTGAATCGCGCTGGGAGGGTCGCAGGCTTGCCACTTGGCGGACGGGGGTGCTCCGGGCTCGGTGCAGGCTGATATCGAGGACCACGTCACTTGAGAAACTGACCTGCTGTCTGAAAGGAATGTACCCGGGCGCTGAGGCGCTGATGACGTGAGTACCCCGATCCTTCGGAACCTCCAGGTTCAGTCGATGGCCGGCAAGCACGTTGCCGTCAAGGCTCAGCTCGGCTGCCCTAGGTTCAGCCGTGATTGCGATGCGGGTGGTATCGTGGACAGTGCGGACCTGAGAAGGTGAAGCCGCAGCCGGCGCAAGCGGAGCCAATGACGGCCGCGCTTGGGACGGCTCCGGTGCGCCGCGAACCGGTGCACCGGTGGCGCTGGCCGGTGCTGGAGTGGGTTTGCTCTTTCCCTTCGTCGCCAGCACAACGACAGCTACCCCGATCACGACGCCGACCGCAGCGATAGGCAGCAGAGTGTTCCACCCGGGCCATCGCCTGGGATTGTCCGGGAGGCTTTCCCGCGCGGCGACACTTGCGGACTCTGGTACTCTTCGCGTGATCGCGTCGTGCTCGGTCATCATCGCGACGGGGTTGGCGCTCCCGCCGTCCCCTGCCGGGGGGCTCTCCTCGATCGCGACCAAATCCTGCTCGGTGATGGGGTCGGCGCGCTCGTCGTCCTCGGCCTGCAGGCTTTCTTCGATCGCGACCAAACGAAGTGGTGTCGGGGTCACCATCGTTTCCGCCTTTCGTTGTCTAGTGATGAGCATTTTGGCCATGGGCTCTGTCGATACGGCTGACAATTTGCGATCTGTAAATACGTTCATCCTCTGCATCGACAAAGACTCCACATCGGCAAAGGCATCAGATAGATTTAGGGGTCTCCCACCTTTTGTGCGATTGACGCGGTTGATCGGTTGACGACGGCCCACATCAGCTCGCGTCTAGTACTCCGGCATGCGCAATCGGACAAGTGGAGGATGGTTTAGCGGACAGATCGTTGAGTGACGAGGTACGGCCCTCAGTCCGGATCAGAACAGGCTCATAATCGCCAGGCCACACGTCTTCGCCAGAAGGGACATGCCGGAAATTCCCAGAAGCACGTACGCAAACCGCTTGAAGTTCAAATCTGACGTCCGCCGGTAGATAGCCAGGCCGCTGAGGGTCCCCGGCACTACCGCGGGCAGGCTCAAGGCCAGGAGCAACCAGAACTGACCGTTCAGATAGGATGGATGCAGCAATGCAACCAGGCCCAACGAGTAGATCTGCGACATAATGATGTACGGCTGGACGATGGCGCGATGCTGCGCCTTCGGCAAACCGCGCAACCCTGTCCACACGACGACCGCCGCCCCGGGAAAAGCGGTGAAGCCACCCACCACACCCCCGAAGAAGCCGACCACAGCGCCGCACACCGGACCGTCGAAACCGCGCAGCTTGAAGCTAGCGGACCTGAGCAACGAATAGACGGCATACAAGAGCAGCAGCGTCCCGAATAGCGCCATCAGCCGGGCTGCCGGCAGGTGGGACAATAGCCAGATTCCGATCGGTACGCCGGCTATGCCGCCCAACATACATGGGCCTGGCCCTGCCCAAAGATTCTTCGCTGACTTGGGCATGTCTTCGCGCAACTGTCCGACCGAGAGGGCCTGGTTGCCCGTCGACAAGGCTTGGAACAGCGGGACCTGCAAGATGGGCGCAAGCAACAAGAGGCTAACCGATCCAATTGCGGAGAAGCCGAACCCCGAAAGTCCACTCATCACGCCAGAGAGAAAGACGATCACCTCGATGCTAGCCAGCTGGCGGATGCTCAATCCAGCCACGGCGTTCGGTATTGTCGGTAAGGAGACGATAAGGGTCCCCGTTACCACCACTGCTGTGACTGCCAACAGCCATAGCCTGGTCTTGCCGGATCTCCCTGGTGAGAACCCTGGGAAAGTTCTTACCAACTCCAGCGGTGATTGCTGTCGGGCAAAGCCCGCCGCCACTCGCGCGCTCTCTGACTGAGCGGACACTCTCGCGACCACCTGGCTATCGACCACCAGGGCAAGGTGGCCGGATGACCGTTTCAACAGGCGTTTCATCGGCACGCCGTTGTTGTTGGCGACAGCGGTGCAGGCTGCCTCTAGACGGGCGATGTCCTCTTCGGCTATTTCGATCCCTATGGGCGTTGCTGCTGCCATGTCTCACGCTCCCGGCATTGCCGTTCCCGTGCTTCGGCACACAACGAGATACTCTTCAGGGATCGGTGCGTCTTCTCAGGAGCATTCGGCGAGGCGGCGGCAGCCGCCGCGCCTACGCTGCTCGGGTATAACGGATGCGGATTCTTGATCCGCGCGGGTTTGCACCTACTCCGTCTCGCAGAAGCCGTAGTTGCAGGCCGGGGCACTCGCCGGGCAATCGTTAGGCGTCACGCACGTTGTGCATGATGTCCGGCCGGTCGTCCGCTGGTCGAAATGGCAGCCGCATTGGAACTCGGACGGATTGGGAACGAATGCGCCCATTTCAGCCACACGGGCCACCTTCATGGCGCACTGTGGAACCAGCGATGCGTCGATCATGGCATCCACCAGCGCGCGATCGAGACTCGGCACCGAGAAGCGTGTCACGAAGGCTCCCGCCGCGGCAGAGGGAGCACCATTGATATTAGCTGTGTAGAAGTGAACGTAGCCCCAGAGGGGGTAGTGTCCGTCGCGTACATTTGCCTTGTTGAGGGAGGTGTCGGTGGAATCGGGCAGGTATCCCGACAACTGACCTTCGGCCTGCAAAGAAAGAACGTGCAGGTTGCCGCGATCCTTGTCGACGTAGTCGATGGACAGGATGCCGATGGATTGCTCGGGCGCTGGGGAGACCTTCAGCGAGTCCCGGATGCTGTCGGTCGACAGACGGTCGACCCCCCAGAATGCCGTTCGCGGTACATCGATGAGCGCCGCTGTCAGGGCGGTCGACCCGGCTCCGGAATTGCGGATGGAGTAATAGGCAGGCTCGATCCACGGGCTTGCTTTGAGGCCTGTGGGATTCTGCCCGCCTAGCCCGAAGATAATGTGAGCCGCTTCAACGCTGATCGACTTCTGCGTGGAACCTGCGGGCACAGTGAGACCGAACGTGACGACCGGCCCCAGGTATCCGGCAACGGTGGCACCGGGCACATAGGTTGCATCGCAAACCGTCGAGTAGAGGTTCGATACGCCGATGTCGACAACCTTGCCGTCTGTGTCGAGTGTGCAACTAACTTGTGTGCCCGTGTCGTCGTAGTAGTAGGCGTAGCTGGCCGCCTTGGTCGCCGTCCCAGCCACGTCCTTGATGACAGTCGGCGTGGCACCGAACGCGGCACTGACGCCCCCGCACGAAGTTCCGGACATGAAAACCGCGCGGTACGGGGGAGTGTTGGCTGCGAGCAGTGGGGTAACCTTCTGAAGCAAGGGTCCGAAGTCGGATGTCCCTGTCATATAGATCACGTTGGGCCCCGCATCCGCGCATCTCAGAGTGGGCGGCGTCACGGCTTTGATCGTCGGCGTGACGGACCCGGCACTCTGCGGGACCACCGGTGCGGGCACAAGTGCGCCGGCGCCGCAAAGCCCCAGCCTTGCGCAATTGTCGAACGAGATGCTCTGCGCGACGGTGCACGCGTTAAGGTACTCAATGGTGGTTGTCGGCGTTCCGGAGAAGCAGCCTTTGGGACCAAGTCCCGAGTTCACGCATACTCCTTGACTACAAACGGCGTACGCGGTGTCACCGGTCTCGAAGGTGGCGCAGTCGAGATCGGTAGCGCATTGCTCGATGTTTCTGTCGAACATCACGCTGCATGCACACGTGAAAGGCAGCACAACAGCCAGCGCAAAGCCTAGAATTTCGTTCATCTTCGCCATCGCATTCTTTCGCAGCAAGGTCCACGACTCTTTCGAGGCCATGGAATCGGCGGGCGCAGATCACTTCTTTAGCTTCAGACGTGAAATCCGCAGCCACTGCAACGTGGCTTGCGGGAGGGAGCGGGCGTCAACGCCAAGACTCCGTACGGACCTACGAGAAACGCAGGTGAGCGGTGGCCGTGGAGTCCGTCAACTATCAGAGTTCTAGTCGAGGAGTCATTGATAGCCCTCTGCCCGTCACCCCGGGGCCGTCGGAGGGCGGATTCTGAGCAGCGCGGAAAATTGGGACTCGCTGGGGCGGCGCAAGACGCCGCAGCAAGCGATGTTCCCGTACGCTCGAATTGCGACAGATTCATAGAAGTTTGTCAGGAGCGCACGCCCTTCTGGTCAGTAGGCTGGGTCCAGCCTTTGGTAAGTTGCTGAATCGTTCGGGAAGGAGACATCGCATGAAGAAGATCTGCTTGTTTGCCGTCGCAGTCTCTCTGGCTGCTTCAGCTGGCTGCTCCGACAACGGCACGCAGACCGACGCTGGTCCCCAAGGGACGGCCGGCGCCACCACGGCTGGGGGCACGACCGGCGGAACCAGTGCTGTTCCGAGCACAGGAGGCACGGTGACCGTGACCGGGGGCAACACCAACGCAGGTGGTCAGACTGCTGTGGGAGGCGCTGGCGGAAACACAACACCAGGTGGCACGACAGCGGCGAGCAGCGCGACTCCAACGGGTGGCACGACCCCGACCGGCGGCTCCACCACGGCCAGCACGCCCACCGGCGGCAAGCCCCCGATCGACAGCTCAACCCCGACCGGCGGAAAGCCGCCGACTGGCGGTTCGACCCCGACCGGTGGTGAGACCCCGACCGGTGGTGCGACCCTGACGGGCGGCTCCACGCCAATGGGCGGTTCCCCCCCCAAGGGCGGTTCGACCGAAAGCGGTTCAAGCGGCAATCGTGATGCCGGCCCAGACAGCAACCGCGACGTAGGTAGTACCGGAGGGACCGGCGGCAGCACCGGAACCGGCGCGGCCGGCGCAACTGGTGGCTCGACCCAGCCGCCATCGACTGGTTCCTGCAGCGCTCTGCCTGTCAGCCCCAATCCCACGACCCAGGCCAAGAACCTGCTCTGCTTCATCTATGACCAATACGGGAATCACGTCATCTCAGGACAGCAAGAAACCAGCTGGGCCGATCCAGAGGGCGACATCAGTTGGTACGCCACCAACAACCTGAAATATCCGGCCCTCCTTGGCGGCGACTTTCTGTATCCCTCCGGTGGCAGCGACACCTCCACTATTTCCGGCATCACGCGCGCCATCGCCTACTGGAGCGCGGGTGGCATTTCCATGTTCCGCTACCACATGGGCGTGCCGGTAGCCGGCTCGACCTACAAGAACGACTGCTATCAAGGCACCAACTGTGCCGAGTCTACTCCCGCCAGCGGCATCATCACCACTGCGATAACGGCAGGAACCCCGGAGAATACAGCGTTCCTCAACCGGCTCAACTATGTGGCGTTCCAGATCAAGGCCATGCAGACCGCCAACACGCCCATCATCCTGGCGATCTTCCACGAGACGCAACCCAACAGTTGGTTCTGGTGGGGCAAGGGAACTGCAGCCGAATTTGTCGCCCTGTGGAAGTACACCTTCAATTACATGACCGTGACGAAGGATCTCCACAATATCATCTGGCTCATGCCCTTCAGTGGCCTCAATGGCTTCACCGCCGCGCAGTTCGGTGTCTACTTCCCGGGCAAGGACGTCGTCGATCTTTCGGGTCCCGATTATCAGAGCGACTCCGCGACCTTTGCCAAAGTCAAGACCGTCGTGGGGGCGACCATGCCCATTCCGCTTCACGAATCCAGCAAGCTCCCGGATCCCGCCACCATGTTCCCCAGCTCCGCGCCGTTTGTGCTTTTCAACACCTGGGCCGGCTCGCAAAAGAACAACACCTCCATTTCCACCGCATTCAACAGCTCCTTCACTGTCACGCGCGACAAGGTGCCCAACCTCAAGTAGAGGCCGCGCCACTCGCCGTTCCACCCTGCCTAAGTCCGCTAACTCATCGGAATGGCGCGGGTGATGTCAGTCTTGCCGAGGTGGAAATCGAGAATTCAGGTCCCTTGGGCCGCTCGCCGACGTTCGATAGCAGCTGGCGTCTCAGCGCGTTGTCGCTGGGTCGTGGGTCGGATTGTGTGAAGGTCCAGCCTGGTCCTGGCCCTCTTGTCGGTTGTTCCGGCGCCCCATGGTCCTTGGCGACCGGGGATGACTGATTCCGAAGGAGAACGCGATCCATGCTGAATTCCAATCTGAACACACCATCCGACGCTATTCCCCGCTGCCTTCGAGTTTTGCACGTCTCCGGTCTCCTGTTGGTCGCGGCAACCATCGGGAATTGCTCGAATAGCGAGGAAACTGTCAGCCGGCCCGATTCGAGCCTTGCCGGTTCGGGCGGCGCGTCCGCGACCGGCGGGGTGAACGCCCCGGGCGGCACAACAATCATCGGGGGAACGACCTCGGCCGGCGGCACCGTCGTCACCGGCGGCGTCACCACGTCCGGAGGAGTCAGCGCTGGCGGTGGCAGCACGGGCAGTGGCGGCAGCGTCGCCGGTCTGGCCAACACCGGTGGCACGGTCACGGGCGGGGTCACTGGAAACGGAGGCTCCGGGCAGACTGGAGGCACGATCTCGACCGGAGGCGCCAGTTCGACGGAGGCGGGCACGAGCAACCGGGACGCGGGCGATGCTGACGGGCGCCCGAACGCAGAGGTCGGCGGCGGTACCGCCGGGGTGCCGAGCACGGGCGGAAGCACGGGCGGCGGCGGGACTACACGCACGGGCGGAAGCACGGGCGGCGGTGGGACTACGCGCACGGGCGGAAGCACGAGCACTGGTGGAACCGCCGGAATGGGCGGAACCACCAAGACCGGCGGAACCACGGGCACAAGCGGAAGCACGAACACCGGTGGAAGCACGGGAGGTGCCGGCGGAACTACTGGCAGTTGCACAGCCGTGCCGGTGGTACCCAACGCCACGCAACAGACGCGCAATGTACTGTGCTATCTGCACAACATCTATGGCAACGGCATCCTTTCGGGGCAGGAGGAGGACAACAACGACAATGGGATGAACACGGTCTTTGCGGCGACGGGAAAGTACCCTGCGATTCGCGCCTTCGACGTGAACAATAGTCAGGCACCCACGCAATGTGTCACCCATTGGAACAACGGTGGCATTTGCATGTTCGGTTACCACATGGGCATCAACGGGGGAAGCTACGCCACCAAAACCAACATCGACAACGTGCTTGCTGCGGGCACGGCCGAGAACACCAGCTTCAATGCGGATCTGGACCGGATCGCCCAGTTTGTCGATCCGCTGAAGACCGCCGGCGGCGTGGCGATCCTCCGGCTGTTCCACGAAGCCGGCAACGGCTGTAGCTGGTTCTGGTGGTCCATGGGGACCTCAGCACAGTGGCAAAGTCTATTCAAGTACGCGTTCAACTACCTGACAGCCACAAAGGGGCTCAACAATGTCTTGTTCCTGGCGCCTCTCTGTCAGTATCCAACTGCCGCGTACAACCCCGGCGCGCAATACATCGATTTCGGGGGCGCAGACAACTACGTCAAGGCAGGGGACACGCAACCGATGACCAGTATCTTCCAGGCGGCGCAAACTGCATTCCCCAACATGATGATTGCGCTGCACGAGTGCGGCACGATTCCCGATCCCGATCAGCTCAAGTCGACAGGAACGAAGTGGCTATTCTTCAACGTTTGGGCCAACCCGTTCTTCACTGCACCGAACAACACTACCGCCCATCTCCAGGAGGTCTATTCGAACCCCTACGTCATCACGCGGGACAAATTGCCCAGTTTCAAGTGACCCGCGCTGTCACTGACTGGTCGTGCTAGGGCGTGCAGGTTCCTTCGTTGCTGCAGTTGGTTCCCATTAGTCCGGANNACGCTCGCCACGGTCGCACCGGAGGCGTCCTTCACCGTGACGGATCCCATGCCAACGTACACGTCATTTCCATTGAAGGCCGTCGAAAAGCAAGTTGAACTGCCCTTGGTCACAGTCAGGGCTCTGTCATCAGTTTCCGCGTCGTGGACGTTGATTTCTTTGACCCCGTTCGCGTAGCAGGTGTTCGAGCTTCCGGTCGCGGTGTCATTCTGCACGGTGCAAACCCCACTTTCGACGCAGTTGGCGCCGAGGGTCTTTAGACAGCTCGGCAGGCTGCACGAACTGGTGCCATTCTCCCCTGCGGCACCGCCGCTCCCGCCTGCCGCGCTCGTGCCGCCTGCGCCGCCGCCTGGGGAGGGTGTGCTGGTTCCGTTACTGCCGCAGCCCATCGCTAT
>PMLB01000306.1 GCA_003158735.1 Myxococcales bacterium | reverse complement strand
GACTCCTGGGCGGCCGGCCCAGCCCGCGGCCGCGCCTGCCTTGGCTGACGGCGAGCCGCGCCTGCTGCCCGCGTCGCTGCCCCTGACCGTATCAGGAATCTCGGACGTGGCCCTGCGCGAGCTGGGCGAAAGCTTGCGTCCCTTTGGATTGCTTCCGGTGCGCGCGGGCGGCTCGGGTGGGAAGAAGCCGGCGGCTGCGCCGGCCCAGGCCGTACAGCCGGGCGCAACCGTGGGCGTGGCGCTCATTCGCGGGGACCTCAGCGCGGCGGCCATGGGCACCCTGACCCAAGTGGAGGGCGGAACGGTCGTCGCGTTCGGGCACCCCCTGCTGGGCCTGGGTGAAGTCGATCTGCCGCTGGTTTCCGGAGAAGTGCACGCCATCGTGGCCAGTCTGGCCAGCTCCATGAAACTGGCCTCGCCGCTCAGCGAGATCGGTGCGGTGGTGCAAGATCTTCCTACCGGCATCGTGGCCGAGTTGGGCCGCCACGCTCCCTGGGTCGCCGTCGAGGTCATGGTCACCGCCCGCGGCGACAAGAAGACCAGCTTCCACACTCAGGTAGCGCTGCATCGCCGGCTGCTCCCGTTGCTTGCGGGCACAGTGATTGGCAGTGCGCTGAACGAGGCTGAGCCGGACGTGACCGACATGGTGATCGCCATGACCACCCGACTGAATGTCCGCGGCGCCGGCAGCGTGGAGGTTCGCGACCAGCTCTTCTCGAGCGAGGGGCTGTCGAGTCGAGTCCTGTCGCAGGCCCACGGCCTCAAGGCTCTGTCGGACCTGCTGGGCAATCCCTTTGAACCCGCGGTGATCGACCGAGTCGATGTGGACATCCGCGTGGAGTACCGCAACGACGTGGCCGAAATAGTCGGCGTTTCGCTGCCTGACGAGCGGGTGCGGCCGGGCGAGACCCTGCCCGTGCGCGTGGTGCTGCGCCCCTACGCGGACAAGGAATTCGTAGAGGTCGTGCCGGTGCTGGTTCCGCGCGCGCTGGCAGGCAAGACCATCAAGATCGACGTGGCCTCAGGCGCGCTGGTACGGCCCGATGTCCCCAAGCCCGAGAGCCTGCGCGGCCTGATGGAAAACCTGGGCGTCTCCTACCCAGGCAAGTCCATCGTGGTCAGCGTAAGCACCCCTGACAGCGGTGTCTCCTTGCGCGGCCGCCTGATTCCCAGCCTTCCCGACTCGGCGCTGGACACGCTTCGCTCTGCCAACCAAACCCGCCGCGCTGACGCCTACCGCGTGGCTGAGCGAACCCTACATCCCTGCGATCGCGTGGTGAGCGGGCGGCAGGAGCTGACCGCACGGGTGCGGCCCGTCGGAAGCCGGTAGCTACTTCACGACGCGCAGTTGAGGACGCCGACGCCTGCGAGTGGGCGCGCGCATGAGCATGCCGTCGCTCTCGATCTCCGCTTCGGTGTCTTCATCGACCAGCGGGACGGAATGTAGCCAGGGCTCGTCAACTGGCAGAGTCTGCGCTCCTTCATTCATCCGCGCCACGAGTGGCGGCAAGCCCCCATCATGCCCTTGGCGAAAAAAGCACAACTCCCGCGGAGCATCCTCGCGGTAGATCGCGCCGCAACCATTGGTGCAAGTAACCGCGAACACCGCGGACCAGGGCACGTAGGTCCGATGAGGCACGCGGGAGAACGACAGGGTGGCGCTCACCCCGGCGGCCGTGACTTCCAGGTCGGGGATGGGAATGGGCATGCTGCGGCCGTACTGCAGAACCAGTTGCGCCTGCGAAGAGAACGGGGCCGGCACCACCACCCCGGGACGACGCGCGTCCAGGTGCAAGGCCACCCAGCCTTCGCTCAGCAAAGTCAGAAACGCTTCCTGTTTCGATGGTCTCTCGCTGACATCCATGGATGTGCCCCCACGGGCCAAAGACTCGCCGACGACCTGGATCTATTACCTCCCGAAATGGGGCTGTGCCAGGCCCAGATTGAGTTGGGAGAAAAACGATAGCCGTTGGACCCAGACGACCTTCTGCGCTACTCTCTTATCCCTACATTGTCGACAGGCTTGTGGCGCATTCGTCTTCCCGCCGCCGGCCGAACCATTCGCTATACTGCAGCAACTTTGGCATTGGTTATGAATCGGTCGCGACTCTTCCCCACCTCGGTCCCCATCTCATCCCCGCCCCGGGCACTTTCGGGGTGGCGCGCTCGGCTGGCCAGCGATCCTATTCCGCGCTTGTTGCGTGAGGGAACCCCCAGTGTGCTCGCACGCGTGCGTCGCGACCTCATCGACGACAGCGAAGCGCCCACGGCGCACGAGATTGCCGGCTACCGTGAGGTTCAATCGGTGCTGCGCAAGATGGAGAAGGATGGCAGCTTCGCGCCGCGCGCGCCAGAGAAGGGGATGGGCAGTGGAAAGTTCGCTCTGTGCTTGGCCACGGTGCGCGCGCTTGACCGCTTGGCCGATCTGGGTCTGCGGGTCGAGGGCGAGGGCAGCGCCGCGCCCCAGCTGCACAAGATGGCGGACGTGATTCTGGCCTCGCAAGCGAATGACGGCGGGATTGCGGATCTCGCGCTGGCCGATACGCCCAAGGCTCGCGCCAAAGTCGTCGCGCTGCATTTCCACGGCTGGGCCATTTCGGCCCTGTGCCGTGCAGGGTTCGAGTCAGACCCCAGGGTGGAGAAGGGTTTCCAACTTCTCCTGTCCCTCCGTCAGGACGATGGCGGTTGGGCTTGGCGGGGTGTGCGCACGGACTCCGCTGCGCGACCGTCGAGCCACCTGGTGACCGGCATGGTCTTGCGCGCCTTTGCATCTTCCAGCCAGCGCTGCAGCTCGCGCGAGGCGCGTCGGGCAGCGGAGCTGTTGGCCACACGCTTCTTGCAGCCCGACCGCTATGAGGACCGCAAGGCGCCCGCTTTTTGGGAAATCCTGACTGAACCGCGCTTCTACACCGACGCACTCGATGCGCTCGACACCATCACCAGCATCGGCCTGGGCAAGGAAAACTCAGGCGTGCGCACCGCCGAGGCCTACCTGCGTTCGCGCCAGGCGAACGATGGCCTGTGGTACCCAGGCGCGCCGGTCAAGAGCGAAGGCCCGACGGTGCGGTCTGCGGGCAAGGCAGCGGGCAAGGACAAAGATGTAGCCGAGGCCATCTGGCTGACCTTGCGCGTGCTGGTGGTCTTGCGCCGGATCAACTAGTAGATCCAGTCGCATGACCGCTGAGCTTCGCCACGACTTTCGGGTCGAGGAGGTCCGGACTATCCACGACCTGGCCCTGCCCGAATTGCTCTTCCGCGCGCAACAAGTGCACCGCCAGTACCATCGACCCGACGAGGTGCAGCTGTGCGCGCTGCTTTCGGTGAAGACCGGCGCGTGCCAGGAAGACTGTGCCTACTGTGCCCAATCGACACGCTACTCGACCGCGGTGCAGCCGGCGCGCATGCTGAGCCGCGAGGATGTGGTGCTGGCAGCTGAGCGGGCGCGGGCGGCTGGGGCCACGCGCTTCTGTATGGGGACTGCCTGGCGCGATGCCAAGGACGGGCCCGCCTTCGAGTCCGTGCTGGACATGGTGCGCGCTGTGCGGGGCGTGGGTCTGGAGGCGTGCCTGACCATGGGCATGCTCACCGACGAGCAGTGCCGCCGCTTGGCCGAGGCAGGGCTGACCATCTACAATCACAACATCGACACGTCACGGGCCTTCTATGCGTCAATCATCACGACTCACACGCAGGACGACCGGCTGGCGACCTTGGCGCGGGTCAGGCGCGCCGGCATGCGTATTTGCTCGGGCGGGATCATCGGCATGGGCGAATCGGTCGATGATCGTTGCGCCATGCTGGCTACGCTCGCCCACCTCGACCCGCACCCGGAAAGCGTGCCCATCAATGCGCTGGTGCCCATCGCGGGCACACCGCTGGCTGAGCGGCCGCCCGTGGATCCGCTGCAACTCGTGCGCGTGATCGCCACCGCTCGCATCATCATGCCCCGGTCGCAGGTACGACTCTCGGCTGGTCGAGCGGCGCTGACCCGCGAGGCACAGGTGATGTGCTTCGTGGCCGGGGCCAATTCGATCTTCTACGGCGAGAAACTGCTCACCACAGGCAACCCCGACGTGGAGGCGGACCAGCAACTGCTGCGCGACGCGGGCCTGCGAGTCGCGCCGCCGACACATTGAATTGGGAAGCTAGTGCCGCCGGTCAGAAGAGCGGCCATGTTTTGGGTGAGCGCCCGGCCGGCAAGGCGCGACGAGGGAGCATAGTCAATCCTATGTGACCGAGGAGCAACGCCGCCGGCCGGGATGGATCGGCAGCCAAAACCTGACCGAAATTCTGACCGGCGGCACTAGGCACGCAGTTCTTCGCCGCGCACCAGGCGGCGGATGTTGTCCTTGTGGCGCCAGAAGACCAGGAGCGCGACCGCTGCAGCGAAGGTCAGGTTGGCGAAGCTGCCCGCACGGAACAGCCAGAGGAAAGTGGGGAAGCTGGCCACGGCCGCCAGAGAGCCGATGGACGAAATGCGAAAAGCGGCAAACAGCGCGACCCAAACAACCACGCAGGCCAGCGCGGGCAGGGGAGCGAGGGCCAGGCCGGCGCCCAGCGAAGTAGCGACCCCTTTCCCGCCGCGGCCTTTGAGAAAAACGGAAAAGACCTGCCCCAGCGCCGCGACCAGCCCCGCAGCCGCGGGCAGCCAGGTCTGCTCGAAGAGTCCGGCTGCGAGTACAACCGGAAGAGCTCCCTTGCCCGCGTCGATCAAGAGCACCAGGGCGGCCCAACCCCGGCCGAGTGCGCGGCCCACATTGGTCGTGCCGATGTTGCCGCTGCCCACCTTGCGCAGATCGACGCCCTTGGCGCACGCCACCACGACGCCGGTCGGGAACGAGCCCAGCAAGAAGGCTCCGATCAGAAACAAGATGTGCATGGACTACGATTGTAGCCCCGCCCCGGCAAGTCTCAATGGCGCGTCAGCCTGCGGATCCGAAGAACGCCCCAACGTCCTCCAACTCCTCGGTGCGCGGGCATTCGGCGGGTAGGCTGGCCAGCAGCATGGGTCCGTAACGGCGGCGGGCGATACGGCCGTCTAGGATGGCCACCACGCCGCGATCGCTGCGCGTGCGCACCAGGCGGCCGAAGCCTTGCTTGAGCGCCAGGGCCGCGCGCGGAAGCTGGAAACTGTTGAAGGGATCCCCGCCGTCCTCGCGGATGCGCTCGATGCGCGCGGCGGTCAGCGGATCGTCGGGCACGGCAAAAGGCAAGCGATCGATCACCACCAGCGAGAGCGCCTCGCCCGGCACGTCCACGCCCTGCCAGAAACTCTGTGTGGCCAGCAGCACCGAGCCGACTTGCTGGCGGAGTGTGGCGAGCAGCACGTGGCGCGGGCGTTCACCCTGTACCAGCAGAGGAAAACCACCGTCGGCGCGCAGACACTCCTCGGCCACGCGCAGGTTGCGGAAGCTGGTAAAGAGCAGAAGCGCCCGACCGCGCGAGAGCCGACATAGTTGCAAGACGCGCTCGGCGGCCGCGGCGGAGAAACCCTCATGTGTCGGATCAGGAAGATCGACAGCCAGATAGAGCAAGGCCTGTTCGCTGTAGCGGAAGGGTGAGGGAAAGCTCGATTCGCTGGCGGTGTCGGTGAGGCCGAGCCGGCCACGGATGTAGTCGAAGTGTCCGCCTGCACTCAACGTGGCCGAGGTGAAAATCAGGGGTCCCGGGTGGCGGTCAAAGCTCTCGCGCAGGATGGGCGCGGCGTCCACGGGCGAGGCGCGCAGGGTGAGGTTGCGGCGCGACACCACCACCCAGCGGATCGAGTCTCGTCGAGCCGTGCCCACGATCTCGGCGAAATCGGCGCGTACGGCGTCGGCCCGTCGCGAGAGCCCAGCCAACGCCGCCGCTTTGGTCTGCGAAGGGGGATGCGGCCGCTCGACGTCGCTGCCGTCATCTTCGCTCAGACGTCCGCACAGGGCGGCCGCTTCTTCGAGGACGTTGTCCAGCTCGTGGTAGCGCTGCAGCACCTCGGCAGCCCACAAGTCGTCGGGCATTTCCACGCGCACTTCCTCACCGCTGCCGCGCAAGGCCGGCAAACGGCCGCGCAGGGCCTCGGCCAGCACGTGGGTCGCGGCTTCCATGCGGCGCGCCGCGGACTCTACTCGGCCAGCTTCCAGCGTGGGCGCCGGCGCGCGCAGCAGGTCGCGCGCCAGAGCGAAGAGTCGGGCATTGGAGACCTGAACGCCGAAAACCTCGGTGGCCACATCTTCGATTTGGTGGGCTTCATCGAAGATCACCAGCTCATAGGGCGGCAGCACCTGGGCGTCGGGCCAGCGACTGCGCAGGGCCAGGTCGGCCAGAAACAGGTGATGGTTGACCACCACCACCTGGGCCCCCAGCGCGCGCCGTCGCATCTGCGTGATGAAACAGCGCTCGACAAAGGGGCAGCGGTTGCCCAGTCGCATCTCCGGGCTGGACGTGATCTCGCGCCAGATAGGGGCGGCGTCGGGCACGCCGTCGAGATCCGCCCGGTCGCCGGTGCTGGTGGTGGTGGCCCAGGCGCGCACGCGCTCGGTCTCGTGCGACTTGGTTGCCGCAATTTCCAGCTGCTGGCTGTGCTCGTCGAAGCGGCGCAAGCACAGGTAGTTGGACAGCCCCTTCATCACCGCAAAGGTGAACGGCTCGGGCAGCACGCGTTGCAGGCGCGGCAGGTCCACTTGCGCGATCTGGTCCTGCAAGGTGCGCGTCCCGGTGCTGACCACCACCTTGCGGCCGGAAAGAATCGCCGGCACCAGGTAGGCGATGGTCTTGCCCGTGCCGGTGCCCGCCTCGGCCAGCAAGCGCTCGTCCATGTCGATGGCCTGGGCCACGCGCTTGGCCATGGCGAGCTGGCCAGGGCGCGGCTCGAAGCCCGGCAAGTGGTCGGCCAGGAGGCCGCCGGGGCGCAGGATCCGGGCGACGGCTTTTTCGAGCGTCACGGCCTCCGCGTCGCTATTTGGCGGCGGCTGGCGCCGGGCCGTCGTCGGCAGCCAGGCCGTTGGCGGTCACGCTGCGAAAGAAGCAAGAGGTGGCATTGGTGTGGCACGACGGCCCGTTGGCGTCGACGATGTAGAGGATGGCGTCGCCGTCGCAGTCCAGGCGGACATCGTAGACGCGCATGGAATTCCCCGATGTCTTGCCCTTCTCCCACAGCTCGTTGCGCGAGCGGCTCCAGAAGGTGGCTAGGCCATTCTGAACGGTGGCCCGCAACGCCTCGGCGTTGGCCCAAGCCAGCATGCGCACCACGCCGGTGACGCGATCTTGTGCAATCACCGGCACCAAGCCCTTTGAGTCGAATTTCATGGCTGACAGCAGCGCATCGGCATTTCCAATCATGATGCCCAGGTCTACCGCATTTTCGTCAGACAGTTCCACGCCCGATGTGGGGGAAAGTGCGCCAAGCCTGACGCAGCCAGAAGATGCCGCGGCGGCAGGAAAATAGCTGCTGAATCCACGGGCGGACGCTGGCCTGATTGGTGGGCGGCGGTGTACAGTATTGGACGGCGTTTGGGCGACGCCGTCGCAAAGCGCCGTCTGCAACAAGAGCCGTCCCTCAGTCCACTATGGCGTTCGTATTTCACAGTCGCACAGGTGATGGGTCCTCGGAAGCAAAGACGCCGCGAAAGGAAGTAGCATGATTAGGGAATCATCGAGGACCGCGTCCTGGCTGTTAGCCGGAGCTGGCCTGGTGTTGCTGATCTCTTCGATCGGCTGTGGCCAAGGATCGTCGGCTCGGAGCAGTGGCAGTTCTGGCGGCTCCACGACAAGCCAGGGCGGCAGCGCCAGCGCCGGCAGCACCGCTCCGCCCCTGGGCGGCTCTGCAGGCGTCGGCGGAAACGCCGGCTCGGCTGGCAACAGCGGTGGTCCAGTAGGCGCGTCCGGCACTGCTGGTGCGGGGCCGGTGGCAGGCGTTCCCGGTGGTGGGGCAGGCGCAACGGGCAACAGCGGCGTCGCGGGGAGTGTCGCCTCCGGCGGCGGCGGTGCGGGAGGAGCTGGCTCTGGCGGAATCCTCGCGAGTGGCGGGTTCGGGACTAGCACTGGCGCCGGTGTCGCCGGGGGGGCTGGGAATGCTGGTGGCACGGTTCGCGCTGGTGGGACGACGACAACCGGCGGTACCACGGTGGCCGGTGGAGCCACGGCAACCGGCGGGACGACAAAGGCAACCGGCGGGGTCACGGCATCCGGTGGGGCCACGGCATCTGGTGGTGTGACGGTTTCTGGCGGGGTCACGGCATCCGGCGGCACCAAGACAACCGGTGGCACGACTTCAACCGGTGGCGGCACAACAGCCAGCGGCATACCAGTGCAAGTGAGCACCTTCAGCATGAAGACTTCTGGTGGCTGTCCGGGAATGCGCCTGGGCGACATCAACGGCGATGGCAAGATGGAGATCGTCGTGGCTCAGCCCACGGACCAGACCAAGCTTGGCGCCTACGGTCCCCAGTTCGCGGTCTGCGTGACCGCGTACGATCTCAAGGGCAAGCAACTGTGGCAGTACGGCACGCCCGGCCCGACCCATACCGCCAGCTCTGACATTCCAATTCAAGTCTACGACATGGACGGGGACGGCAAGTCCGAGGTGTTCGTCAACATGAGCACCACCGAGATGACCGTTCTCGACGGAACTGCGGGAACGGTCGTGCGCAAGATTCCCCTGCCCAAAGCGGGTGCCAACGATTCCATCGCCTTTGCCAATCTGCGAGGCAAGAAGTGGCCACAGGACATCATCGTCAAGACCCGCTACTCACAAGCGTGGGCGATGGTCGGCATCGACGATGCGACTACCACCCCCGCCACCCCTGCCGGTAAGGTGCTGTGGAATCACAAGAAGCTTCCCAGTGATACGTCAGGGTCCGACCTTGGCACAGGACACTATCCTTTGGCCTACGATTGGAACAGTGATGGCAAGGATGAAGTCATGCTTGGCTACGATTTTCTGGACAGCGAAGGAAATACGCAGTGGACCACGACGGTTCTCAAGATGCATGCAGACTCCATCGCCACAGCCGACATCGACGCCAATCCAACCAATGGATACGAGGTAGTCGTCAATGGGGACGTGGCGGCCGCGTTTGATTGGAAGACGGGCAATCAGTTGTGGAAGGACAACCACACGACAGAAGCCCAACAAATCGGAATCGGCGAGTACCGAACCGACAAAACAGGCCTCGAGGTGGTTCTGCTGGACCGTTTGCGCACAGCCGCGGAAGGTTTCAAATCCAACAACGTGCTCGTGGCCTACGACGACACCCTCTTGTGGAAAGAGAACCGGCCCACCAACTCGGGCTGGCTAACCGTGACTGAAAACATGAACAACTGGGACGGGAAAGGTAGCGATTTCATTTTCTCGTATCGTCGCGACGGCGCGTCGGATGGCAGCGGCGGCACAGGAACCTACATCTACGACGGCTATAACAAGACCGTGGCCAGCTTCCCCTATTCCGGCTCCGGTGCACAGAGCTTCGCTATGCACGCCGATCTTTGCGGGGACGGCAAAGAGGAAGTCATCATGTACGACGAGACGACCGTCTGGATCTACGCCAATGGTGGCTGCAATCTGGATGACCCGCCGGCCAATCCCAGTATTCGCCAGCAGTACCACCTGTACAACTGGAGCATCTACACGGGGTGGATCAATCCGGACGTGAAGTTCTACACCTCCGGGTCGTAGCAGTAACCGCGGCTAGCCGGACATGCCACTCTTCGAGGTAATCGCGGAGGGGCAGGTGATCTGCTGATACTTCAGCGCGGGATTGTCAGCCGCGTTGAACCAGCCGGTGAACCAGGTACACCCAGCTTGCGGCAGCGGCTTGCTGGAGAAGATCATGCTGCACCCCAGGCGCCGGCAAGCAGCGCCTTGGACACGCTCGCGGGCTGGCCCATCCTGTACTACCATGCAAAGGCTGCTTCGGATCCAGTCGTGAATAGCACTCAAGCCCAGCCGTCAAAGTTCAAAGGAATGTAGCCATGCCAAATTCCCAACGCCACTCGCTGCTCATCGCTGTCTTCGGTCTGGCCTTGCTCGCACCCAGCGCGGCATGGGCCCAGTATGGGTATCCAGCGCCCTATCAATCGTATGGCGCCCCGACGATTGGCGGCCCGCCGCTGGACCGCTCGGGGCTGTATCTGGGGTTCGGCGCATTTGGCGACGAAGTCATCAACCAAGCCAACTCGGCTGTGGATTTTCTCACCGCCGGGGGCGGGTACAATCTGATGTTGGGCTTCCGACTCAACCCCATGTTGGCCCTGGAACTCGGCCTCGGCCAGGGATTCCACAACAACGTGACGGATGCCTGGGGCGACACGGTGGATTACCTGTCCCTGACCCAAGTAACCGTCGACCTGAAAGTGATCCTTCCCGTGCCCAACGCGCAGTTCCAGCCGTTCCTTCAGGGTGGTGTTGGTGCGTACGTTCTCGCTGACTCGTTCAGCTCGGAAATCGCCTCTGGCGGCGGGTTCCAGCTCGGCGGCGGCCTCGATTTCTGGCTGAACCCCTGGTGGTCCGTTGGCGGCCGCGTGCTTTACCATGGCGTGCAGTTCAGCAGCTTCACCGAGCCGCAGGCCCGCCGGTCAAATGCCCCGTTTCTCAGCACTGTGTCCCTCGAATTCAACGGTCAGGTACATTTCTAATCCTCCCTGCGACGATGCAGGCACGTCGCCCGAGCAATCCAGCACAGGCGGGGCTGTCGATCAGCCTTCGCGCACTGGCACGCCCCGGGCGCGCAAGTAGTCGCGTGCCTGGCCCACCGTGAATTCGCCGAAGTGGAAGATCGAAGCAGCCAGAACCGCGTCGGCACCACCGATGGCCACACCCTGGTAGAGATGCTCCAGCGTGCCCACGCCGCCCGAGGCGATGACGGGGATGGGCACGCGGTCAGCCACGGCGCGGGTCAGTTCCAAGTCGAAGCCGTCGCGTGTGCCGTCGCGATCCATGCTGGTGAGCAGGATTTCTCCTGCTCCCAGTTCCGCCATGCGCGCGCACCAGGCAACCGCGTCGATGTCGGTGGGCTTGCGGCCGCCGTGGGTGAAGACCTCCCAGTTGCCGGGCCGGTCGGGCCGGTGCCGGGCATCCACCGCGACCACGATGGCCTGGCTACCAAAGGCGTCCGAGGCGCGGCGGACCAGCTCGGGGTCGGCCACTGCGGCGGTGTTGATGCCGGCCTTGTCAGCCCCAGCCAGCAGCAGCTTGCGCACGTCCTCCACGCTGCGCACGCCGCCGCCCACGGTGAGCGGCAGGAAGACCTGCTCGGCGGTGATGCGCACCACCTCGAGCATGGTCGCGCGGTTGTCAGACGAAGCGGTGATGTCCAGAAAGCAGATCTCGTCGGCGCCTTGCCGATCGTAGGCCGCCGCGACTTCCACCGGATCGCCGGCGTCGCGCAGTTGCTTGAAACGAATTCCCTTCTTCACGCGACCCGCGTCCACGTCGAGACAAGGAATAATCCGTCGCGCCAGCATGCCGCTATCTCGCTCCCTGAGCCGCGCGGGCCAGCGCCTGCGCCACGGTGAACATGCCCTCGTAGATGGCCTTGCCGATCACGACGGCTTGGGCGCCCGTGGTCTTCACCCGATCGATGTCTTCCAGGCGAGCCATGCCGCCCGAAGCGATGACTGCACAAGGAGCGATCTTGGTCGCGAGTCGCGCAGTGGCTTCCAGATTGGGGCCGCTGCGCATGCCGTCGCGGCCGATGTCGGTGTAGAGCACGGCGGCTGCGCCCGCTTCGGCCACGGCCAACCCGACCTCCAGAGCGTCGCTCTTGGTGTCCTCGGTCCATCCCTCGACTGCCACTTTGCCCTCGCGTGCGTCCACCGCGACCACGATGCGCTTGGGAAAACGGCGGCAAGCCTCGGCCACCAATTCGGGCGTCTTGATGGCGGCGGTGCCCATGACCGCGAAGCGCGCACCCAGCGCAAACAACCGCTCGCAGGCTTCCACCGTGCGCACGCCGCCGCCGACTTCCACGTCCATGGTCGTGGCGGCCAGGATGGCTTTGATGGTTTCGTGGTTGTTCTGCGTGCCGCCGGTGAAGGCTGCATCGAGATCCACAACGTGCAGACGGGGCGCGCCGGCTGCGGCAAAGGCGCGCGCCAGCTCGGGCGGATTGCTAGAATAGACCTTCGCGCTGTCGCGGCGGCCCTGTTGCAAGCGTACCGCCTGGCCGTTCATCAGATCGATTGCGGGAAATACCAACATGCGAGGATTCTCTACAAGGCCACGAAGCGGCTGAGCACAGCCAAGCCTGCCCGCTGGCTTTTTTCGGGGTGGAACTGGCAGGCGAAAAGGTTGTCGCGCGCCACGGCTGCGCAGAATCTCACGCCATGTTCGGCCGTCAGGGCGATGTCGGCGGCGTGGGCTGGGACCGGGAAGTAGCTGTGCACGAAGTAGAAGTAGGTGCCGTCCGGCGTGTCGCGCAGCACGGCCGCTCGGCCGGCGGCCGCTTCGTGGCGGCAGGCGTTCCAACCCATATGGGGCACCTTGAGCGGCGGCGCGATGGCGAAGCGGACCACCCGGCCAGGGAAAATGCCCAGGCCCTTGCAGGACGGATCTTCGTCGCTGCCCTCGAAAAGCATCTGCATGCCGATGCAGATGCCGAGAAAGGGCGTGCCCTTGCCGATGGCTTGCATGACGGCCGCGCGCAAGGCACCACCCCCGCGGTCCAGCCCAGCCACGCATCCTCCAAAGGCGCCCTGGCCAGGCACCACGATCTTGTCGGCGCGTGCCACCTGGTCGGCGTCGCTGGTGATGAAGGCGTCGGCACCCACGCTCTCCAGCGCCTTTTCCACGCTGCGCAGGTTGCCGCTGCCGCTGTCGACAATCGCAATCCGGGGCTTGCCCATCGATGATGCCGGCCTTCAGCCAGTCTAGGTGGTCAGCGTCCCCTTGGTCGACGGCACATCGCGCTCGCGCGGATCCAGTTGCACCGCCGCACGCACCGCGCGCGCAAAGGCTTTCCACAGCGCCTCCATCGCGTGATGGGTGTTCTCGCCGTACACGGTTTCCAGGTGCAGGTTGCACAGCGCCGTGGAGGCGAACCCGGCGAAAAACTCACGCGCCAGCTCGGCGTCGAAGTCGCCGATACGCCGGCCCTTGAGGTGGTCGGCGAGATAGACCAGGCAGCCGCGGCCACCGAAGTCCACCGCCGCGCGGGCCAGGGCCTCGTCCATCGGAATGGCTGCGTCGCCGAAGCGCGCGATGCCGCGCTTGTCGCCCAGGGCCTCGCGAAAGGCCTGGCCCAGGCAGATCCCCACGTCTTCCACGGTGTGGTGCCCGTCGACTTCGACATCGCCGCGCGCATCGATCTCGAGGTCGACCAAGCTGTGCCGGCCGAACGAGTCCAGCATGTGGTTGAAAAACGGCAGCGGGGTCGCGATGTGGCGCTGCCCCGAGCCGTCCAGGTTCAGCACCACGCGGATCTGGGTTTCCTTCGTGTTTCGTTCCACAGTGGCCGGGCGCATGTGCCCCAACTATGGAGGCCGAAGGTGGTCCCGTCAAACTCGGGCAGGCCGGGGGTTCGGAATTGGGAGCGGGGCGGTGCCGGGGGCACAATCCAAGATGTCACCGATCTGCTACCTTGATCTGGAGAGTGTCTTCACCATGAGCAGCCCCATTTTCTCGGTGGTGCCCCACGATACGTCGTTTTCTGACATCTGGTTTGGGGCGCACGCCCGGGAGGTGCGCAAGACAATCCGGGAGGCTCCTGCGAGCCTCAGCTTCTGCCAGAACTGCCCATTCGTCGACCGCCCAACCAGCAGCTGCAGCCTGGAGAGTCACTTGCTGCGGCCATTTGAGCCCTGAGGTGAAAGATGGAAAAGCGCCACCGCAGCCACGGAACCGGAGCCTTCTCGCCCACGGACTTTCGCAGTCTGGGCGATGACTGTGTGTTCGAACCAGGCGTACTGGTCTTTCACCCCGAGACGATCTCTCTCGGTCGCAACGTGTACGTCGGGCACAACGCCATCCTCAAGGGGTACCACCAGAACGAAATGCGCATCGGGGACGAAACCTGGATTGGCCAGCAGTGCTTCTTCCATTCGGCGGGCGGGCTGACCATTGGGGCGGGCGTGGGGATCGGGATAGCGGTCAAGATCATCACCTCGCAGCACCGGGAAGCGGGGCGCGCGGTTCCCGTGCTGTTTTCACCTATCGAATTTGCGCCCGTGGTCATCGAAGATGGCTGCGACCTGGGAGTGGGCAGCATCATCCTGCCGGGCGTGACCGTCGGACTGGGGGCGATTGTGGGTGCAGGTGCGGTGGTGACCCGGGATATTCCTGCCTACGCCGTGGCCGCCGGAGTTCCGGCGCGCGTCCTTCGCTACCGCTGATGCTTCGCCGTCGGTGTGGCGACGGCGGGAAACCTGGCTGGATTGTCGAACGGCTGCCGGGCTCAGGCACAACTGCCCGATCTTGCTGGCGGCGGAGCCTGGCACCTCCGATGCACAGGAAAGCCGCTGGAGGTTCCCCACGTGTCTTCCCACAGCAGCCCACAGCGCGTCCCGACAGAAGATCTTGGTGACAAGGTACGCCTGGCCGTCTTCCCCCTGGTCTTCGTCGCAGTCTGGCTGAGCGCTGCCGGGTGCGCTGGGCCGCAGGTCTACGTCCCCTTTGAGCAGAGAACCACGGTGTCGGCCGCGGCCCGCTGGCAGGCGCTGCAAAGTGCGGCCAAGCGCGAGCAGTGGAACGTGGTCCTGGCCAGTCCGGCGGGCTACACCATGGTCGCCTACAGCAATCCGGCAGGCACATCAGGAGTGCGCGACCGAATCAAGGTCGAGCTCTTCTCGGATCGCACGGTGGTGGAGACAGGGAGCGAGATCGAAGACAACGGCCACTGGCGGGTCGTGCCAGGTCGCTGCGAGTACTACACGTTTTCGCGCGAGAAGTCGCTGGCCGCGCAGATAGACAACAGCCAGACCCCCCCGGCGAGTCCGGTGGATCCTCGCAAGGGCACGGCGCTGGCCACACGCTGAACCGAGCCAACCGGGACGATTCTGCTTGGGCGGTGCTTCGCACCATCCCTGTGGTGGCCGCGGCATAGCAGATGTAATCTTCCCGGAGTGACCAGAATCCCGCTCGGACTCTTGCTGACGCTAGTCCCAGCCCTGCTCGGCTGCCGCGTCTACTCGGTTGGCCTTCCCACCGACGCCACCGCGGGCGACTTCGTTGGCATGGGTCTGCGGGATTCTGGCGGTGCGGGTGAACGTGCCGTCGTCGACGCGCTAGGCGAGCTGGCAATCGATGCGGGTGCGTACCGGAGCGAAGTCGGAGGAGCCGCGGACCTGGCGCCAGTGATCGGCGACCCCAATAGCGTCGGATGTTCAGACGGAACGCGCGAGGGCTTTCGCGACGTCACCAACTGGCCCGACATCGCCGGCTGCGCAGGCGGCTGGACGTCGCCCGGATTACTCGACCTTGTCGCGCGCTCGCCCCGCTGCGGCCGCGTGTCAGGCAACGACAGCATCAATCCGAATGGGGATGAGTGCTCGGCTGCCGACCTGTGCGCCCTGAACTGGCACGCTTGTGTTGACGGCCCGGACGTAGCGAGGCGTTCGCCTACCGGCTGTGAGAGCCTGGGCTTGCCCGGCGATCAAGCCTTCTTTGCCGTCATGACGGGTGCCTCGCCCCAAGGTGTGTGCTATTCCGATCCGTCGGCGACAAACGATCTCCACGGCTGTGGGTCCATCGGACAGCCCGAGTCGGATTGGTGTCCGCCGCTCACTCGCCGCATGGGTTTCGCCGACTGCACGGGCGTGTGGCAGTGCGGAACCGTGGATGACAGTTTGGACGAGGCCAGCAAGGTCTACAAGACCGGCCCGTCGCTGGGTGGCGTCCTCTGCTGCAGGGACTAAGAACGCTGTGAACCTCTCGGGCACCAGTCGCGACTGAAGCTGGGGCGTGGCCGATGGCGTTCGACACAGTCGCCGCGAGAAACCGAAACACGGAACGGTGGCCCACAGCTCTGGCGGTGTCTCTGTCTTTGCACATTGCGGTCGTTGTCTACGCGGTGACAGCCACGCGGGCGCGGCGCGAAGAGCGCCCGGCCGTGCCGGTTGTCGTGATGGTCATGTCAGAGGAGGCGCCGCCGTTGCCGCCAGCCGCTGCAGCCCCAGTGACAGCAGCGCCAGCGAACGCACCGGGACGTCCCGCCAAGCCACGGCCGCGAGCTGATCGTGTGGCCAATCAGCTGGCACCTCCGCCGCCGTCACCGTCATCTGGAGACCAAGCGCCGGCACCTGCGGCCGCACTGGCGCCCAGCCTGCAAGGCGACCTGGTGGTTCAGGCGGCGAGCGCGCCAGCCGGCAAAGGCACGGCCCTGGCTGGGGGCGAGGCACCCCCGGCGCACGGGCCTGAAGCGAGCAGCGCGCCTAGGATTCTGCCGCCCGCCGAGGGCGACGGTCAGCTGGCCATCGATCCCAACGAAGCCCAATTTCAACCCGCTATTCCTGCGCGCTTGCGCAAACCGGGCGCCAAGTTCGCACCCCTGGTCAAGCTGTGCGTGCGAAAGGACGGTTCGGTGGGCGACGTCACGGTGATGCGGCCCTCGGATCCGGCAGTCGACCCCGCGATAGTCGAGAAGCTTCGTCTTTTCAAGTTCAGGCCCTATCTTGACCACGGCCGACCCATCCCGTTCTGCTTCTTCCGTGAGTATCGGCTTTCGGTCGAGCAGTAGTCGTATATCTAGTCTGCCTGCGGTTGCCATGCCGGACATTGACCGGCAGGCAGGACAGTCGGGCGGCCGAGATCCGCTCGGGCGCAGGTTCGATCCCGGGCAAGTAGCTGGAAACTCGGGCTGACCGCAGTGGCACCGTTCTCGCTTTGGGCAAGCGGCGTGCTGGCTCGCGTACTTTCCGCCACGGTCATCGGCATTGAGGCCGCGCCCATCAACGTCGAGGTGGACGTGTCGCAGGGCCTGCCCGGTTGCAACATCGTCGGCCTGCCTGATGCGGGCGTGAAAGAAGGCAGTGTGCGCATCCGCGGCGCGCTGGAAAACAGTGGGTTCAAGTTCCCTCTGCGTCGGATCACGGTCAACCTGGCACCGGCCGATCTGCGCAAGGACGGTGCCGCCTTCGATGTGCCCATCGCCATGGGCATTCTTTCGGGCGCGGGATTCTTGCCGCCCGAGAGCTTCGACAATGGGCTGTTTGTAGGTGAGCTGGCCCTTGATGGCAGCGTGCGACCGGTCAAGGGTGTGTTGCCCATGGCGGCCTATGCGCGAGCCCGGGCCGTGCAACGGTTGTTCGTGCCTCGCGACAATGCGGCCGAGGCCGCTGCGGTGGGGGGCTGCGATGTCGTGCCGGTGGGCCACCTGAGCGACTTGCTGGATGTCCTGCACGGGCAGCGGGCGGCCACCGTCACCGCGCTGCCGGTCCGGCACTCGCCCACTGCCACGGCTGACCTCGGCGAGGTGCGCGGGCAGGAAGTCGCCCGCCGCGCCTTGGAGATTGCGGCGGCGGGCGGGCACAACCTGCTCTTCATTGGGCCGCCCGGATCAGGCAAGACCATGCTGGCCCGGCGGCTGCCGGGAATCCTGCCCACCCTGTCGTTCGACGAATCGCTCGAAACCACCATGATCTATTCGGTGGCAGGAATGTTGGCTGGCCGATCGCTCGTCACGGAGCGGCCCTTTCGCGCGCCCCACCACACGGTCAGTGTGGCCGGCCTGGTGGGTGGCGGGCCCATGGTGCGGCCGGGGGAAATCTCGCTGGCCCACAACGGGGTGTTGTTTCTCGACGAGCTGCTGGAATTCGGCCGGCACGCCCTGGAGGCTTTGCGCCAGCCGCTGGAGGAGCGCGCGATCGCCGTGGTACGCGCCCGCCGCACAGTCACCTTTCCCGCGGACTTCATGCTGGTCTCGGCCCTGAACCCCTGTCCCTGTGGCCACTATGGAAATCCATTGCGGACCTGCACGTGTTCGCAGTTGGCCATCAGTAGCTACCGGGCCAAGCTGTCCGGGCCGCTGCTGGACCGCATCGACATGCACGTCGAAGTGCCCGCCATTTCGTATCGTGAACTGGCCAGCAGCGAAACCGGCGAAACCAGTGAAACAGTGCGCGCGCGGGTTGAGCTCGTGCGCGCGCGACAGATCGAGCGCGGCGTCCGCTGCAATGCCCGGCTTTCATGCAAGGAATTGCAGAGCGCGGCCAAACTGGACAGCGACGGCCATCGCATCATGGAACGCGCGGTGGAGCGGCTGGCTCTCTCGGCTCGTTCTATAGAACGCGTGCGGCGCCTCGGGCGCACGATCGCAGATCTCGACGGGTCGCCCAATGTGCGCGGGCCGCATCTGGCCGAGGCATTGCAATACAGATTTCTCGATCGGGAGGTGACGTCGTGAGGGAAGAATGCTGTTTCACCACAGAGAGCACAGAGGACACAGAGGTCGGAGGGGAAGGGGTGAATGGGATCTCGAGGTCGATCATCGGCGCTGCGATTGAGGTGCACAAGTACCTCGGGCCGGGGATGCTGGAATCCGCATACGAGACGTGCCTCGAGTGCGAGCTGATCGCCCAGGGGCATGTGGTCGAGAGACAGAAGCCTCTACCCATCGTTTACAAGGAAGTGCCCATCGATTGCGCGTATCGCTTGGACCTGGTGGTGGATGAGCAGGTGATCGTGGAACTCAAGGCAGTTGAGCAACTGTTGCCGATTCACCAAGCGCAAATCCTCTCGTACCTGCGCCTCTCCGGACTTCCCCTCGGACTTCTCATCAATTTCAACGGCGCAACCTTGAGGCAAGGCGTGCGCCGCTTCCGACCTTTTCAATCCCTCTCTGTGTCCTCTGTGCTCTCTGTGGTGAAAAACAGCTAACCAAAAAGGAGATGACCCATGGCTACCATCAAGGAACAACTGAAAGAGAAGTTCAAAGCCCTGTCTTCCGCTCTCTCTGCGATTGAAAAGCAATTTGGCAAGGGCGCCATCATGTCCCTCGGGGGCGCCGATACCAGCGACATCCCCGTGATTCCCACCGGCTCGGTGGGGCTCGATCTGGCCCTGGGCGTTGGCGGATTGCCGCGCGGTCGCGTGGTGGAGGTCTTCGGTCCCGAGTCGTCGGGCAAGACCACGCTAACCCTGCACGCTATCGCGCAGGCGCAGAAGGCAGGCGGCATTTGCGCCTTCATCGACGCCGAGCACGCCCTGGACGTGACCTATGCCCGCAAGCTGGGCGTGCGCATCGAGGACTTACTGGTGTCCCAGCCCGACAATGGCGAGCAGGCCCTGGAAATCGCCGACAAACTGGTGGGCACCGGCGCCATCGACATGATCGTCGTCGATTCAGTGGCGGCTCTGGTGCCCAAAGCCGAGATTGAAGGCGAGATGGGCGATGCGCATATGGGTTTGCAGGCGCGCCTGATGAGCCAGGCCTTGCGCAAGCTGACCGCCGCCACCTCGCGCAACGCGACCTGCGTGGTCTTCATCAATCAGCTTCGTCAAAAGATTGGCGTGGTCTACGGCAATCCCGAAACCACCACCGGTGGCAACGCGCTGAAATTCTACGCCAGCGTGCGGCTGGACATCCGCAAGATCGGCGTGGTCAAGAACGGTGAGCAGATCGTCGGCAACAAGGCGCGGGTCAAGGTGGTGAAGAACAAGGTGGCGCCGCCCTTCCGCGAGTGCGAGTTCGAGATCCTCTACGGCAGCGGCGTGAACTCCGTGGGCGAGATCGTCGACCTGGCCAGCGAAGCCGGCCTACTGGAAAAATCTGGCGCCTACTATTCATGGCAGGGCGAGCGCATTGCCCAGGGCCGCGACAAGGCCTGCCAATACATGGCCGAGCACCCGGCCCTGGTCGATGAATTGCGAGAGAAGCTGGTCGAACAACGCAAAGCCGAGAATGCGCGTTTGGGCGCGGCGCCTACAAGTGCGCCGGCTACTAGCGCGGACACCGTAGCGGCGTAGTGGCGCTCCCTTTGAACCCGCTGGGATATCTGCGTCGGCAAGGCTTCCATGTGATCGGAGCCACGCCAGCTGACGCGAACGTGAATTTCGATTTCTGATCGAGGCCTGCCGGTGCGCCCCAGTAGGGCAGGTCACTCACCTGCTACAGACGGCACCCTTCGTAGCGACGAAGCACAAATCCACTGTGGCTCATGATGGGGGAGCCGCCGCAGCGAAGGATCACGGGATCAGACTTGGCGCGCGGATCTTCCATAATGAATTGGTAGCCGTTCTTCACGAAGTAGGCATCGGCGCCAGCGATATCCCCGAACGCCACCGCCCTGTCCAGAGCCTCAACGGCACGACGCCGCGACGCTTGGACATATTGGCTGGCATAGTAGTCCAGGCTGAGCAGAGGGACCTTGAATGCTCCGCCCTGAACGAACATTCCAGGGTATCGAAAGAACACCGGCGTTCGTCCAACCGTGGCCGCGACCTGTTTCGTAAAGTTGTAGAAGCCGCGATCCTGACTGTCGCTGGTGCGGGGCGGAAGCTTAGGGAAATGGAAAGGCAAGACCACGAAGAGCGCCAGGGCGAGTCCCATGGGGCCCCATTTCGCCCAGGTGCCAATTGTGGTCTTGTGGCGATCGATGAATCCGCGAAACCGCCATTTCAAAGCACGCGAGACGCTCTCAAGCAGCGCGACCAGACCGAGTAGTTTCACGATAGGGAGCAGCGCTGTGGTCACGAGCCAGAAGGTGTGAGGGGGCGCAGGCAGGAGACGCCTCACGATCCTGGCAAGGTCGGGGTGCGCCAGGTCCGCCACCACGAACCCGCCATGGGCCAAGATCAGACTGACAACGAAGGCAGCCAAGAGGGGCTGGCTGCGGCGCCAGGCGGTCCCATTTCCGCCGATCCACAGCACACGAACCACAAAGGCCACGACCAACACCAAGCCAGCCTCGCGCGGAAAGAGCGCCAGCTTGAGGGCGTCGACCATCCCATGGCCCTCATAGAGGGGTTCAAGCCATGCGGCGGCGGCCTGCGGATAGACCAGTCTTCCGTATTTCACCAGCTGGGGGCCAAACAACAGCAACAGCGGTCCTGCGGCACCGACCAGAAGAAACACAACTCGCTTCAAAGTCGCGACCCTCTGTCCGGGCCGGACGCAGTCGCGCGCCAAAGTCAGCAGGAGCACGAGCCCGATACCGGTTGCCGTCATGAAGGAAGCCCCCTGCCAAATCCCCAGAATGCCAATCGAGAGCCCCACAGCAAAGAAGGCAGCGGGTGATCGCGCACGAGACGATCTTCCTTCCCACACGAGACCGGCCAGGACCAAGAATAGGCAGAACTGTCCGCGCACACCGTCGGCTGGATACAGTCCATGTCCAGGTTCGAGCCATCCAAGCAACATCGCCAAGGGCACGAGCGGAAGGCTGCGCAGGCCGCCGAGCACGACGATCGCGCATCCAGCGACAAGCATAAAGAACGCCGTCGTGATGACTTCCAGTCGGAAGTAGGCCTCGGGCACGTCGCGGCCGCTGACCCGGGCAACCAGTGCCGCAGCGGCAGGCATCACGAAGGGATACCAGTGCGCTTCACCGAGGTAGTAGGGATCAGTGAAGAAGTGACCACGCAGAATCTCGTGGGCCTTGGGAACGTCGCGCAGGGCAACGTCTCCACCAACTACCACCAGTGCGCGCTTCTGCTTTTCCAAGGTCGCAACCTCGCGGTCGATGTCTCGAAACCCACGCCGGCAATGGAGTCCGAGAGCGAGCACGACCAGGACTGAAATTGCTCCCGAAATGAGAGCCGGATGGAATGCGCGGTTTTTGAGGAACCCTCCAGGATTCACAACCTCTGACTATCACACCGGCGGCAGATTGAGCGCGGCGTCCGCTTCAGAAGCTGGCATACACCGCCAGTCTGGCGACCGCGTGGCCACGCGATTCGCCGATGGGAGGCAAGAGAACCAGCGTGACCCCGCCCAAGGAGGCGGCGGTGCCTCCTGCCACGAGCAACCAGCCGGCCAAGGCGGCTCGATGATGGTATGCGCATGTCCCAGTAGGAGGCGAGCAGGCCGCCTGGCCGTCCCGCCAGAGCAGGTAAGCCCCGCTTCCCACTGCTGCCAGACCGGCCAAGCTCGCACCCACGCCCAGCACCTTCTGCCACAGTGGAACGCGCGCCCAGCGTGAAGGGGCCGCCGTGCCCGCGACGGAATTCACCGAGGGCGCACCGGTCGTCACCGGTGCAGGTGCGAGCACGTGCTGATCTTGCGGGAGGCCCGCCGCATCCGCCGTCTCGGCTGCGCGGACAAGGCCTGGGGTCGCGACCAGCGCGAGGCTGAGTGTCACGACCAGCGCCCGGACCGTAGCCAAGCCAATCGCCGAGCGGGCTGGCGCCTGGTCGGCTCTGACGTTGGTCATGGCTGTTTCGCTTGGTGGGCCTACGGGACGTCTGACTTCGTCTTCTCGGTCTTCTCGGTCTTCGCAGTCTTGTCGGTCTTTTCGGTCTTGTCGGTCTTCGCAGTCTTGTCGGTCTTCGCAGTCTTGTCGGTCTTCGCAGTCTTTTCGGTCTTCGCAGTCTCTTCGGTCTTGTCGGTCTTCGCAGTCTTTTCGGTCTTCTCGGTCTTGTCAGCGTTCTCGATCTTCTTGCTCTTCTCGGTCTTGCCGCCCTTCTTGCCCTTCTTGCCGTCCTTGCCTTTCTTGTCCTTGGGCTGATTCGGGTCTGCGGCCCCGCTGCCGTCAGAGGCAGCCTCGCCATCGGCGACGACTTCAGGGGAAACGATTTCTTCTGTCGGTGCCTCAGCTTCGCGTTTCTTCTTCTCGGCTGCCTCTTCCTGTTGCTTCTTCTCGGCCTCTTGTGCGCGCTTGGTCTCCGCCTGAATCTCTCGGTCGTAGTCCTTCTCGCGTTTCTCGGCGCAGCCCTTGGGTTCGCACTCGCCCGGACACTCGCATTTGCCCTTCTTTCCGCACAGGCAAACCCCCGCCGAGTTCTTGTAGCACCCGCACGCGTTGAGCTGGGGTTCATCCGATGTTGTCTTCGACCCCGCGATCACATACGGCGCGAGCCCCATCACCAGCAGCATCGGCAGCAGTCGCCACACAGTTCTCATGTTCTCTCTCCTCGTCTCGTTACGTTTGGTTGGCCCGGCCCTCGTCCGGACGAAGCGCAGTGTACACGTTCACCGAAGAACAGGGTGGCAGTTTGATATGGGGATTTGTTGGCCCTGGGGGAGTATCCTGGATCGGTCATGACAGCCCCCAATCTGCTGCTCGCGACAGCCTTGCTTGGTGCCGCTGCTTGCCACGCCCACGGCCTGCACGTCGACCTCTGCGCAACGGCTGGCCAAACTCGCGCGTGTTCGACGGCATGCGGCGAAGGCGTGCAAACCTGCCGCATGGGCGCCTGGCAGGGTTGCGAGGTATCTCCCGTTACGCGTCCGTGTCAAGGCGTGTGCGGGGAGGGAACCCAGGAATGCGAGAACGAGCAGTGGAAGGCCTGCGTCATCCCCAGCACCCAGCTTCCTTGTAGCAACGACTGCGGCCAGGGCACTCAGCTTTGCGAAAACGAGAAGAAGGGGAACTGTGAGGTCGCGCCGGTTGTGGAGACCTGCGCCAGCGTCTGCGGCAGTGGCACTCGGACCTGCACCAACAACCTGTGGGGGACGTGCGATGCCCCGCTGCCCAAGCAGCCCACGCTGGTGGCCACGATTCGCGACTTCCACACCAGCTTTCCGGACATGGAACCGCTGCAATGGCTATACGACGACCGTGGCATCGTGACTCCAGACCTGGGGCCCGACGACAAGCCTGTCTACAGCGGGGTCTCCCATTCGGTCAGCGGCCCGGATACTTTCAACGAGTGGTATAGGGACGTCCCCGGCGTGAACCTCACGACCACCATCAGTCTGCCGCTTTCGCCATCTCCAACCGAGACGGGCGTCTATGCCTACCAAGACATGGCTTTCTTCCCCATCGACAATCAGCTTTTCGGCAACGAAGGGGAGCCGCACAACTATCACTTCACCGTCGAGATACCGACCCGCTTTCGTTACCAGGGCGGCGAAACCTTCACTTTCTCCGGCGACGACGACGTCTGGGTGTTCATCAACCGCAAGCTCGCGATCGATCTAGGCGGCATCCACTCGACCGAGAGCCAGACCGTGGATCTCGATGCCCAAGCTGCCACGCTCGGCCTAAACAAGGGCGAGCTTTACCCCATGAACATCTTCTTCGCCGAGCGACACGTGACCGGGTCCGACTTCGCGGTCGAGACCACGATCTCGGAAATCGGGGTGTGCGACTGACCCCCCTACCCCAGCAGCTTCTGCAGGATTTCGTTCGCTGTCTTGGGGTCGGCTTTGCCGGCCATTTCCTTCATCACCTTGCCCACGAAGAAGCCGAGCAGCTTGCTTTGGCCGGCGCGAAAGCGCGCCACCTCGTCCGGGTGCGCGGCGACGATCTTCTTGCAGGTCTCTTCGATGAGGCCGGCATCGGACACCAGCGCCACCGACTCGCTGGCCACGATGTCGCCGGCTCGTCGCTTTTCCTGCCACATGCGACCGAACACGTCTTTGGCCAGCTTGCCTGACAGCGTGCCCCTTTCGACCAGATCCACCAGCTCGGCCAGTGCCGACGCTGGCACGGGCAAAGCCGCGGCAGCCAGCGCGCGCGGATCGCCCACGCGGGCCAGCACCTCGTTGATGATCCAGTTGGCCACTTTCTTGGCCGGCGCGAGGCAGGACTTGCTTGCGGCGTCGAAGTAGTCCGCGATCTCGCGCTCGGAGGCCAGCACGCCCGCGTCTTGCGCGGACAGGCCCAGGGTCTCGGTGTAGCGGCGAAAGCGCTTCTCGGGCAACTCGGGCAGCGATGCCCGAGCTCGATCGATCCAGGCTTGATCCACGGCCAGCGGCGGCAGGTCAGGCTCGGGAAAGTAACGGTAGTCATGCGCGTGCTCTTTGCTGCGCATGGATTGCGAGAGGCCGCGCTCCGGATCCCACAGCCGGGTTTCCTGCACCACCGCCTCGCCCCGATCCAGGATGACAGCCTGGCGCCGGATCTCGTGCTCGATGGCCTCGCGCACGTGCTTGAATGAGTTGATGTTCTTCAGCTCGGCCTTGGTACCGAGCTTTTCGGCGCCGTGCAATCGCAGCGACACGTTGGCATCGCAGCGAAGCGATCCTTCCTCCATGTTGCCGTCGCTGATCCCCAGGGTTCGCACCAGGGTGCGCAGCGCGCGCATGTACTCGGCCGCTTCTTCCGACGAGCGAATGTCGGGCTCACTCACGATCTCGGCCAAGGGCACGCCCGCACGATTGAAATCCACGAAGCTGACGCCCGAATCATCGTGAATGTTCTTGCCCGCGTCGTCCTCCAGGTGGATGCGGGTCAGGCGCACGGTGCGTGCTTCCCCTGCCAGGCGGAATTCCACCGCGCCGCCTTCGCACAAGGGTTCTTCGTATTGCGAGATCTGAAACCCCTTGGGCAGATCCGGGTAGAAGTAGTGTTTGCGCGCGAAACGACAGCGCGGCCGGATATGCGAACCCACGGCCAGGCCCAGGCGCACCGCCGCGTCCACCACGGCCCGATTGAGCACCGGCAGCGCACCCGGCAGGCCCAAACACACGGGATCGGTGCAGGAATTGGGCTGCTCGCCGAAGGTAGTCGACGACGACGAGAAGATCTTGGAACGGCTGGCCAGGTGCACGTGCACCTCCAACCCAATGACGGCCTCATATCGGTCGACGCTCATGACGGATCCTTGGGAAGTCGCTTGTGCCAGTCGGTGTGGCGCTGGTACTCGCCGGCCACGCGGAACACGGCCTCTTCGCCCAGTGGCGGTCCGATGATCTGCAACCCGATGGGCAAGTTACCCTTGGTGAAGCCGCAGCACTGGGACAGGGCAGGCACGCCGGCCAGCGCCGGCGCCACGGTGTAGATGTCGGCCAGGTACATCTGCAGCGGGTCAGCCTGGCGCTCGCCCAGCTTGAACGCAGCGGTGGGCGAGGTGGGCGTGGCCAGCACGTCGCACTGGTCGAACACCGCGCGGAAATCGTCGGCGATCTTGCGCCGCACGCGCAGCGCCTTGCCGTAATAGGCCTCGTAATAGCCCGAGCGAAGCACATAGGTGCCCAAAATGATCCGGCGCTTGGGCTCGACGCCAAAACCCTCGCCGCGGGTCTTGCTGTACAGCTCGTCCAGCGACGCGGCCTCGGCCGTGCGATGGCCGTAGCGAACCCCGTCGTAGCGGGCCAGGTTCGACGACGCCTCGGCTGTGCAGACCAGATAGTAGGTCGCGACCGCGTACTGCGTGTGGGGCAGAGAAACCGGCACCAGCTTGGCGCCGGCGCGTGCGATCTCGTCGATGGCCCCGCGTACAGCGGCCTCCACCTCGGGATCCATGCCGGCCTGGAAGTACTCCTCGGGCACGCCCACGCGCATGCCGGCCAAGCCGGCGGCGCAGGCCTGCCGGTAGCGGCCCACCGGCGATGGAATCGAGGTCGCGTCGCAGGGGTCGTGACCGGCGATGACCTCGAGGAGCATAGCCACATCCTCGACGGTCCGCCCGAAGGGACCCGGATGATCCAGCGACGAGGCGAACGCGATCACGCCATAGCGGGACACGCGGCCGTAGGTCGGCTTCATTCCCGCTACACCACACAAGGAGGCCGGCTGTCGAATCGAGCCGCCGGTGTCGGTGCCCAGGCTGCCCGCGCACAGCGACGCCGCCACGGAAGCCGCCGAGCCGCCCGAGGAGCCGCCGGGCACCCGCTCCAGATCCCAGGGATTGTGCACCGGCCGAAAGGCGCTGTTCTCGTTGGACGAACCCATGGCGAACTCGTCCATGTTCAGCTTGCCCAGGGCAATCGCGCCCGCCGCAGCCAGGCGCGCGGAAACCGTCGACTCATAGGGCGGCACGAAACCTCGCAGAATCTTCGACCCGGCGGTGGTTTCCAGTCCGCGGGTCACAAAGATATCTTTCAGACCGATGGGCACGCCGGCGAGCAGGCCCGGATCTCGGCCCGCGCCCACCGTGGCATCGACCTGGTCAGCGCGCCGTCGGGCTCCGTCGGCATCGACCAGCAAGTAGCAGCCCAGCCGGCCATCCAGGCGGGCGATGCGGTCAAGGTAGAACTCGACCAGCTCGCGGGCTTTCCACTTGCGCGCGCGCACCCCATCGGCCAGCTCGGCGATGGTGGCACCCTTCACCTGCGGCGAGGCCATGGCTAGGATCCCTCGCCTGAGCCGGGCACGATGCGCGGCACCTCGAAAAAGGAATCGCGTCGCCGGGGCGCGTTCTGGAGAGCGTCCTCCACCGACAGCGAGGGCATGGGCTCGTCCTGCCGCAGGGGACAGTCGAAGGGCACGGCGTGGGTCATGGGCTCAGTGTCGCCCGTGTCCAGGTTCTTCACCGTGTCGATATATTCGAGGATCGCGTCCAGTTCATGGGTCATGCGCTCGATCTCCTCCGGCGACAGGCGCAGGCGGGCGAGCGTCGCAATGGTTCGGACCTCGTCGGGTTGAATGCGCGGCATAGCCCCCGTCTTTTAGCACCATCGGTTGACAGAATCTTCCCGCGGACGTCAAATGATTGGCTCGCTATTCGGGGCGAGAGCTGAGCCCAGTCTCTTGCTGAAGGAGGCCCAATGAACTTCGACATCACTCAGCAGGAGTCCTATTCGCGCAGCGAGCTTCTCCTGCGCACGCTCTTCGGCTGGCTGTACATCACGGTGCCGCATGTCCTGGTCCTGTTCTTCGTGGGCATCTGGTCGGCCATCCTGCACTTCATCGCGTGGTGGGTGATTCTGCTCACCGGCCGCTATCCGGCCTCCTTCTTCGAATTCCACGTCAAGCTGCTGGCGTGGAACATGCGACTCAACGCTGTGACCTGGAACCTGGCCGACGGCTATCCGGCCATCGGAATCGCCGGTAGCCACCCGGCCATCTCCTTGGACGTCCCCTATCCCCAGTCGCTGAGTCGCGGAACCCTGCTCTTGCGCACGTTCCTGGGCTTCATCTACGTCACCATCCCGCACGGCATCTGTCTCTGGTTGCGCATGGTCGCGACGGCCTTCCTCAACTTCCTCTCCTGGTGGTCGATTCTGTTCTCGGGAAGGATTCCCGAGAGCTGGTTCCAGTTCAACGTGGGGACCTTGCGCTGGATGCTCCGGCTGAACATCTACATGGCCAACATGACGGACAGCTACCCACCATTCTCTGGCAAGCCGATCACGGCTGCCGAACCCGTGGCAATTTAGTCAAGCCCCACATTTCCTTCGCAGGCACGTAGTGACGGAAACCATCGCCCTTCCCCAGCCTCACGAACTGTCGCAACGAGAAAAGGACGACGCCCTGGCCGCGTACTTGATGAACTTCGCGGCCTGGGGCGCGGGCCTTCCCATCCCGTCGTTGAACCTGATTGCAGCGTGGGTCTACTTTCTCATTAATCGCAAGAAGAACCGCTTCGTGGCCTTTCATTGCTTTCAGGCCTGCACCTCGCAAATCCCGACCACGCTGATCAACATGATCGGCGTCGGCATGTTCATCGACTACGTGCTGATCCTGAATCGCGACCTGCCGCGCTTCTTCTGGCCCTACGTGGGGTTCGCGGTGGTGACCAACTTGATGTATCTGGCGTCGAGCATCTACGCTTGTGTCTTGGCGGCCAAGGGACGCGTTCACTACTTCTTGGTATTCGGGCGCTGGGCCTATGCACGCTACTACGGCCCCCATGCCATCGCGCTCGACGGCAGCCCGGCGCACCGCAATCTTCCTCCCGCGGGTTTCTGAAATGCGAATCTTGCGGGAAGTTCTCCTTCTGCTCGCGCTCTATGCCGGGGTCGGCTTGGCCGTCTACGGCGTGTGGCGACTGTGGCCGGCATCGAAGACCCACAGCCTCGCGCAGGACGAGACTTCCCTCATGCATCGGACCGAGGGGAAGCTGCGGGAACTGTTGCGTCGAGAAGTGATCGCCGACGCCAACGACGAGGCTGCGGTCAAAGCAGGCCTGCGCAAGGTCCAGGATCGTCTCAGCCCGGCGCTGGGCGCGCTTTCCTATCCCATCGAGAGTTACCTCATCGATTCGAGCACAGTGAATGCCGTGTGCTTGCCAGGGAACATCATCTTGGTGTACTCGGGCCTCCTGCGCAGGCTGGAGTCACCCGAGGAACTGGCCGCGATCCTGGCGCACGAGATCGCGCATGCGATACACCGGGATCCCATGCAAGTCCTGAAGCGCGAACTGGGCCTGGCTGCGCTGTTTGCCATGGTCGGGGGTGGTCGCGGAGATGGCGTCACTGGACGCCTGATGCACCGGCTGGTGAGCAGCGGTTTCAGCCGGCAGCAGGAGCTGGCCGCCGACGAAGAAGCCTTGCGCGTGCTGGCTGCCTCGGACATCGATCCCAAGGCGCTGGCGGACGCCCTGCGACGGATTCGGGGAGACAAGGACGAAGACCCGGCGGTGCTCCAGTACATCAGCACTCACCCAGGCTTCGACGAGCGCGTGCAGCTATCCGAACAGGCGTCGGCGAACTGGCCCGGCAAGCCAAGGCCTATCGACCTCGACTGGAAGCAGTTTCGAGCCCAGTTCCGCGTGCTTCGGTGATCAGGCTAGCTTTTTCACCACAGAGAGCACAGAGAACACAGAGGTCGGAAGGGAAGAATGGGTTCGGATCGGACAGAACCCAACCCTTCCCTTTCCGGTCCGGCTCTGTGGCCTCTGTGACCTCTGTGGTGACGAGGGCGCGCGAAGCGCGCGGGGCGAGGTGGGGTGGGTTGTCCGTCCCGAAGCCCCCGCAGGGGGAATAGCTAACTTCGATTCCCCGGAGTGGCTGCTAGGTTCGCAGTACGCGGGCCGTGGTGAGGAAGTGATCCTCGACCTCGGTCCAGAAGGCGGTGACGGCGAAGCAGCCATCGTTTTCGGACAGGGCCAGCACGACGGATGCAGAGCCGTCGGGCAACGGGGACATGCTGGCCTCGTGAAACGCCACGTGCCGGCCCACCAGCGGATCGATGGCCTTGTACAGAGCCTCCTTGAGCGAGAAGTGCAGGATGACCGTGCGCCGGCGGTGCTCCTCGGGCACGCGCTCAAGCCGAGCCAGCTCGTCCGGGGTGAGCACACGCGCGCGTACGTCCTGGTGGACCTGGGCCTCCTGCGCCGAAGCGAAGGCGGGCGGGCGGGTTTCCAGGTCCACGCCGATGCGGGCGCCGTTCTCGCGACGGGCCGCCAGCCCGACCGCCAGCGTGCGCTTGTGGCTGATGGAGCCGACCAGGTCGCACGGCAGTGCCGGTGCTCCGCGCCGGGTGACGAGGATGGGGCCGGGCTCGATACCGAGGTCACGAAATGCCTCGCGCAGGGCGAGCCGGCCGGCGACCCAGCTTGGGTGACGGCCGGAAGCCAGGGTTGACAAGAAGCTGCGTTCCTCGGGAACCAACTCTGCCAAGACCTTCTCGTCCACCTCACTTGGTATGCGAACACCCACGCACCGGCCGTGCACCAAGTTGAGGCGGAAGGCAATCTCGGCACCCATCAGACACGCCCTACCCGCTATGGTAGCCCAAATTGGGGGCGAGCCAACGTTCCATCTCGTTCAGCGCCAGACCGCGACGGCGGGCGTAGTCCTCAACCTGCGCGCGGTCGAGGCGGCCCACGTCGAAGTAGCGCGACTCGGGATGGGCGAGATACAGGCCGCACACACTCGCGGCCGGGCTCATAGCGGAACTCTCCGTCAGGGTGATGCCCACCTCAGGCGCCTGCAGAAGATCGAAGAGCGGCTGCTTCTCGCTGTGGTCGGGCCAGGCGGGATAGCCTGCGGCTGGCCGGATGCCACGATACTTTTCTGCGATGAGGTCCTGGTTGCTCAGGTTCTCGTCGGCGCCATAGCTCCATTCGCGGCGCACGCGCTGGTGCAGACACTCGGCGAATGCCTCGGCCAGCCGGTCAGCCAGGGCCTTGACCATGATCGCGCTGTAGTCGTCGCGCGATTGCTCGAAGCCCTTGACCAGCGCCTGCGTGCCGATGCCCGCGGTGACGGCAAAGGCGCCCACGTGGTCGGCCAGGCCCGCTGAAGCCGGCGCCACGAAGTCAGCCAGGCAGTGATAGGGACCGGATCCGGTCTGCTGGCGCAGCATGGGGAAGCGGCACAGCTCGCGGGTGCGACCCTCGTCGGAAAAGACCACAATATCGTTGCCCTCGCTGCAAGCCGGCCATAAGCCATAGGCCGCGCGCGCGGTGAGCGATTGGTTCTTCACAATCTGTGCGAGAAGCGTCTGGGCCGCGCCGAAGAGCTCGCGGGCCGCAGGGCCGTACTTGGCATGGTCCAGGATCTGCGGATACTTGCCCTTCAATTCCCAGGCGGTGAAGAAGAAGGTCCAGTCGATGAAGCGCGCCAGCTCGTCGAGCGGCTGTTTTTCGATCACGCGTCGACCGATGAAAGTTGGCCTGGGAATATCCTCGGGTCGCCACACGATCACCGGCCTGCTTGCGCCAGCCGCAGTGTAGGGAACGAGCGGCCGTCGCTGCTTGTCGGCGTGAATCTCGCGGAGCTGTTGCTGCTCGGCACGGTTTTTCTTTCCAAGAGCGTCGCTCTGACCAGGATCTAGCAACGCCGAGACCACGCCCACGGCGCGTGAGGCATCGAGCACGTGCACAGTGGGACCGCTGCGTTGGGGTGCGATCTTGACCGCGGTATGCTCGCGATTGGTGGTGGCTCCCCCGATGAGCAGGGGCTGGCCAAGACCCCGCCGTTCCATTTCTTGCGCGACATGCACCATTTCTTCGAGCGAGGGCGTGATCAGCCCTGACAGCCCGACGATGTCGACCTTTTCTGCTACAGCAGCGTCCAGAATCTTCTCGCAGGGGACCATCACGCCCAGATCGATGACCTGGTAGTTGTTGCAGCCAAGCACCACGGCAACGATGTTCTTGCCGATGTCGTGCACATCGCCCTTGACCGTGGCCAGCAGCACGCGGCCGCGCGGCTGTACCACACCCTCGGCCTTCTCGGCCTCCATGAAAGGCTGCAAATAGGCGACTGCGGCTTTCATGGCGCGCGCGCTCTTGACCACCTGGGGCAGGAACATTTTGCCCGCGCCAAATAGATCGCCCACCACCGCCATGCCAGCCATGAGCGGGCCTGAGATGACGTCGAGCGGCCGTCCCAGTTTCTGCCGCGCCTCCTCGGTGTCGGCCTCGATGAAATCCACCATGCCGTGGACCAGGGCGTACTCCAGGCGCTTCTCCACAGGCACCTGCCGCCACGACAGGTCCTGGGTTCGCTTGCTGGCCGTGCCCTTGACCTGCCCGGCCAGTTCCACCAATCGCTCGGTGGCATCAGGCCGTCGGTTGAAGAGCACGTCTTCCACGCGCTCGCGCGTTTCAGTGGGGACATCGGCGTACACGCCCAACTGACCGGCGTTGACGATGCCCATGTCCAGGCCGGCGGCGATGGCGTGGAAGAGAAACACCGTGTGCATGGCCTCGCGAACAGCGTCGTTGCCACGGAACGAGAACGACAAGTTGGAAACGCCGCCCGACAAATGCACGCCCGGACAGGCTGCCTTGATGAGCGGAAGCGATTCCAGAAAGCTGCGCGCGTAGTCGTTGTGCTCTTCCAGGCCGGTGGCCACCGCCAGCACGTTGGGATCGAAGATGATGTCCTCAGGCGAGAAGTCCGCCTGCTCGACCAATAGTCGATAGGCGCGCTGACAGATCGCGATTCGGCGCGGAGTGGTCACGGCCTGGCCGGCCTCGTCGAAGGCCATCACCACCACGGCGGCGCCGTAGCGGCGACAGGTGCGCGCCCGGGCCAAGAATTCGCCCTCGCCTTCCTTGAGACTGATGGAATTGACAATGCCTTTGCCCTGCACGCACTTGAGGCCCGCCTCGATGACCGCAAAGTTCGAGCTGTCGATCATGATAGGCAGCCGCGCGATCTCGGGCTCACTGGCCACCAAGTTGAGGAACGCGCTCATGGCCTGTACAGAATCCAGCATGGCCTCGTCCATGTTGACGTCCAGGACGTTGGCCCCGCCGCGCACCTGTTCGAGCGCCACCGCGAGCGCGGCCGCGAAGTCGCCTGCCTTGATCAGGTTGGCGAATTTCTTCGAACCGGAGACATTGGTGCGCTCGCCGATGAGGATGAAGTTCGACTCGGGCCGAACGGTCAGTGTGTCCAGCCCGGCCAGGCGCAGGGGCCGCGCGCGCTTCTCCGGCCTACGCCGCGGGGGCACGCCTTGCACCGCCTGCGCGATCGCGCGGATGTGGTCCGGGGTGGTGCCGCAACATCCACCCACGATGTTGACCAGACCGGCGCGCGCCAGCTCGCCCACCAAGCTCGCCGTATCCGCGGGCTGCTCGTCGTAGCCCCCGAAAGCATTGGGCAGTCCCGCGTTGGGGTAGCACAGGATGTACTCGCCGGCCTGCCCAGCCAGGTCTTCTATGTAGGGCCGCAACTGGGGCGCTCCGCCCCCGCAGTTGAGACCGACGGCCAGCGGTCGCGCGTGCTCGATCGAGGTGTGGAACGCGTCGACGGTTTGGCCTGACATGAGGCGGCCACTCTTGTCGGTGATGGTTCCTGACAGCATGACTGGCACGCGCAGGTTCTTCTCGGCAAAGACCGCCTCGATGGCGCACAGGCAGGCCTTGAGCGTGAGCGTGTCGAATACGGTTTCGGCCAGGAGGATGTCGCAGCCGCCATCGATCAGGCCGCGCACCTGTTCTTGGTAGGCGTCCTGCATCTCATCGAACGTCACCGCGCGGAAGCCCGGCTCGTTCACTCGCGGCGACAGCGAAAGCGTCTTGTTGGTGGGGCCCAGGGCGCCTGCCACAAAACGTGGCTTGCTGGGCGTCCTCGCTAAAGAGTCGTCGGCCACGGCTCGTGCCAGGCGCGCCCCTGCCAGATTCAGGTCGTAGACCACAGCCTCCAGCCGATAGTCGGCCTGTGCGATGCGGGTGCTGTTGAAGGTGTTGGTCTCGATGATGTCAGCGCCTGCGTCCAGGTACTGCGCGTGGATGTCGGCCACCACGTCAGGCCGGGTGAGCACCAGCACATCGTTGTCGCCGCGCAGATCGTGCCCGTGCGGGGCGAAACGCTCGCCGCGAAAGTCCGCCTCGGTAAGGCTGCGGCGCTGGATCATGGTGCCCATCGCGCCGTCAATGACCAGGACGCGCTCTTCGAGCGCTGACAGGAGTTGCTGGATGCGGTCGATGCGGGTCATGAGGGCCCTTCTTTCTCGGCGGGCGATCCGGTTTCGTCTGTCGGCTTGCGCGTGCCGGTCCGGCTCGAAGCCTTGCGCGCGAAGGCGCTCACCACGGCGAAATGCGGTGCTCGCTTTTCCCGCGAGGTTACCTCGCAGCGGTCCACGACCAGCCCGACTTCGGTCAGCCAATCCCGCAACGCCTGCGGCCGGAAGCCAACCTGTACGTGGCCGTAACCGGCGGTCACTTCGCGCTGCTCATGGGCTGCTAGCGTGGTCACGACTAGATCGCCACCTGGCCGGAGCACGCGCGCCGCCTCGGCCAGAGCCCGCGCGGGATCGGTCGCGTAGGTCAACAGGTTGAGCAGCAGCACCTGATCGAAGCTCGCATCCGCGAATCGCAACCCCTGGACATCACCCAGCACAAAGTCCACGTTGTCCAGTCCCTGCAGCCGCTTACGACAGGCTTGCAACACCTTGGGGCTGATGTCCAGGCAGGTCACGCGGCGGCTGCGCGAAGCCAGAAGGGCGGCGATGGTTCCGTCGCCCGAGCCGGCATCCAGCACGTCGCCCAGGTGCAAAAGGCCCATCATGCCGATCGCGGTAGCCTCCCAGGTCCGACCTGGTGAGTAGTGCCGCTCCATCTGACCGGCCACAGCTTCGGGCCAATTGGCGGTACCCTGCCGCGCCCGCAGCACAGCCTGACAGCGCTCCTGATCACTGCGCAGAAGTGGCTCGTCCAGCTCGCGACCCAGCAGCGTCCACAGCTTGAGCACGCTGGCCGGTGCGCTGCCGTCGTTCGTCGCGTAGTAGGCCAGCGCGCCTTCGCGCCGGTCGCGCAGTACACCCGCGTCACGCAGCTTGCCTAGATGCGTTGACACCCGCGACTGGGGCAGCTGAGTAATCTTGGTAATTTCAGCAACTGTAAGCTCGTTTTTTTCCAGCAGAGAAACAAGCCGCAGACGTGTAGAGTCACCAAAAAGGCGAAGTAGATCAACGGCTGATCCGATTGTATCCATCCGACAATCCTGATGGGAAGATAGATGTAACATGGGTGCTTGTCAAGCTGCCTCAAGAGGGCCAATCTTCGTGCCGATTAGGTGACCAGTGAAGTCTCGAACACCAGCGGGCGGCACGGACTTCATGGAGCGCTTTGAGATAAAGAGCGAGGCAGGCACGGGCGGGATGGGTACCGTGTATCAGGCGATCGATCGGCGGACAGGTATGGTGGTTGCGCTCAAAGTGCTTCACGTACGGAACGCCACTGAGAGTGCGCGTTTTGACCAGGAGGCACACCTCCTGGCGGAATTGCTACATCCGGGCATCGTCCGCTATTTCGATCGAGGGACGGCACCCCATGGATCGCCCTTCATCGCCATGGAGTGGCTTGAGGGAGAAACTCTGGAAGAGCGCCTGTCGCGCGGCTCTCTGGGACCTGCGGCTGTCATGCACGTGGCCTATCATGTGTTGGACGCGCTGGCCGCTGCCCATGAGCGTGGCGTGGTCCACCGCGACATCAAGCCGAGCAACATCTTTCTGGTGGGCTGGCGGCTCACTGACACGCGCATCCTCGATTTCGGCATCGCCCGCCGCGTGCTCGACCCCAAGCGATTCACGCACAAGGGCTCGACCGTGGGGACGCCGCTCTACGCATCACCCGAGCAGGCCCGCGGTCGCCACGACGTGGATGGTCGGGCCGATATCTTCTCGCTCGGATGTGTCTTGTACGAGGCGCTGACCGGTGAGCCGCCTTTCACCGGAGACAATGCCATCGAGGTGATGCAGAAGGTGTGCGCGGGCACGGTGGCACCGCTGTCGTCGCGCCGATCGAACGTGCCGCCTGAGCTGGAGCAGATCGTCCACCGCATGTTGGCACCGGATCCGGCGGCGCGGCCGCAGTCGGCAAGCGCGGTGGCGGATGAGTTCCGCGCCCTGGCGCAGCGTCTGGGTGACCTGGGCGAAGAGACCGCATCGGCCAAGCCGCCTTCCCCGTTGCGGCCCAGCTGCATCAGCGAATCGGAGGAGCGCACTATCTGTGCGATGCTGATCTCGCTGGGGCGGCGGCCGCTGGCCGATGGTTCGCGACGGACAGTGCGGGACAGGCGCCTCGGACCCCGCGCGGCATTCCCCTGGCAAGCCGCGCTCAAGACGGCTGAAGTCAAGGACGACAGCCCTGAGCGCGTGGCCGCCTTGGAGGCTGCGATCCGCACGCTGGGTGGCGAGATGGACCGCCTAATCGATCGCACGCTTCTGGTGACCGCGCCGGCCGTGGGGACGACGCGCGAGCAGGCCATGCAGATTGCGCGCGCCGCTCTCGTGCTGCGAGACATGGAGCCGGACGCGAAAATCGCGATCGGGGCGGGCCGGGCGGCTTTCATGGCACGGCTTCCGGTTGGCCGTCTCATGGATTCCTTGCCCGCGCTCATGCAAAACCAGCCGGCCGGCACGGTACGGATGGATGAAACCACGCGGCGCCTCTTGCCGGCCCGCTTCGTGGTGGGGGATGCGGATGGAGGGGCGCTGCTGTTTGCCGAAACTGGTGGGGCAGGGCCAGAGCGGCCACGCAGCGTGGGCGGTCAGGTGATCCCTCTCGTGGGACGGGAGCGAGAGCTGGACTTGCTGATGTCGTTGCGCGAGGAATGCGTACGCGAACGGGTGGCGCGCGCGGCGCTGGTGATAGGCGGAGCGGGCACAGGGAAAACGCGTTTGGCGCGCGAGTTCATTTCTCTGACTGGGGAGCTACCCGGGAACATCGTTCGCTGCACGGGAACGCTGGTTCGGCCCGAATCAGATTTCGCGCTGCTGGCCTCCTTGCTTGCCGCTGCCGGCATCCCGACCGCGGGACGCGAGGCGGCCGAAGTCAAGCGGGGGTTCGTGCAGTGGCTGCGCGGCAAGGGCTCGGCCAGCGCGCCGGTGGTGGTGTTGGAGGATTTGCAGTGGGCGGATGCGGCCAGCGTGCAGGTCATGGATGAGGTGTTGGGTCTCTTCTCGGATCAGCCGCTGCTGGTGCTGGCCCTGGGTCGGCCGGAGGTGGAGGAGCGCTTCCCCGGCTTGTGGGGCGAACGCATGGTCGAGTACATCCGCTTGGCACCCTTGCCACGCAAGGCCGGCCAGAGCGTGCTGCGCCTGCGTACTCCCCCCCTGACGGCCGAGGCCGAGCACTTCGTGCTCGAGCGCTGGGAAGGCAATCCTATGTTTCTGGAAGAGATGGCGGACGCCATCGCAGCGGGCCGGGCGGGCGTGCCGGACGTGGTGCTGGCCGCGGTCGAAGCGCGTTTCGATTGCCTGTCCCCCGAGGTACGGCGGGTGCTGCGCGCGGCGAGCCTGTACGGTGACAAGTTCTTCTCGGCCGAGGCGCTGGTTGCGGTGTTGGGCGATGCCAGCCACCGCGAAATGGGCGAGTGGCTGGAGAACCTGGTCATGCGCGACCTGGTGCAGAGGCAAGCGAACGGCGGCGAGGTGGCGTACCGGGTCCGCAACAAGCTGGTGCGCGAGGCCGCCTACCGCATGCTCACCTCGGCCGACCGGGTGCTCGGCCGGCGGCTGGCACGCGCGTGGTTGCAGGGCGCCGGGCGCACGCTGCCCGACTACCTCAGCGCACCGTCGTCGCAGACCGACCGGCGGGCGGCCACGGGAAGTTAGTAGGCCGGACACCGGAACCGCAACCGGCTCCGGGGCCGAACCCGGTTCCGGCCCCCGGGCTTCGGCCTCCGGCCCTCGGCCCCGTCGTGAAAAGTTCCAAGCTGGACATTCTTCTCTGTGCCGCCGGCGTGCGCTGTGGTGAAATCCCCACTCTCTCATGTTCATCCTCGCTCCCCTGCTTGCCCTGCTGGTGCTCGGCGAAACGCCGCCCGTCGAGGCATCGCCGGTTGAGGTTTGGGCCGGCCACCAGATTCTGCGCGGAAAGCGCCATGTGCCTCTCCACGGCGACGTGCCCGTCGAGACTGAAAACTACCTCATCGCCAAAGTGCAGCGCAAAGGCAACCATATCGAATTGCGCCAGCACTTCTGTCGGCTAGAGCCCAAGCCGATCAAGGGAGTGACCGTCGCTCCTTCGCCCACTGGCGTGGCGCGCATGCCCGCGTCGACGGTGACTATCGACGTGGCGGCCGATGGCGGGGTGAGGATCGCGCCCTGGGACGTGGACTGGGCACAGGAGGACATAGATGGCGACGGAAAGCCTGGGGTGACCTTCACGGTCAGCGGGACCTTCTGCTCGGGCGACGTCTACGTCGCAAGCCAGTCGCACTACACAGTCGAGCGGGCGCAGCTCGACGAGCGCGGTCTTTCAGGCGAGCTCAACGTTGCGCAGAAGCAGCAGATTCTCGGCGCAAGCGGTTTGTGTCTACGGGCCATGGCCGGTGACAGCACCGAGTCCCAGAAGGGAACTTTCGCGTATCGCCCGGTTCCGGCGGGCACCACCTGCCAGTCGCTGGCTGGCAAGCCCTGGCCAGTGAAGGCGCAGAAGAAGGCTGACAAGCCGTAGCCGTAGCCTCGAGGCTGCCCCCGGCTGTCAGCCACGCTCGCCTTGCACGTCGATCACTTGTACGGGACCTGGGCTTTCGGGTAAAGACTGCAAGAGCACGAGAGCGCCCAGGCCGGCCAGGTTGCTGATGACCAGGGCAATGGGGCCAATCATGTTGCCGGACACTTTCAGCGCCAGACAAGTTGGTGCCGTGATGGCCAGCGCTGCGACGAAGGCAATGTTGCCGGCCAGGATGGTCGATGTCCGACGCGCCAGCGCCGCCAATCCTTCCCAGTGCGCGCGCAAGCCCGAGGTGAACGGATATCCGACCAGCAGCAGCGCGGACACGGCGACCAGGGAAAGGTCGGCGGGGGCCAGGCGCTGCAACGAAACGTAGTACCAGTGGGAAAGCGCGGGCAGCAAAAAGACCAGCGGGACGAACGACACGATCGCGCCCGCGCGCAGAGCGAATCGACGTGTGAGCCTGTCCTCGCGTGAGCGGGGAGGGAAGCGAAGCACGACGTTCTGCAGGCGTGTGGCTGCGTAGGCCATGGGGTTGGCAAGGCCCACGGCCAGATAGTAGGCGGGCAGCATGCGCTCGGGCTGGTTTGACCTTGCGATGACGGCGCCCAACAGCATCCCGGACAGGGTCATGAGAAACCCGCCTAGCGAGAGGGGCAGGTTGAACCACATGATCGCGCGGCGCCTGGGTACTTTGTCGTCGGCTTGGGTAAACACCGACGCGAACGGCCGGCTGAAGTACCAGGCGACGGCCACTTCGACGCCCACGGGAATGGCTTGGCAGACGACGGCCCAGCGCGGACCGACCAGGCCGGCCCGGACGAAAAGCGGCGCGAGAGCGAGGGTGAGCCCGATGCGGGCGAAGGTGGCCGCGCTGACGCGCCCGGAAGCGCCGTGGTTTAGCAGCAAGACCTCGTAGGGATTGCGGGCGAAGAATAGGAAATTCAGCAAGATGGTCAGCGGGAAGGCCTGCCGGGCAGGGCCTTCGATGGACGGCGGCAAGCCGAGCAGGGCGCCGAACACGCCATGGCTGACAGCGGGAATGCAGATCACGGCCTGCACGAGGGCCGCGATGACCGCCATGAGGTTGTTGACGGCGAAGAAGCGCGAGAATCCCGGGCGGGACTTGCCATAGACCATGCCCGTGGTGACCAGGCCCCAACCGACCGCTCCCACGAGAAACATCACGATGTTCGATTGAGCCACGCCCGCCAGATTCAGTGTGCCGCCCGGGCCGTGCGAAGCCACCATGGCGACCAGCGGGTAGGTCAAGCTTTGCGATGCCGACTGGAGGGCCAGCGGGATGAAGAAGGCGGTCAGGTGTCGGTATGAGGGTGCAGACGCGTCGTTCATCGGAACGGCGAAAGATACATCGTCGTCGCTACCCGTGACGTCGCTACTTTGGGCGCGGCCAAGGCAGCAAGGCGAGTCGGGACTTCATGGTCTGCGCCCAAGCCGGATGTCGAAGCAACAAGCGTCGGTCCATCCAGGGCACGCTGATGAATACGAAGAGCAGGGTGATGGAAAGCGGGCCCACGCCCGACCAAGCCCATGTCGGCGCAGCCGCCAGGCCGCACAGGTAGAGACCCCACCAGAACAGGATCTCGCCGAGATAGTTGGGGTGACGGCAGAGCGCCCACAGACCCTTGTCGAGAATCGCCTCGGCATCGCGCCGGGTGCGCAGGAATGCGCGCAACTGCCGATCGGCCGTGGCTTCGATCGCGACGGCCACCGTGGTGACAATCAGTCCCACCGGTTGCCACGCCGTGAAGGGGCTCGGCCGCGCCAGAGCAGGATACAAAGGCAGCAGGCCGAGGAAAACCCACACCGTCGGCAGAATGTGAATCGACCCGAAGCTGGCGGGCCAGTATAGGCGGCCGGTGCGGCCACGGATTTCCACGTAGCGAAAGTCCTCGTCAGCCATGCCACGCCAACGTGCCACCCAATTTGCGGTGAGGCGCACGCCCCACAGGGCGACGAGCGCCAGGAGCAAGAGCTGCAGCAGTCCGGGCGTGCCCGCAGCCGCCCAGTAGAGTGCGATGGGCAGTGGAGCCACGCTCCAGTAAGGATCGTAGAGACTGGAGTTGTTGTACCTCACGCTGAAGCCGAACACGACCAGGGTGGCGCCCAAGTCGGCTGCGGCAGCCACCAGGATGGGATGTCGATCGCGCAGAGCCCATCCCACGGCCAGCGCCGCCACCAAAGCCGCCGCGTAGGCCAGCGCCACACGCGCCAGGTCGCGCCGGCGCTGGTCAGGACTTGGGGTTGCCATCGCGGCCAGCATACAGCTGCCGGGTGGCCCGGCCCATGATTCGCACGGCCATCCGACGGGGCAGCAGGCGGTTCATGACAAAGGCCGAAAATCGATAGAACACGCCGGGGACCACTGAAGGATTGCGACCAAGGGCATCGAGCGCCGTGCGCGCGACATGGTCGGGCTCCAGCAAGGGAACCCGGCTGGGCCGGGGCCGCGAGGCCGCGTAACCTGGCGTGTGCGTGGCACCCGCTCGGCAGGCGACGACATGCACGCCTCGCTCACCCAGCTCGTCCCACAGCCCCTCGGCCAGCACCAGGTTGAAGGCCTTGGACGCCGCATACGAGGCCAGCCAAGGCCCGCCCTGCGATCCGGCCATCGAGGTCATGAGCACGATCCCGCCGCGACCGCGTTCCGCCATGGCCTTGCCCAAAAGGTGCGACAGCACCAGCGGGCCACGGCAGTTGACGTCCAGGACGTGCAGTTGCTCGTCGAGCGAATGGTCGACGAACGGCCCAATCACCGAATAGGCGGCGTTGTACACCAGCAGTCCCACCGTCAGTCCGGCCGCGGCGCGTTCCACCACTGCCCGCAGATCGGGCTGGCCCAGATCCGCAACCAGGGTTCGCACCTCGACGCCATGCCGGGCGCGCAGATCAGCGGCGAGCTGTTCCAACACTTCTGGCCGGCGCGCGATCAGAAGCAAGTTGAGGCCGCGTTCGGCCAGGCAACGCGCAAAGGCTTCACCCAATCCCACTGACGCCCCCGCGACCAAAGCCCAAGGCCCGTAGCGCGCCTGCCAGTCATTCATGCGCCGGCGCCTGGCTGCGGGAGAACCTCTTCAGTGAACGGGTGTTGCCTGCGCAGCACACGCCAGCCCACGATGAAGGGTGCCAGCAACCACGCGGCGTTGGCCATCACCACCACCACCGGGTGCGGGCTGGCGTGGACGCCGCCCAGCTCGTCGAACAGGATGATGAACACATTGGTGAACATGATGGACGCCCAGATCACGCTGGGGATGCGGATCCAGTCGCGACCGCGGCCAAAGGCGTACAGGGCCGTGACGTAGTAGGGGCCGAACACCAACACGTCCAACCAGATGGTCGCGCGGTACCAGGCCGGCCGCGCCCACAACAAGGGATCGAACGTCTTCTCCCACCAGTGGATGATGGTCAGCAAAAACTGCGGCGGCCAGGCCGGCGGGGCATAGGCAAAAGGCGTGGCGATCACAATCTGCTCCAGGCTGATCACGTAGGTGACTAGGAGCAGGTTGATGCCAAAGAAGCCCAGCAGAACCATGTCAAACGGTCGTCGCTTGAGCGGAATGGGCTGACGCAGGGATGCCATCGCTGCAATCTATATCAAGCCGCCCCACAAGGCAGATAGCAAAAGGGCCTCAGATGATCTCTCGGGACCCCTGCCACACCACCCGGCGTGCGGGTCCCGATTCTCTTGGCTGCACCGCTGGCGCGCGCAGGGAATACGGCACGCAAGGAACGGGAAGCCAGGACGGCACGCCTCGCGGGTGATCCGGCCCGGGGTGTGGCCTTGCTCTCAGAGCTTTTCGTGGACACGCAAGACCTGAACTTCATCTACAACCAGGGCCGCTGCTTTGAGCAGAATCGTCGCTACGAAGATGCGATCGGCCGATTCGAGGAATACTTGCGCGTGGACGGGAAGATCACCAAGGCCGCGAAGGCCGATGCGGAAAGCCACATCGCCGATTGTGAGCGGCTGTTGGCCAAGCAGAAGAGCCAGGACGCGGCAGCCATGCCGCCATCCGCACCGCAGGCGGCTCCACCGCCGACGCCGCCCACCCCAATCGTGTCGACCGCGCCCGCGGTCGTGCAACAAACCAATCCTCAACCCGTCGGCAAATCCGGCTCGGGCCTGCGCACAGTGGGGATCATCACTGCCACGGTTGGTGGAGCAGCAGTCGTTGCTGGTGTCCTGTTCAACACAAAGGCTAACAGCCTGGTCAGCGACATGCAGAAAATCGACAGCTACACAAGCGGCAAGGAATCTGACCATTCGACCTACCAAACGCTCAGCTGGGTCGGCTATGGCGTCGGCGCTGTGTGTGTTGCGGGCGGCGCAGTGCTCTACATCCTCGGTTTACGCTCGGATGCTCCCGCCCCGACATCCGTCAGCCTACTCCCCGCGCTTGGTCCGAAGCAGACCGGCATTGCGCTGACGGGAGCGTTCTAGCTATGTTCCGCCGCTCCCATCTAGTTGCATCTGTCCTTTGCGTACCCGCGCTTCTCGCGGGCTGCTTCAACAGCCTCGACAAAGGCAATCTCAAATGTACGACGCAGAACCATTGCCCGACTGGATATTCGTGCGTGTTCGGCGATGGGGCGGCTTCGGGAATATGTAAGCAAGGGGCACTAGTTGTTGATAGTGGCGGGGCCGACAGGCTTGTGCCCCCGGCGGATGCAGCTGATGGGCCGGACGTGCGTAGCGGAGTTGATTCGAGCCCACGGGTCGATGGTCTGGGCCCTCCTGATGGCACGGGCTCGGATGCGGGCATGGGCGGCACGGACGGCGCGAATAGTGTCGATGCTCCGAGCGCTACAGGGGGCGCTGGTGCGGGCGGGAGCGGCGGCAGCAGCGCCATCGCCGCTGGCGGAGCGAACGGCGTCGACGCCCTTGTGACTGGGGGCGGGGGAGCCGGCGGCACCGACGCTCCGATGGCAACAGGAGGAACCACGACGGGATCGGATGCGCTCCCCCTTGATGTGCCTGCTGACGTGTTCTCCCCGGACGCTCCCGGAACCTGTAGCACGGACCAGGACTGCCCAACACAGAAGCCACTTTGTCTGGGTAATCAATGCGCGAAGTGCGCCAGCGACAACGATTGCGTCGGAAGGACCGGACCCGCCTGCTCGACCAGCGGCCTTTGCGTTGCCTGCACGGCAAACTCGTACTGCAAAGGCACAGCCGCGACCTGTGACACGTCAAGCAATCAATGCGTGGGCTGTACCAGGAGGAGCGACTGTTCAGGTACGTGCCAAACCTGCTCCGTCAACACGTGCATTGCAGTGAAGAACCAAGACGACCCGACCGTCTGCGCTGGTACGTGCGACGCCACAGGTGCGTGCAAGGGCAAGCAGGGACAGGCCTGCAAGACCTCCGCTGACTGCGTAAACGGATTGTCATGCGCGGACGGCTACTGTTGCGACAAGGCTTGTAAGGGAACTTGCGAAGCCTGCGACGTGGGCATCTCGGTCGGCACCTGCACAACGCTAGGGGCGAACGCCACACCACGTGCGGGCCGCACGGCTTGCGTGGCCAAAGACCCCACGTGTGCCGGCAAATGCGACGGAAACAGCGCAGCTTGTGCCTATCCTCTGTCGAATACTTCCTGCGGAACGGCTTCTTGCACAGGAACGACCTATCAACCGGTAGGATCGTGCAGTACTGGAACTTGCTTCATGCCATTGACGCAATCCTGCCCCACCAACGAGAAATGCTCAGCCAATGCCTGCGCCTGCCAGTCGCCGTATCAGACGTGCGGCTCCGCATGCGTCGACACCAACACGGACGGGGCCAATTGCGGCATCTGCGGCAAGAGCTGCGTTTCGGGTAGCACCTGCTCGGCCGGGAAGTGCCAGCCCGTCACCATGACCTCGAGCTTGGGTGGATATTCCTTCGTGTTCTGGGTCGACGCAAACTACGTGTACTACAACGATTGCTCGACATACTACGACTGTGTCCCGAAGCGAATCGCGCTCTCGGCCGTGGGAGGAAGCGGCAGCTCGCTTACAACGATCGACTGCTCCGGCTACGCTGTCATGGGCAGCAGCCTCCTCCTCTTCGAGAGCCAAGTCGCGGACTTCTTGTGTACCATCGGCTCGACCTGTCAGGTCAACTCCTCGAGCCACGTGCCCGATGGAATGCCCGTCGGTTTCAAGAACCCGGCGCCTTCGTACGTCGCCGTGATCACCAGCTCTAACAGCAGCACGGAGATTACGACGTGGTACACCACGACCAACGCCACGTATAGCGCGTACCAGAACTTCTACTGGTCTTACGATTGCGCCGGGGGCCTGTCCAACTTCGCCTCAGTAGGCAACTACCAGTACTGGGCGTGCGGGAACGGCAGTGGCAGCTACACGATTTGGAGAACCAATGGCACAATCCCCGCGACGGCTACAAGCCAAATTACCGGTGGGTTCACGTTCTCTCCGCTTCTCGTCGATGCAAACTCGGTTTCGCTGATCTACCTGGACACTAACAACCTCTACCGTGTGCCGGCGCCGGGCGGCTTGGGCACGGGAGCCCCGCAGCTCATCGTGAGCGGGACGGGCACGAAGTTCGTCACCGAGGATGCCAACGGCATCTACTGGATCGATACCTTGGCCAACCTCAACCGCTGTACCGCGTCCTCGTGTTCCTCGACGACCACGGTCATGACCACCGGCCAGACCCTGGGCAACTACTTCACGGGGAACGGCAACTTGGGTGTCCTCTACCAGGATTCCGGCTTCCTCTACTGGATCAACGGCTCGGGCCAGCTCATGAAGCTCGCGAAGTAGCGCGAGGCAGGCCCGCAGCGGGGGTGTGATCGCATCAATATTGCCCCTCCGCGACCACCTCGCGGCCGCTGGAGCCGGCGTACCGGCTGCGGTGGCGATCCGTCCGACCAGCCTGGCCTCACTGCTGGCTTCGTACAAGTGGAAGTCAGCGCGAACGTTGAACCGCAGGAGAAACGTTGCCGCGCAGGCCAGCCAACGCAGCTGAGCAGACGCAAAAAGGGCCGCGAGGATCTCTCCGCGCGGCCCTTCGAACTAGCGGTAGAGGCCCGCTATTGGATTACGCAGGTGAAGGTGTCTTTGAGACCCTTGGCGTCACTGCCGTTCCAGATCTCGAAGCCAGCAAACACGTCGGTCAGGTACCAGCTGTTCGCGAAGGCCTGGGTGATGGCGGGCGTGCCATTGCTCATGTCATCCGCGGCGTTCTTCACCGCATCGTCGAAGAACAACTTCAGATCGGAGGAGAAGTTGTTGTTGGTGCTGTCGGCAACGTACGAGATGACCGGGCGCCCAGTGCCATCGGTGCCTGTGGCCGTGGCATTTCGTCCGCCGCGCCAGACGTGATACCCTTTGCCATCGATGGTCGCTGGGCGAGTCTTGCCGGCGTCGCCAATGGGTTGGCTGCTCCCTGGCTTGAAGTTCCAGATCATGATGAAACCTGAAACGGCATCGTTGTAGCCGCCCGCCGTGGGCTGGGTCTTTGCGAACCAGATGTCGTAGGCTGCATTGTAATTTCCACTATTGCCACCGGACCACTGGAATGTGGATTTGGCGCTCTTCATGTCGCTGATCTTCATAGGCAAACCGCTGTCAGCCCACGTGTTGAACGTACCGCCGCCAATCTGGCCGTTGGCGCCAATGTAAATCGACGGGAACGACACCACGTTGGCGCCGCCACCGCTGCCGCTAGTGACCGTGTCGGTGAAGGTGTTGCCCGTGTAGCTCAGGGACTGATAGGTGGTGCCCTCATTTCCCCAGTTGTTGTTGTTGATGATGTATTTCTTGCAGTCCGTTCCAGTCACTGCTGCGCGCTGAGTCGCCGCATCAATCGACGCCTGGCCAGACAATTGCGTGGTGGAGCCGACCGTGCCAGTCGTTGTGCCGCATGCCCCAACCGGACCAGGTGCCATTGCGGCGCTGGTGCCTGGCGCGAAGCCAACGATTGTGAAATCGAACGGCGCTTTCGCGGCGATCGTGCCAGGCACGAGGAAGACCACAGAGTCTATGGGCTGGCCAGCGTACGCCGTGCCTGGATTCTGGCCAGCGACGCCCACGTACCAGCACGAAGGGTAGAAGTCCGAGTACTTCACAAAGCTTGGTCCCGACGCATCTGTAATCGTCGCGCACCACCGATTGGTCGGATCGGTGGCGCCCTTGACGCCTTGAATCTGGATGCGGAACGAGGTGACTGGCGCTATTTTGGCGCTCCAGTTGATCGCAAAGCCGGTCGTGCCAGAGGGCATAGCTATCGCGGGTGGCCCATCTGCCGCGGGGTTGCGTTTCGCGNNCCGAGTTGTAGTCGTTGAACACGGTGCCAGTGACCTCGTACGGGCCGCCTTCCTTGGTAGCGGCCGTAAAATCTAGGGGCGTGATCGACGTCGTGCTGCTCGGGACGGCGACGATGCCGGCAGAACAGTTAGACTTGCAGTCGACGCCTGTCCACACGCAGCCGTGCCAGTTTACCGATGTAACACCCCAGTCCGAGGTCTGCCACCACCCAGCTGGGTTGCCCGTGCTGCCGGTGCTCCCGGCGCTTGAACCCGTGCTGCCGCCCGGAGCGGTTGTGCCGCCGGACGCAGTCGTCGTGCCGCCTGGGTTGCTGGTGGTGCCGCCTGGATTGCTGGTGGTGCCGCCCGACACCTTGGTCGTGCCACCGCTAGAGATGGTTGTGCCGCCAGGAGAAGTGGTTGTGCCGCCAGGGTTGCCGGCAGGGTTGCTGGTCATGCCGCCGGGGCTGCCGGTGTTCCCGGCTGGGCCGTTGCCGGCCGGGCCGTTGCCGGCCGGGCCGTTGCCCGCTGGACCGTTGCCGGCTGGGCCGTTGCCGGCCGGGCCGTTGCCCGCTGGGCCGTTGCCCGCTGGGCCGTTGCCCGCTGGGCCGCCGGTGTCGCCACCGTTCTGGATGGAGCCGCCGCCATTGCCACCGCCGGACTGTCCGGCGCCACCGCCGCCACCCCCGCTCGATGCGGGGGCGCACCCAACCACCAGCCCTATGGCCAAGGCGGGCATGAAGAGCAGGCGAAAGATATTGTTGTCACGTGCTGCACGAGAAGTCATTCGGGGGCCTCCTTGATCAAACCGAAAACAGTCCTGGACCCAGGATCGGGAAACCATAACCCACGGAACACTAGCGAATTAGTAGCTCGTCTAGCCGGAAATCGTCCAAAAAGCCATAGCGGCAGGACGTTGCGCTAGTAGTCCACGTTGGAAGTCATGGCGCATGCCAAGGCGCGACATGCGACGGCCGCGCATTCAACGAAGGGTGCTGATCGGCTGGGGGCCAGCAGAGGGCCAGATCCGTTCGTCGTCCGGACGGGGGGGGGAAGCCGGCGGGCTTCACCGTTGCCAGCAGTTCAGGCAACGTCACTGGACGGGGCGTTCCGGCCGCGTTCCCATCGACCTTCATCGGCGGCAACGGCAACATTTCCGGTGGCACCTACTCGACATGGTCCGACAGCGGACTGCTGACCAAAGACCGAACGATCCGGCGAAACTACCGTCACGCGGTTTGGGACTGACATTCGGTCAGCTGGCCGATAGGCAGGCGACCTTGCTCCGGGCCCCTCTGATCCGGCGACAGCGAACCAAGACGCGAGACGCTGCCGGACTTGCTGCACATGTGGCTATGTTCGCTATCACTACCTGGGCGATCTCGATCCGTTCTGGCCAACGGCTGCCCGGTCGCAGGGAAAACGGGGCCAGTCAACAGC
>PMLB01000368.1 GCA_003158735.1 Myxococcales bacterium | reverse complement strand
TGGCGGTGGAAAGATTTCTGGAGCGCTTCCCCGCCTTTGCTGGCCGCTTCAGCTTCGTGCAAATGGCGGCACCCAGCCGAAGCCTCATCGAGCGCTACCGCCAGCTCGACGAAACCGTCGAGCGAACCGCGGCGCGCATCAACCAGCGCTTCGGCGAGGGCGCCTATCAGCCCATCATCCTTCTGCGCGCGCACCACGAGCCGCCCCAGGTCTTCCGCTACTATCGCGCCGCCGATTTGTGTTACGTCAGCAGCCTGCACGACGGCATGAACCTGGTGGCCAAGGAATTTGCGGCAGCGCGCGACGATGAGCGCGGCGTGCTGCTGTTGAGCCAGTTCACCGGCGCCGCGCGCGAGATGTCCGAGGCGCTGGTGGTCAATCCCTATGACCTAGAAGAAGCCAGCGCCGCCATGGCGCGGGCCCTGGCCATGCCCGCCGAGGAGCAGCGCGAGCGCATGCGCGCCATGCGCGCCTTTCTAGCCGAGTTCAACGTATACCGTTGGGCCGGGCGCATGCTGATGGATGCGGCTCGCCTGCGCCGCAAAGAAACCCTGTTGGGCCGCAGCAGCGACGATATTTCGAGCCTGCGCAGGCTGCCGAAATGAAATCGCTGCTCGCGCCGCAGAATCGCCCGGTCCTGCGCCGTATGACGCGCGGCCGCGTGCTGCTGGCGTTCGACTTCGACGGCACCTTGGCGCCCATCGTGGCGGAGCCGGCCCGCGCGCATTTGCGTCCGCGCACCCGCAGCCTGCTGGCGGACGTGGCGCGGAAGTATCCCTGCGTGGTGATCTCGGGTCGCAACCGCGCTGATGTGGTCCGCCGTGTGGCCGGAATTCCCTTACGCCAGGTGTTGGGCAACCACGGCATCGAGCCGTCGCCCGCTCTGCCCGCTGCTCGACGAGCGGTCCGACGCTGGTTGGCTTGCTTGGAGCCACGGCTTGAAGGTGTAGCCGGGATCGTCTTTGACAACAAAGGCGCGACCCTGGCCATCCACTATCGCAAGTCACGCAATCGCCCGGCAGCCCTCAAAGCAATTCTGGCAGCCACTGCTGATCTGAGTGAAGCGCGTGTGCTCAAGGGGCTTCTCGTGGTGGATCTATTACCAAAGGGTGCCCCCAACAAAGCCAGTGCCCTGCAATTCGAAATGCGCCGTTTGCACTGTCGGTCCGCTTTGTACCTGGGCGACGACCAGACCGACGAGGATGTGTTCGCGCTCAGCCAGCGTTTGCCATTGCTCGCCGTGCGCGTCGGGCGAAGACCGCGCAGCCTTGCCCCGTACTACCTAGCCGGCCAGGCCGACGTCGACGCGCTACTGATGAAATTGGTAGAGTTGTCTGCTTTGCGTGCGGCAAGTCTGGACCGAGTCACCAGCACGAGAGTACATTCGTGACCGTGCAGACTCAGAGGAATGCCCGTGTCAGTCTTTCGGTCAGCCTTGCGGCGGTCTTGCTGGCTGGCCTTCTGGGGTGCAGCAAGCATGCACTGAAACCTGCGTCTTCGGATGGCGGGATTGGCCGCGAGGATGCGAACGCGGGCGCGGACACCGGCACGAACACCGATGCGGCAGTTCCGGATGCCGGCACGGTTGACCTGCCTAGCCCGCCGGACACAGCCAACCCTGCGGACGCACCTGCCGATACCGGTGGGACCGACGCTGCAGCCGATTCTGCCGGCGACGCCTGCGTTCCAGTTGCCTGCACAGACGAGTACGGGGAGAGCTTCTGCGGAACGATCTGCGACGGTTGTGGCCACACGCTCGACTGTGGAGAAACCTGCCCACGAACGGGATGGATGTGCCGGAACAACGTCTGCACCGGGCCGACGGCTGTTTGTACGAGCCTCCTTTGTGTGCATTCGTCTGATGAATCTGAGTACTGCGGCGACGTCGGCGACGGCTGCGGTGGCACCCTTTCTTGTCCGTTTACCTGTCCGAAGGCCGGCTGGGTTTGCCAGGACAACATCTGTGTCGGCCGGCCGGAGGTGTGCACGCCACGGACTTGTGCGAATGGCTTCTTTGACTATTGCGGCGACGTCGGCGACGGGTGCGGCGGCACGCTTCATTGCTCGACCACCTGCCCGAAGAATGGATGGGTTTGCGACAACAACATCTGCGTCGGTCCCCCGGACGTGTGCTCCAAACTGACCTGCCAGTTTCCGGGAGCAGACATCTGCATGTTCCCCCAGCAAGTCGGTAGCTACTGTGGCGACATCGGTGATGGCTGCGGCGGCACGCTCCATTGTCCGACCACCTGTCCAATGGCCGGTTGGGTCTGCGAGGAAGAGATCTGCCGGGGCTCGGCGGTTCTGTGCTTGCCTGTCCAATGTGAATCGGTAGGTGGTGATACCTACTGTGGCACCATAAACAACTGTTGCGGCGGAACAGCGGAGTGCAGCCCCATTTGCCCGAAGCCAGGTTGGACCTGCGTCAACCACCTGTGTATGGGCGGTCCCGACTGTGTCAAGTCCACCTGTACGCCGCCGGGTGGCGGAGCCTACTGCGGCACGATCGGCGACGGCTGCGGAGGAACACTCGACTGTCCCGCGACTTGCCCGAATGGCGACAAGTGCGCCGCGCCGAACATTTGCAGCACGGACGCGGATGCCGGGCTTCCGCCGCCCCCCCCGGCGCCCATCGCGCCACCGTCGGGCACTTGGCCCGAGCCAACGCCGCCCCCGGTGCCGTCCCTCCGAGCGCCGTCGCCGCCACCACTGGCGCCACGGCCGGCTCCCATCCCGCCACCCTGCCGATTCCCCGGCGCCATCGAATGAGTGCCCCAGCGGGTCAGTGCGGAGGAGCGCGCGAAGTCTCGCCCTAGGTCTCAAGCTGGGTGCCAGAACAATCTTCGTTCCGCACGGTGCTTTTGCGAGTAGCATTGCGGGCTGCAGGGTTACCCATGAAGATGATAGTCTTGTTTGTGGTTGCCGTCACAATAGCAGGATGCGGGCGGCACGGTGGACTTCCTGCCAGCAATACCAATCCAACAACGACCGGGGATGCCGCGGTTTTGGGGACTGGTGGGATGGGCGCGGGCGGAAACGCTGGTACCACTGGTGCATCGGCTGGCGGCGCAACCAGTATCGCTGGAAGCACAGCCACTAGCGGCGGCACCGGAGATGCGGCGACCGGTAGCGGAGGCGTAATTCCAACGGGCGGCAGCTCCGTCTCCAGCGGCGGAACCGTAGGCGCAACGACGGGTAGTGGCGGAATAGTTTCCTCAAGCACCAGGGTGGATGCCAGTGGTGGCACCAGCAGCACCGGCGGCGGTTCTGCCTCAGGTGGCAGTGCCGGTGGCAGTGGCGGCTCTCCTGGAACCACCGGCGGCGGCGGTTCTGCTTCGGGTGGCAGCGCAGGCGGCGGCGGCGACCGAGGCGGCAGTTCCACTGGCACCGTCGGCGGCGCCACGGCCGGCGCCAGTGGCTCGACTGGCGGCGCGGCTGGGAACGGAGGAACATCCGGTGCCGGCGGCGCCAGTTGCACCGGGTGCCAGTCTCTTGAGCAATGTTGGAATGGCCAGCTTTGCGTCGCAAAGTCGGTGGCGCTCCCAGCGGGCTTTTCGATCGACGCCACGGAAGTGACGCGCGGTCAATATGCGGCGTGGCTGGCAACGAATCCCTCCACGGACGGGCAGGCCAATGTCTGTTCGTGGAATGCGAGTTTCACGCCGGACGCTACCTGCATGGCGACGTCCTCCGTATGTCATGGCGCCGGCTGCACCAACCATCCCCAACCGTGCATCGACATGTGCGACGCTGCCGCCTACTGCGCGGCGGTTGGCAAGCGGCTTTGCGGAGCGATCGGCGGTGGTTCAGTGTCTTCAACCGCGGCAGACCTCTCCCTCAACGTTGCGAGCAAGAGCCAATGGTACAATGCCTGCACCTCGAACGGCGTGAACCAGTTCACCTACGGCAAGTCGTCTGTCATGGGCAACTGCAATGACGGTCTGTCGTTCAGCACCACAACCGTGCCAGTGGCCAGCATGCCGGAGTGCCAGTCTCCGATATCTGGATACGAGGGAGTCTTCGATCTGATCGGCAATGTGTCGGAGTGGGAAGACAACTGCTACGGGTCAGCCGGGCAGGCGGACGTCTGCAAACCGCGCGGCTTTTCCTTTGGAGGAGACGAAGCCATGCCAATGTGCAACCAGTTCACCTACGCAAACCGCGCCGCGACTTACGCCAACATCGGGTTCCGTTGCTGCGTTCCCTAGGGTGAATCTACGGCCTGGCACCGCATGCTGACGAGACCGTGCGCTCACCCGTTTGTACTGCACGCATCGATGCTCTCTCTGGCAATTGCCGGGTTCGCCGCCGAAGCATCGGCTGGGCAGAACGTCTTCTCCGTTTCGGGCAGTAACGTGCAGATCAACGGCAAGCCGTTCAAGGTGATCGGCCTGCGGCTCTCGAACGGCCTGGGCAGCGACGCCAAGACGCAAGAGCTGATCACCAATCTGGACATGTTCAAATCCTACGGCATCAACA
>PMLB01000220.1 GCA_003158735.1 Myxococcales bacterium | reverse complement strand
CAGGCCGAGCGCCGACACTTGCAACCCTTGCGTGCCCAGTTTTCGTGTCTTCATGGAATTCATGATGGGGTTCGATGATTCGGATGGCAAGACGTTGCAGGGCTACGATCTGCGCAGCCAGATTCTAGCTCACCGGCCTTGATGAATTCGGCCTCGGGCACGACGAAGCGATCGCGCGGTGAAGGTGTCGTAGGCGGCGCGGGAGAGATGGGCGATGGTTTCTTCGCGCGCCTGCTCGTCGGCTGGGGATGCGTGGACGAAGATCGCGATAGCCACGCGGTGGCCGTTCGGCAGCGAGATGAGGCCGACGTCGTTGGTGGCGTCGGTCTTGCCTGCCTGCGTACGCGATGTCCCGGTCTTGTGGGCCACCGGCGTGCCAGCGGGCAGGGCGCCCTTGATGCGCTTCGGGCCGGTGTCGGTCCGAAACAAGAGATCCTCCAGCCGTTTGGAGCTTCCCGGCGACAGACCAACCCGCTGGTGCGCAATCCTGGCGAGGAGCGCGACCATCGCAGCTGGCGTCGAAGTGTTGTCACGCTTGCCGGCGCCCATTTCCAACTCAGAGAAGCGGATTGTGATCCCCGCGATGCCGAGGCCGCGAATGCCAGCGTCCACGGCGCTGGGGCCGCCCACAAGCGCGAGCAGTCGATCGCAGGCCACGTTGTCGCTGTTGACCACCATCGCCTCAAGTAGCTCGCCGATGGTTGGCCGCGATGGGATCGCAAGCGTGCCTGACGAACCGTCCCGCGCGTCGGTCGGTCCCAGGGCGATCGCGCGGTCGAGATCCAGCTTGCCTTCGTCAACCTGGCGCAGCACCTCGATCGCGATCGGCAGCTTGAACACGCTTTGCATGGGAAACGGATCGTCCTGATGCAGACCAAGGGAACGCCCCGACGCCAGATCCAACGCAGCAAATCCGACCGTCCCGCCAGCCCGCGCTGCGATGGCCTGAATTGAAGGGCTGGCGACCGCGAGCAGCATTGCGAGCAGGAGCATCGAGCACAAAGACTAGCACCATCGCCCCACCGCGCGCGAACGCGGTGCCTCGCCGAGGGAACGCCGGATTGATAGCTAGATCGCCTTCAAGGCCTGATCGATCTCCTTGAGAATGCCGTCCTTGATCTGCCACTCCGTCTTGGTTCCATCGGCCGCCTCGCGCGACCACCTGCCATTGGCGACGCCGTATCTGTACTCTCCCTTCACGACCACACCGTCCTTGAGCCTGAGAGTGCATGGACCATCGAGTAGGCCAGCTCTGAACTGGCTACTGACGTTGGTGCCAGTCACGAGGAAGAGCGTTCCGGCCCCGTCGTATTTTCCGTTTCTGAAGTCCCCCTTGTAGGTGCCTATTTGCGGCATCAACAGAGTGCCTTTGCCATCGGCGTAGTCGCCGCGGAATTCCCCGACGTACTTTTTCCCGTCTCGCATTTCCAAGCTGCCATTGCCCTCGCGTTTGCCGTTCCTCAGGTCCCCGACATAGACACTGCCATCGGTGTAGATGCGCTTGCCTTGGCCTTCCTCCCAATCATTTCTGAAGTTGCCTTCGTATCTGCTCTTGTCGGCGAACGTGACAACTCCCTTGCCCTCGCGCTTCCCGCCGCGAAATTCCCCTGTATACACCCCGCCGTCCGCGTAGGTCAGGGTGCCCTTACCATCGTACAGGCCATCGACAAACTCCCCGGAGTAGTGCGCGCCGCTTCGACGCTTGAGATCGCCTTTTCCGTTCCACTTTCCCAGCTTGAAGTCTCCTGTGTAAATCGCGCCGTCGGAGAAGGTCACCGTTCCATGTCCGTCATACAGCCCGTTCTTGAACTCGCCCTCGTAGGTTAGCTCGGCTGGCTGGGTGAGCCTCCCTCGGCCATTGAACAGATTGTCCTTCCATTCCCCATCGTAGGTGCGGCCGCTTTTAAACCTCATCACGCCATGCCCGTTCCTGGTCCCGTTTCTGAACTCACCTTCATAGACATCGCCGTTGGCTTGGGTTTCTGTCCCACGGCCATGGGCCAGATTGTCCTTCCATTCTCCATCGTAGCTGAAGCCGTTTCTCGACCTCGTCACGCCATGCCCGTTCCTGTTGCCGTTTGTGAATTCACCTTCATAGACATCGCCGTTGGCTTGGGTTTCCGTCCCGCGGCCATGGGCCAGATTGTCCTTCCACTCTCCATCGTAGGCGCGGCCGTTTCTCGACCTGGTTACGCCATGCCCATTCCTGTTGCCGTTTGTGAATTCACCTTCATAGATATCGCCGTTGGCTTGGGTTTCCGTCCCGCGGCCATCGTGAAGGTTGTTCTTCCAGCCGCCCACGTATTTTGCGCCGCCGGGGCTGGTGACGGTGCCCTGGCCATCCCTCAAGCCTCCTTTGAAGTCGCCGACGTATTTCTCGCCGCTGCCCCACACCCTGGTGCCTTTGCCCTCGTAGCGGCCTCCCTTGATTCGCCTTCATAGCTGCCGCCGTCGTCGAAGATCTTGATGCCGCGGCCCTCGAACCTCCCATCCTTGAACTGGCCCTCATAACTGCCCCCGTCCGGGTACACCAGAAGGCCCTGACCGTTCACGCAGTTGCCTTTGGCGCAGGTGTGCGCGGCCACGACGGCCGGTTTGATCAGCCCCAGGACGGGGAGGGCGACAAGGAGTTGAATCAATGCCCTGTGTCTCGTGTTTCGCATGGTGACCCTTCCCAGACAGTCCTGCCTGGTCACGACGACATGGTAACCCGCCGCGGTTCTGGACAGAGCTTCATGTTGTAGTTCGACGTTTGGCGACAGCAGTGCACGCGGCATCTATACTCACGGGCCATGCCACTCCCGAGGCGATACGCAATCCTGGGTACGGGCGCCCTGGGCGGCTTCTATGGCGCACGCCTGTGTCGGGCTGGTTGCGATGTGCATTTCCTTCTACACAGCGATTTCGAGCATGTGCGCCAGCACGGGTTGGTCGTGGATTCAAAGGACGGCGACTTCGTGCTACCGCGGGTGCAGGCCTACCGAGATGTGCGC
>PMLB01000423.1 GCA_003158735.1 Myxococcales bacterium | reverse complement strand
AGAAGCGCGACCACCGCGTCGACGTTGTTCCCGCTCGCCGTCTGTTCCAACGATGCGCGTGGGTCAGCCCCGGGTGTGCTGGCTGTGATCTGCACGTCAAACCCCGCTGACACCAACTCGCCGTGCATGCGCACCAACGCCTCGGCCGTGACTGCCTTGGGATTCGCCGGTCGCACCAGGATGACCGTCGCGCCCCAGCCCGCCTGCGCTGCCAGGGTCGCGACCAGCGCCAGGCCCGCAGCCCATACTCGCCTCAAGACGGTCGCGTTCACGGCCTTCGGCGAAGCGCCCTCGCTGCGCCGGCGTAGGTTCCGGCGGGAAAGCGCCGCAGGTAATCGTCGGCGACCGTCCGGGCCGCCGCAACTCCCATCAATTCTTGCGTCACGATCATTTTTCGCCCCAGCGCCTCTCCAGCATAGGCTCCGGAAGGAGCCTCTTCAAGATAGCGTTCGTACCATGACAGCGCCTTGCGCCCGCTGCCATCGCGCACCTCTTCCAGACGCCCAAGGAGAAAAGCCGCGTCGAGCGCGCGCGCCGAGCCCGGGAAGCGACTGCGTTGGGTCAACAGCGCCTGCTTGGCGATGCTGTCCCGTCGGCGGTAACGAGCCGCATCGGCCAAGGCCGAGAGATCCTCGCCCGAGGCTTCAGCCAGGCAACGCTCCAGCCCGCGCCGCTCCACATCTTTGAGGATCGAATCCAGGTCCCCAGCCACCAGGGCCGCCGTCCAGCTGCGAGGCCAGGCAACGGCACTGCGCGCACGAAGGCTCGGACGGGGGCCAGTCGCATCGCCCGCGCTCTCCCCTCGGTCGCTCTCAGAACCTGGCTTGCCTAGCCCCAGGGCGGGCTCAGGCGAAACCGAGGCACTGCCAGCAGGCAGAACCGCAGCGCCGTCCATCTCTCGCAAAACCACTTCGCGCTTGGGGAGGTTGATGGCCAAGCGCTGGCCCGCGCCCACGGTGATGGCGCCCTCGGAAATCGGCCCGGTGACCGAAACCATCCCTTGCTCCATGCGAAGATCGAGCTGCTCGCCCGTGGCATCCCAGGCGACAGTGAAGGTGGTTCCTTTCACCGTGATGAGAAAGGGTCCTGCATCGACCAGCCAGTGCGCGCCTGGACGGTGCGCGACTTTGACCGATGCTGTGCCCCGCTCGATGGCGAAGCGAGCGCCGTTGGCGTCGACCGAGCGCAAGCGGCCGCGCGCACCAGCGAGAAACTCCAGTTCGCTACCCTCGGCGAATCGCAGTCTCACCCCCGCACTGCCCAACGAGCGCAGGTATCCTCCGTCGACGATCTCGCCCCCTTCGACCTGGTAGGCCAGGCTGGTCGTCGGCGGTGCCGCCATCCGCGTGCCCGAGAAAAACCACAACAAGGCACAAGCAGCCGCACCAACGCCCACGCCCGCGAACGACAGTCTGAGCAGGCGGACCCGCTGGCGCTGATGCGCCGCAAGCCGCGCCCTCACAAGGTCGAGCCCGCTCTCGCTCTGCGCGGGAGTCATGGGCGCGGTCGCCGATCGAACAAACTCGGCCACCCGCTCGACTGGGACTGGCACCATCCCGGTATTCCCTTCACGCTCCATAGGGGCCTTGCCTTTCCTCGAAAAAGCCGGCCAGATCCTTGTCGCTCGCGATCCAGCGTGTCACATCGAGAACCGCTCTGGCGTGCGCGCGCTTGACCGTCGACAATGAGATCTCCATGGCCGTGGCGATCTCGGCAAAGGTCATCGACTCCAGGTGACGCAGCGAAAAGACCAGGCGCTCCCGCGTCCCAAGCTCGTCCAGGATCCTGTAGAAGCGACGGAGGATGTCCCGCGCTTCGGGATCGGCCTCGCCAGATGGGGTATCGGGCAGCTCCTTGGGTTCGAAGAGGGCGAGCCAGCGGCCGGCTCGCTTGCGGCGGAGATCCCACTTTAAGATTCGGATCGCGAACGAAACGATGAAGCTGCGCAGGGACTCGGGCTTGCAAAGGGTCTTCACGCGGGCGAACAGCCGATAGAACACCTCCTGGGTGATGTCCTCGGCTTCGTCCTGGCTACCCAGAGAGCGGCTGGCCATGTTGAAGACCAGAGGCGCGAAGCGATTCCAGGTCGCCGCGTGGGCCCACGGCTCGCCAGCCATGAGCGCCCGAGCCAGGTCGGCATCGTCAGCGTCCGGACCCTGACGCCCGGGCGGCACAATGTAGAGCGGCACTCGTTTGCGACCGGCAGACATGTGCGGCCTCGCGTCCGTCCTTTCCATGTTCAACAGTAGCAGATCGAAGCGGCAGGGGGTCACGGTTGATGCCACGCCATGCTGTCACAGCGAGCCTTCGGAATGATTCTGGCTTGAGCGGGAGGGACCACATCAGGGCTTGGAGCTCACGCCCAGCCGTGCAAATATGGCGTCCGCGCTGGAGGAACCCACGATGCGAAAGACTCTCGGCCTCTGCTTCCTTGCCCTCACCCTGACCGCCGCAACGGCGCACGCCCAGGGTCTCTTCCTTGAAAAAGGGGAGCCCGGCATAAGCACCGCAGTTGGCGGCGCTGCCATAGGGACCGGGTGGAGTGCGTCTGTCGTCCCTAGCTACACCTACCGGGGCATGTTCGACGTGGGACTCCAACTTACCTGGTATGGCTACAACAATGGAGAGGCGAGCAAACTCTCAGCCCTGGGCGCGATGCCGTTTGTGAACGTCTACTTTATCCGCGCCGGGGATGACACGGCGAAGATCGCGTTGCCAGTGTCGGTATCGGGCACTCTCGGGGTCGAGAAGCGAATGTTCACGGGCAATGGTTTGGAGCCCAATCCTGACGGATGGGGCCTGCTGCTAGGCGGTTCCCTCTTCAGGCGCATGGACTTCAGCAACACCTTCGCCGGCATTCCAGAGATATTCATCGCGTACGACCTGCAAGCCACCACCTGGCACAGCGCTGCGGCCGGAGCCAATGCCGCCGTTCACACTCAGGGCCAGACGACGGAATATGACCACAAAGCGCGCGCGTTCCTGCGCGCCAATATGGCCTTCAGAAGCGACAAGATTCTGTACACAATTGTCCCCTACGTGGGCTACCAGGCCGGCTTTGCGGTCGGCGGCAACCTAGGTGCGATTTTCTAGCGACAGCACCGGTGTGAGCCACTCGGGCAGACGAACTGTTCGCAAGAAAGAAGAAACCGCCTAGCTTTCACGTCTAAGACACGAGTGCCGTGAGTACTTCCGCCCGCCTCGAAGACAATATTGGCTTCGCCTGTACCGACCTCCAGTGCCGGCTAGGACGCGAGTCCGCGGTGGCCGTGCGCTGGCTGGGTTCAGATGGGGAGCGGACCGATCTCACCTTCGGGCAGCTCGCCGTGGAAAGCACCCGGTTTGCGGCCGTGCTGACCAAGCTGGGCGTGGCGCCAGGCGCGCGCGTCTTTATCATGCTGCCCAAGCTGCCCGAGGTGTTCATCGCCTTTCTGGGTGGCCTGAAAGCGCGAGCGGTGATGGGCACCCTGTTCGCCAACTTTGGCGACGAAGCGCTCTCGGATCGACTGGGCGATGCACACGCGTGCGTCTTGCTGACCAAGCAAAGCCTGCTCAAGAAGGTTCACCGCATCCGCGACCGGCTGCCCGATCTGCGCCATGTCCTGTTGGTGGACACTGACGACCACCTGTCCCCCGACATCCTCAGCTATCGCCGCCTCATGCGTGAAGCCTCGGCGGATTTCGTGGTGGCGCCCACTTCGCCGGAAACGCCGTCGCTCCTGCACTACACCTCGGGCTCGACGGGAAAGCCCAAAGGCGTGCTGCATGTGCACGGGGCCTTGCCCAGTATCGTGAGGACGACCCGCGATGTCCTGGGCGTGGGACCGGGCGACATCTTCTGGTGCACGGCCGACGCGGGCTGGGTGACGGGGACGTCCTATGGGATCATCGGGCCCTGGGCCGTGGGCGCCACGCAGGTGCACTACGGCGGCAGCTTCGACGCCGGCGCGTGGATGACCATCCTCGAGCAGGAACGGATCAACGTCTGGTACACGGCCCCGACTGCCCTGCGCATGCTCATGCGTGAAGAGGCGTCGTTGTACGCGGGTCGGCGCCTGCAAGCCCTGCGCTGCGCGGCCAGCGTGGGCGAGCCGCTCAACCCCGAGATCACTTTCTGGGCTCGCCGGACCCTGGGCAAGGAAATCCACGACACCTGGTTCCAGACTGAGACCGGCGCCATCATGATCGCCAATCGTCCCGGGCTGGTGGTGCGCCCTGGTTCCATGGGCAAGGTGGTGGAAGGCGTCGAGGCGGTCATCCTGGACAACGCGGGCCACTCCCTGCCCGCTGGACAGCAGGGGCGACTGTGCCTGCGTCGCGGCTGGCCTTCCATGTTCGCCCAATACCTCAACCGCCCGGATGTCTACGCCAGCAGGTTCCACGGCGAATACTACGACTCGGGCGACATGGCGGTGCGGGATGCGGATGGCTACTTCTGGTTTGTGGGCCGCACCGACGACGTGATCAACACCTCGGGGCACTTGGTGGGCCCTTTCGAGATCGAAAGTGTACTGATGGAATTGTCGGAGGTGGCCGAAGCAGCCGCGGTGAGCGCGCCTGACCCCATCCGCTTCGAGAAGGTCGTGGTCTTCGTCTGCCTGCGCCCGGGGCAGTCCCCTTCGCGCGAGTTGGAGAGCCGCATTCGCCTGCACGTGGCGAACCGCGTGTCGTCGGTGGCCAGTCCCCAGGACGTGGTGTTCGTGACCAGCCTGCCGAAAAACCGTAGCGGAAAAATCATGCGGCGAGTTCTGCGCGCGCGTTTCTTGGGCCAGGACGAGGGCGACCTGTCGAGCATGGAAACCTGGCATCCGGGCGAGTTCGGCGACCGGCGCGAGCGAGTCTAGCGCGAATAGGAAAGACTGGCGCGACTGGCGCGCAGGGGCCAACGGGTACGGCGGGGGCAGCGGGTCCCCAAGGTATCCAGGGCATCCAGGGCCCACAGGGCATCCCCGGGACTCCAGGGGCAGCGGGACTCCAGGGCGTGGCCGGTCCGGTGGGACCGCAAGGTCCACAGGGTCTGCAAGGGCCCGCCGGCGCAACTGGTCCGCAGGGTCCGACAGGCCCCTCCGGAACTGCCGTGCCGCCACTCACGGTCATTGGCACCTTGAACTTGGGCAACGTGGTGACCGGCGCGCAAATCCGCACGTTCGCCCAGCAGGTGAGCAATTCGGCGACCTCCCATAGCGGAACTGGATCCGGATCCGGAACCGCGACGGTTTCCGATATCCAGATCAGCCGCGACACCGACGTGCATAGCCCGACCATCGCCTTCATCGCCGCGAATGCCACCGCAATCAACACGGCGCAAATCACGCTTGCCGGAGGCGCCCTCACGATCCAGCTGAACCAAGTCTTTATCAATCAGGTCGCCTCGGATTCGACCCAGGATGGCGTGCCCCTTGAGAAGCTCAGTCTGTCTTTTGAGAGCATCACCTGGACCTACACCAGCGGTGGCACGTCGACGACGGTCACCTAAAACGGCGGGCAGGGCGGTGACAGCGGCAGCGGCAGCGGCGCGTTCAACCACAACTTTGTTTTCTTCGGCCCAGGCGTCGACCAAAGCGCCTTCCCAGGCCAAACCCCGTTCTCCAAGCTGATGCTGCAGCTGAACAATTCGGCGTCGGGCCACTCGGGTACAGGGTCAGGGTCGGGAAGCGCCACCATTTCCCCGCTGACGCTCGTAACCGGCGTGACTGCCCAGACGGTTGCTCACTTGGGCCCCGCCATAGCGGGACAGGACGTCCAAAACGCGACCGCCCGTTTCACGGCCCTCGCTGCGCCCGACCAAGCCGGCAACGTCGCGACCGTTGATCGCATGCGGTACGATATGGCAGGGACTGTTTTCGTGACATCGGTAGCGATTGACACCACCCCGGCTGGAACGCCTCCAGGAAACCCTCGGATTCAACTTCAGCAGGATCACGTGGACAGCGCAGTCACTAACCGGCGGTGACGATGTGTCGCAAACGTGGAACATCGCCGACCCAGGCCCAGCACACTAATCCCGAATCCTGGTGCGGGCGACAAGAGTCGAACCACTAGGAATCTAGCCCCACGCGCGGTGGTGGAGCGCCCCGCTCCGCCACCATCGAGCGCTGGATCGAGTCGAATGGCTAGCCCCAAAACCGGGCTAGCGGCTTCGGCCTAGGGTAGGCCATCGCCTGCCGGCAACGGCAGCAAGAGCCGCCCGGTGCGCTGCGCGGACGCGTTTCGGGCTTGGCGACGGCCACGCGCGCCTCGGTTGGCTTGTCAATTCCGAGGCTTGTGCTTTCATGGCTGCGCGCTGCCGATGAAGAATCTCTATCTCCGATACCACGTTCCGCTGCACGTCGCTGTGCTGACGGCGGTCGTGTTTGCCGTGTTCTCCAACAACTACCGGCACGACTATCCGCTCGATAGCAGTCATCTCCTGCTGGAGAACTCCTACGTCCGCAGTCTGAAATTCATTCCGCAGTATTTTCTCGACGGCCGCACCCTCACCAGCCTGCCGGCCAACGCTGACTACCGGCCGGTGCTGCAGGTCACCCATGCCCTCAACTATGCCATCAGCGGATACGACACCTGGTCCTGGCACCTGACGCAGATCCTTCTGCACCTGGTGTGCGTGCTGGGGCTGTACTTCCTGTGCCGTCGCATTCTGCAGCAGTTCCATCCCGACTTGCCGTTTCTGGAACACGCCACCATACCCCTCATCGCGGCGCTGCTGTTTGCCGTGCACCCGACCACCTCGGGCGTGATCAACTACCTTTCGGCCCGCTCGTCACTGCTCACCGCCGCGTTTCTGCTTCCCTCGGTGGTGCTGTACACGCGGCCCCGGCATCACGATTCATCGGCGAATTTCCCGCTCGCCGCGGCCATCCTCTATGCGCTCGCGCTGTTCACGAAGATCGAAGCCATCGGCGCTCTGGCCGTGTATTTCTTCTACGATGTCGTACACACGGCCCGACGCCGGGCGGGCAGCACTGCGGATGTCGTGCACGGCGGCCTGCTGCGCGACATCGCGGCCACCTGCAACCGCGCGACGTTGAAGCGGTTGTGGGTCTTCGTCGCGATCACCGGTCTCTATCTTCTGTGCTACCGGCACGCCATGGCTAGCTACCACCAGGCGGCACGGCACGCAGCCGACATGACGCCGGCGGTGTATCTCTTCACCCAGACCACAGCCTGGTGGCACTATGTGCTGAACTGGTTCGCGCCGGTGCGGCTGGTGGCCGACGACCTGACCTATCCGGTGTTCCGATCCTGCTTGGCGCCCGAAGTGCTGCTGGCCATAGCCGGCTGGGTGCTGGCGGCCGGGCTCATCACGTGGTGGTACCCGCGCTACGCCTATCTCGCCTTTGCCGCACTCTCGGCGCTCGCCCTAATCTCGCCGACCTCTTCGATCATGCCGCTGGCCGAGATGGTGAACGAGCACCGGCCCTACCTGCCGTTGGCCGTCCTGTCGATCATTTGGATCATCCCCGCCTCGCTTTTCGCATTCCGCGTCGGCCGCTCGAGCGCCGTGGTGCGCGCTTTCGCCGCCACCGGCCTGATCGTCCTGGCAGCCGCGTTTTTCCTGCTGACGTTCCAGCGCAACCAGGTGTTTGCCAACGAAGAATCCTACTACCGCGACATTATTCAGAAGGCCCCCTCATCGCGTGCCTACGTCAACTATGGGCTGACCTTCATGCGCCGGGGGCAATACGACGAGGCGCTCAAATACTATCGCCTGGCCCTGGAGCTGGCGCCCAACTGGCACATCATCCACATCAACCTGGGCATTGTTTATCAGCAACTGGGCAACTGGGAGCAGGCCCGATATCACTTCGACCGCGCGGTACAGACCGAGCAGTACTCGGCCCAGGCGCTGGTCTATCGCGGCGAGTACTTCCTCAAGCGGAAAGACTATGCGGCTGCGCTGCAGGACTTCGAAAAGAGCATCCCGCTGAGCCGGGAGATGTTCGCCATCTACCAAGGGATGGCGACCGCATCGGCCGGACTGGGCGACTGGACCGCAAGCGTCGAGTGTACGCTCCGCTGCCACGCCCTCGACCCGCAGCAGACCGAAGCGCAGATCGTCTCCATCTCCACCCCGTTCTGGGACCGGCCCGTGCAGTATCAGGCTGGCATCAACTACTTCCAACAAATCGACAGGCTCTATCCGGGACGGTGGTGGGTGCGGCAAAACATCGGTGATCTGGCACTGAAGCTAGGCCAACAAGCGCTTGCCGATCGATCGTTTGCCGAGGCGAAACGACTCAAGGACGGTGGGAAATGAGTGACCCGCCGAACTCCAGCGCATTTTCGCTTTGCTTGTGCGCCCCGGCGCGCTATCACTAACAGGGTCGAAACAGGACGAGTGGAGGCCTCTTTCATGGCGCATCGGAAAAAGATCGCACTCATCGGCGCGGGAAACATTGGAGGCGAGCTCGCGGCCCAGGCAGCCCGACTCGAACTGGGCGACGTCTATCTGTTCGACATACCGGACAAGCTGGGCATAGCCCAAGGCAAGGCCCTGGACCTGGAGCAGAACGGCTCCATCCTGGGCTACGACGTGCGCATCAAAGGCACGTCCAACTGGGACGATCTGGCGGGCAGCGACGTGGCCATCGTGACCGCGGGTATCCCGCGCAAGCCCGGCATGTCGCGCAACGATCTGCTGGGGGTCAACCTGCGCATCATTCGCAGCGTGGCCGAGAATCTCAAGCTGCAGGCTCCCGACTGCTTCGTCATCGTGATTTCCAATCCACTCGATGCCATGGTGCACGAGATGAAGCGGGCCACCGGGTTTCCTCCTGAACGTGTGGTGGGCATGGCAGGCCAGCTCGATTCAGCACGTTTTCAGCTCTTCTTGGCGCGTGAGGCTGGCGTGGCAGTCAAAGACGTGCGCGCCATGGTGCTGGGAGGTCACGGCGAAACCATGGTCCCCGTGCTCACCTACTGCACCATCAACGGCATCCCGGTCCGCCAGCTCATCCCGCAAAACCGGCTGGACGCAATCATCCAGCGCACGCGCGACAGCGGTGCAGAGGTGGTCAAGCTCATGGGCTCGAGCGCCTATTACGCCCCTGCTTCAGCGGCGGTTCAACTGGCGCGTTCCTACCTCTACGACGAAAAGCGCCTGCTGCCCTGCGCGGCGTACTTGCGGGGCGAATATGGCGTACACGACGTCTACATGGGCGTGCCCGCGGTCATCGGCGGCCAGGGTGTGGAGAAGATAGTGGTCATCGAACTCGACGCTACCGAGCGCCAGATGTTGGAGAATTCGGTGCAGGGGGTGCGTGACCTCATCGCCGCGGCCGAGAGCCTGTAGTGCCCCGTGGCGGGGTCGGGGTCGGGGTCGGAGTCGGAGACGGGATCGGGGTCGGAGACGGGGTCGAGGGCGGGGCCCCGTC
>PMLB01000227.1 GCA_003158735.1 Myxococcales bacterium | reverse complement strand
AGAGATCCGCCCATGGCCTGTCGGCGCTGTTCCTCCGGCCCCCAGACCGCCCGGGATCGGCTACCGACACCCGGGCGGCTTTGCCTAGGCGACTAATTTCCTGTCCCGGTCAGATTCACCGAAACGCTGTCGCCCGGTGTCCCGCTGACGGTCAGTCTCACTGCCCAGCTACCCGTGGCCACCGGCTGGAATCGCACCGTCACCTTGCAGCTGGCACCGCTATCCACGCTTTGTCCAGTGCAGGTGTCAGTGACGATATCGAATTGCGCCAGATCCTGCGCCGCATTCGTACCCGTCCCGGCGAGGCCCGCCATCAGTAGCCCGGTGGGCGGAGACCCGGCGGCGTTCTGGAAGGTGAAGGTCTCCGAATCAAAGGTTGTTGCCGCACTGACATCCGTCGCTCCGCACGCATAGTTTCCACCAGTTAGGGGGCAACCGGCACCTGCGCCTGTGGTTCTAAGCCGATCCTCAGCCGCGGTCGCCGGTGCGGCACTGAGTAGGGTAAGCCCCGCTGTCGCCGTCCCGGTAAGAGCGATCGATGTCTGGGCCCCAGAGGTGGACGTTACCGTCAGGGTGCCGCTCTTGGCCCCAAGCGTCCTCGGCGTGAAGGTTACCGTCACCGAGCAAACCCCACCGTTGCCAGTGCCGGTAGCGGGATCAAGCCCGTTGCTGGAGTACGCGACGTTGCCACAGTCTGCCGACGTCGATCCCGCGTGGACCGCGAAGTCCGCACCGTCGGTACCACCAACTGTGAAGGTCAGCGGTCCGGTTGGCAGCCGCGAGTTGCCCGCGCTCGGCGGGTTGGTCAGGGTAACCGTTTGTGCGGTGCTTGTCGTCAGCACGGCATTGTTCCCGAAGCTCAACGCCCCTGAGCTGCGATTGATGAGGGGCGGGTTCATGCCAGTCCAGTTGACGTCTACTGAGACCGTTTCGGTGGCCAGTGTCGCAGATTGTACGGTGAACCCGACATTTGGATTCGCGCCTGGATTTGTTGGGTTGACCCTGGCCACCAGGTTGCAGGACGCTCCGGCCAATAGCGGGGCGCCGTCGCAGGTCGACGAGACCAAGATCAGCTGAACCCGGTCCGCTGCGCTAGCACCGGTCTTGGTAACCTGCAGATCCCCGTGCACGCTCCACTCGCTGGTATTCGTCACCACCACGGTCAGCGTCGGGGAATTCGCGTCCTGCGGCACCTCGCCGAAGTCGAGCGAGCCCGGGGTCGCCGTCAACACGGCCGGCCCAGGCACCCGCCCGAATAGCACCATGCTAGCCGTCGCGGCAGTGTCCATCACCGACGCCGCGACCACCGCGCGCGGGCCCACCGCTGTTCCCGGCGTCCATCCCACAGTGAAGGTGCAGACTTGGTTGGGATCCAACGCCATTCCCGTCCCAGCGAAATCACATGTCCCCATGCCGGTGCCGGTGACGATGGCGAATTCGGCATTTGCTGCCGCCCCGTCGACATTCCTGAAGGTCGGCGCTCCCGCCCTGACTGCGGTCGCGCTCGCGTTGTGGATGGCGAGCTGAATCGCCTGGGCGTTGACGGAAGTAGTGCGAATGCCAAAGTCGTACGGAGCCGCGTTGGGCGGGGTCGCGGTGGAGCTGGTTACCATGTAGACAACCGCGTTGGTCGTGGTTGTTGCGGCATTGATAACCGGGGACTGAAGACCTGCCGCAGTGGCAGCGCCCGGGTCCGCCCTAACTACCAGGCTCTCACTCAGCTCTGTGTTGACCGTTGTGGCGCCAGGACTAAATGTCAGCATGATGTCGCAGCTTGCACCGGGAGCCAGCGCGGTACCCGTCGTCGTGCTGCTGACGCATGTCGTCCCAGTGGCGAGGACGGCAAAATCCGACGAGGCGACAGCCGGGGTCGCAACCGGGGAGTTGTAGACACCGAAGGTCATCTTGCCCGATGTCACGCCACCCACATTGGTGATCGTGTATTTGATGGGCGCCGATGTATCGCCCCGGCGTACGGTGCCAAAGTCCCGGGCGATCCTGGTCGCCGGAGTGAACTCGAGGTCGGCACCAGTCCAGCCCGTGCCAGTTACCACTACGGTCGCCATCTGTCCGTTGCTGCCGTTGACCACTCGCACGGTGGTCGAGCTGGTGCCGAGCTTGGCGATGGCAGTGGGTGTCAGCTCAACCCCGACCGTACAGGTAGGGGCGGGCGTGCCACTGGCGACCGGGTTAAGGCAGTTATTCGATACCGTCTGGAAGTCACCCTGGCCGGCCTGCAGGCCAAGATCCTCGAAGGTCACACTCAGGCCTGCGGCAATGGCCGCCCCGTGGTTTGCAACCGTGACGGTCGCTATCGGTGCGTCGCCGTTGACTATGGCAATGGCAGGGGTCGCCGTGAGCTGGCTGGTGGCATTCCCGTTGAGCGTGAGGAACTTGGTCCCGGCATTGTCGCTGCCGACCGCCAGCGTGTCCGAACGAGAAGTCAAGCCAAGCGTGCCCTTGGGCTGGAACCAAACTTTCAGGGTGCAGCTATCGCTGGAGGCAGCCAAAGCCCGGCCGGTGCATATCGCAGACGGCGCACAGGTCCCGCTCGTGGTCCCGGTCAGGCATGTCCCTTGGCTCTGGCCGGTGGGCGGGGCCAGCGTGAATTCGCTCCCGTCCAGGATTGTGAAGCTCAGCGGGTCGGTGGCCACCGCACCCGTGTTGCCCACGGTCAACGTGACAGGGGCACTGGTGGCAGTGACGGCGGTGTCTGGGAATGCCACGGGGCTGGCGGGAACTGTGAGTATCGCCCCACCGACAGAAGTCCCAACCAGGGTCGCCATGTCGGTCTCGGTTGGCGCAGCAGCT
>PMLB01000273.1:406-4896 GCA_003158735.1 Myxococcales bacterium | reverse complement strand
GGCGGGTGGGGGGCCGAAGGGCGGAGCGAACCCTCTCAGGGTTCCCAGATCAGATCGGGTAGCTGAGCATTTCCATTTCCGAGGCCGGCTCGCCAAGTGCAAGCGACGCGGTGCCGGCGCACAGGGCGACCACCACGGGTCGCCCGATCTCGTGCAGACCCACCACGCGCTCCTGGCCGCGGTCGGCCTGCCCCGAGCGCACGACGACCTGGGCTAGCTGCAAGTCAGTGGCCGCTAGAATCTCCAGCGTCGAGCAAGGCATGAAGGTCGCGCCCATGCGTTCGGCCAGACGCGGACCCAACTCAGGGCCGCTCTCTCCCTCGGAAAACAGCACCAAGGTCGGCCTCAGGCGCTCGGTCACGGCAGCCAGCAAGGGGCCGTGGGTCGCGTCCAGCGCCGGACCCTGCAGCGCTTCGTCTGCGCAACACAAGAGGCGATCCGCGCCCGCTGTCCCCATTTCGCCCGCCAGCGCAGTGAGCTCGTCGGGTGCAGTAGGCCCAAGTGCTAGAAGGGCGTACACCGTCGCGCCGAGATCGTCGGCAATCCGGCGCGCTTCTGCCAGTGCGAAGCGGGATGGGGCCGTGATCGCTGCGTGCTGAATCTCTGTGTAGGCGATGATGCTAGCCATGCGGGCCGGAGGACCATTGTACCGGGGTCCGTGGTAAAGTGGAGCAACAAGCATGGCTGTCGGTGAGAGTCCCCCGCTGGGCGAAGACCCGCTCATTTCGCAGCTCGTCGCGGATCGCTACCGGGTGATTCGCCGGCTGGGCGAAGGTGGGATGGGGGCGGTCTACCTGGCCGAGCATGTGGTCATCGAGAAGAAGATCGCGCTCAAGGTGCTCGCCATCGAGTTGGCGCGCAGGCAGGACCTGGTGGCGCGCTTTCTGCAGGAGGCGCGCAGCGCCTCGCGCATCGGTCATGAAAACGTCATCGACATCTCCGATTTCGGCCAGTCCGCCGAGGGCTACGTCTACATCGCCATGGAATACCTGGAAGGACAGGACCTGGGCCAGGTGGTGCGGGCGGAAGGAGCCTTGGCTTGGGCGCGGGTACGCGACATCTTGGTGCAGATCTGCCGGGCGCTACGGGCGGCGCACGACAAGGGCATCGTCCACCGCGACATGAAACCCGAGAACATCTTCCTCATCCACCGCGAGGGCCGGCCCGAGTTCGTCAAGATTCTCGACTTTGGCATCGCCAAGGTCATGGGCCTGGACCCCAATGGCCCGCGCCTGACCCGTACCGGGATGATCTTTGGCACCCCCGAGTACATGGCGCCCGAACAAGCCGAGGGCAAGGAAGCCGACCATCGCGTGGACATCTACGCAGTCGGCTGCATTGCCTACCATCTGATGACCGGCCAGACGCCGTTTGTCGCCGAGAACTTCATGGCGATGCTGACCAAGCACCTCATGGAGGATCCGGTGCCGCCCAGCGTGCGTCGGCCCGACTTGGCCATCACGCTCGAGATGGACGCCCTGGTTTTGAAGGCGCTGGAGAAGGATCGCGACCGGCGCTACCAGAACATGGCGGAGTTTCTGCAGGCGGTGTCGACCTGCCGTGGGCCTGACACGCAATCGGGCCAGCTCGCGGCCGCGAGCTACACGCGCGAGATGGGAGGCGCCCATGCCAAGGCGGCACTCAAGGTGGCCAAGCCAGCGGAGCGCGCGTCGGATACCGAGTTGGTGCCGCCCGACTGGGAAGGTTCCACGGATTCCGAATTCGGGTACCGGCCGGCGCGGAGCAAACCCAACCAGAAGCTCATTCTGGCTGTGGTGGGCGTGGTCCTAGGTGCGGTGGGAGGCGTGTGGCTTGCTCTGCACCTCCGCAGTGCTCCGACGCCGGTTCCGGCAGCCGCCCCGGTTGCGGCCCCGGCACCGACGCCGGTTGCGGCTCCGGCGCCGGTTGCGGAGCCGGCGCCGGCTCCGACTGCCGTCGTGCCTGCGCCGCCGGTTGCACCAGCGCCCGCAGCGACCGTCGCCCCCGAGCCCAGCAAGACCGGACATGCGTCAGTGGCTCACAAGCCCAAGCCCGGCCACGCGCACCCGCCGACCGCGGCGGCAAAACCAGGCGCGGCCAGCATTACTCCTGCCGCCCCCACGCCACCCAAGCCAACTCCGCCCCGGCTGCCAGCCCCACCGTCGGACCTGAAACCGTTCCCGGGAATGTGAGGGCAGGCCTCCGTTCGTGTAGGGGCGACCTGCGGTACCTGCGGTCGCCCCGCCCTGACGAATCGGTTGATTCCTGCGAGGGGCGCTGAGGGACGCCTGCACAAGACGTGATGGCGGGCGGGGCGCACAAGGCCGGTGCACAAGCCGCTTGCCAAGGGTGCCCGAACGAACGAACACTCAGCCTCTCCGTACCCGGGTGGAGTCTGTGAGCGCCGCAGTCCGGCGCCAGTCGAGGTGCCGCTACACCTGTTCCCGGTTCACCACCGCTCTCCTCGTCGGCTGCGGCCGATGACGCCGTCCAGGCCAACATCGTCGCCGCAGGCTACGGGGAGTAGCACCGCTACCCCAACCGGAACGAAGAACCACAGGGCCGGGCCAGGCCTGTGGATGTCGAAGGGCTTGTCAGACCTCGCCAAGGTTGGACTTTTGGTCGTGAGGCTCGCGACAGATGGGCGCGAACGGTGCCACGGTCCGACCGCCGGTTGTCTACCTCCGCCTGGGCGGCCGCGCGGGCTCGCACATGATCGCGCGCCCGTTGCGTTCCTTGCCGACCAAGCCGGCGCACAGCTTTTCTCCGTCGGCGGAATCGACGTTGATGTAGGTGTGCGTGTTCATCGTGTCGATGGAGGTGGCAGGCACTGACACGCCCGTGCTGGCCAGCAGGGACACGATCTCTTCAGTTGAGATGCCATCCTTGCGACCCAGGTTGAGATAGAGCCGGACCTGACCAGGGGCGGGCGCCTGGTAGCTGGGCATCGCCGTTTGCAGGCTGGCGGCTGGCGGGCTGGCGGCAGGTGGCGGGCTGGCGGCAGTCGTGGACGTCTCGACGGTCTCCGGCGCAGCAGGCGCAGGGCTCGCTGTGGGTGTGCGCCCGACCTCTTCGCTCCAGACCTCCCAGAATTCGCGGCCATCGCCCGCGGGCGCCGCGGAAGCAGGCGCTGGCTGCGAAGGACTCGGGGCTCTCTCGGGGCGCGGGCTTCGTTCGGATCGCTCGCGACGTTCGCCGCCGAAGCGCGGGCGATCCGACGAGGCGCGCTCGCGGTCCCGCGGGGGGCGGCCGCGACTCGGCCCAGAGTGATCGCGATCCCGGTAGTCGCCATGGCCGTGGCGGGACTCGGCCGGCTCGCGGGCAGGCCGGGCCGGTTCGTCGCCGGCCTTGGCCGCTGGCTCAGCGCTATCCTGAGGGAGCGGTTTGGGCGGTTCGACACGAGCCTCTTTCCCGGCCAGTGCCCCACGCAGCAGGCATCCGACCAGGCGTTCACCGTCACCAGCCCCCATGATCCGCCGGGCCAGCGAGCGCCATTCCGGGCTTGCGTCACCAGGCAAGAGGCTGCGCAGCCGCAACACGCTCTCACCCTCGTGTTTGGAGCGCAATTCCGCCTCTGACGGCAGGGCTCGCTCCTCGGGCCGGATCTTGTACAGCAGCTTGAGATAGTAGAACGACCCAACCTCGGTGGGACCAATCAGCGATATCGCATGACCCGAGCGGCCGGCGCGACCGGTGCGACCGGTGCGATGGATGTACGACTCGGGCGAGTCCGGGAAGGTGTAGTTGATCACGCAGGGCAGGTTTTCTATGTCGATTCCGCGCGCCGCCACGTCGGTGGCCACCAAAAAACGGATGCTGCCGGCGCGCATGCGGGTCATGACGTTCTCGCGCTCCGACTGTGACAGATCCGACGAGATGGCCTCGGCGTCCAGTCCCTGCCGGCGCAGGAACTCGGCCACCCGGCCGGTTTCCTCGCGGGTGTTGCAGAAGATGAGCGCGCGATCGGGATTCTCGAAGGCGAGCACACGCGAGAGTTCGGCTTCGCGCTGTCCGCCGGGTATGGAGTAGTAGATGTGATGAATCTCGTGTACCCCCACGAAGTCGGCCGACAGGGCCACCATCTCGGGCTGGCGCATGTAGCGACGCGCGAGCCGCTGGATACCTTCGGGCAAGGTGGCCGAGAACAGCATGGTCTGGCGCTCCTTGGGCGTGCGTTCCAGGATGGCTTCGATGTCTTCCTGAAAGCCCATGGAGAGCATCTCGTCGCACTCGTCGAGCACGGCGCACTTGACCTTGTCCAGGTGCAAGGTTCCGCGTCGCAAGTGGTCGAGTATCCGTCCCGGCGTGCCGCAGACGATCTGCCCGCCAGCACGCAGCTGCTCGATCTGGCGCCCCATGGGCGCTCCGCCATACACGGGAACAATCGACAATCCCGATTGGGCGCTGATGCGGGCGATCTCGGCCGCCACTTGCAGCGCCAACTCGCGCGTGGGCAGAAGCACGATGGCCTGCACCGACTTTTGCTTGGGGTCGACCATCCCGTCGGCAAA
>PMLB01000273.1:0-379 GCA_003158735.1 Myxococcales bacterium | reverse complement strand
GCTGTCACCGGCCGCAGCGGCGGCAGGGGAGGGGGCGTCGGTATTGTCGCTGACTTCTGCTTGATCGATCATTCTAATCTCCTGATGGCGAGCCGGTCGTACCGATGGCGTCGCCGAGTTTCTCGAGGCGTTTGTCGAGGCGGCCCAAACGCGGGACCAAGTCTTTGGCAAAGCGTTTGAGAGCCTCGGTGTACGTCGTTTGGATGTTTCCCAGTTCTTCATGGGTGGCGGCCAGGGCCTCCATCTCGCGGCGCCCCTGCAAGGTTCCGGCCGTCAGCCGGCAGCGTCGTCCCAGCCCCACCCACTGCGACCGCCAGACCGCGCCCTCGTCGGCCCAGCGCTGCAGTTCATCGGCGTCGTCGTTGGCGAGAAGGTGATG
>PMLB01000314.1 GCA_003158735.1 Myxococcales bacterium | reverse complement strand
TGTGTTTCCACCCGAGATTGTGTTTCCACCGGTGTCCTTGATGCCGCCGGTGTCGGCTGAAGTTGCGCGGCCACCCGAGCCGGCCACGCCGGTTTCGCCCCCTGCCCCGCCTTGCTCCGTGGTGCCCCCGGTCTCAACAGTTCCCCCAGCGGCCGTGGTGCCACCACTTTCGACCCCACCGCCAGAGACCGTCGTTCCACCTGCTCCAGAACTCCCGGCGGTCCCGCCCGCGCCTCCGCTGGCCGGCTGTTCGTTGTTTACGCTGCATCCGATGCCGCTACAGACCGCGAGCAGCGAGATTCCCAAGGCAGCCTGTCGAACGGAAAGGTCTTTCATGAAACTCCTCCAGTGATCGATCGGTATCCAACGTTTTGCAGTAGCGGCAACCCCAAAAACCGGTCCAGAAATCGCAGCTGGGCTGCCCGAGCCAAATCCCCCGCCAGAGATGCCCTAGAGCGCCGAACAGTTTGACNNAAATCCGCGATTTCACGACGGGAGGCAAACTGTTCGGCGCTCTAGCCCAACAATGGACATCGATGATTGTACCTTTCGTTCACCATGACGCCAAGTGGACCTGGCCACCAGGCGTCGGCGGCGCCATGACGCGGACCCTGCCGCTTGGTTCGGCCTTTCTGGCGCATGGAGGATGGCGTCGCGAGTCAGGTTACCTGAGACGGGAGGGGTGCTAGAAACGCCCTATGGAAAGAGGCTTGATGCGAAGGTTCTTGCTGCGGGTGCTCGGCTTCCTGGCGATCTCGGTTTCGGCTACGGCGCAATCCGACCAGGCCAAAGTCGCCCGCCTGACGGTCCACGTCGACCAGGAAGGTCCGAGGATCAGCCCGCTTCTCTACGGCATCTTCTTCGAGGAGATCAACCGGGCCGGGGAAGGCGGGCTTTGGGCCGAAATGATCCAGAACCGCTCTTTTGAGGACGACCGCCAGGAGCCAGTGGGTTGGAAGTTGTCCGGTGCAGTGCAGGTCAGGCTGGACAGAACCAGCCCGTTGCACCGCCTCAATCCCACCTCGCTTTCGCTGGAGTTCTTGCAGCCCGATGCAAGCGTTGCCCAAGACGGTTTCAGCCGCGACAAGGACCACTACCCGGGTGGAATGGCATTTCGCAAAGGGGAAGCCCTGCGCTTTTCGCTGTACCAGCGCGGGGATTGCCCGCTGGAAGTCCGCTTGCTGGGACAGGGCGGAAAGGTGCTCGCGAGAACCTCCCTGCCAACGCCGACCAGCGCTTGGGAGAAAGTTGAGGCGACGATGAACCCCTCGGCCACGAACCTGTCCGGTCGGTTGGTCCTGGCGGGCCTGGGCGTGGGGAAGATCTGGATCGACCAGGTCTCCTTGATGCCGGTGGCGACCTGGAAAGGGCACGGCCTGCGGCGGGATCTGGCGGAAATGATCGCCGCTTTGAAGCCGGCCTTTGTCCGTTTCCCCGGAGGATGCTTTGTCGAGGGCCTGGACCGAGCCCATGCTCCGCGATGGAAAGACTCGATCGGCGATCCGTCCCAACGCCGCGGAATTCCGAACCGTTGGGGCTACCAGACGTCGGGAGCCTTCGGTGTCCACGAGTTCCTGCAGTGGTGCGAGGATCTGGGCGCCGAGCCTGTCTATGTGATCAATTGCGGCATGGGCCACGACTACGCTGTGCCCATGAATCAAATGAAGGAGTGGGTACAGGACGCACTCGACCTGGTGGAATACGCGCGTGGTCCAGTGGACAGCAAGTGGGGCACGCTGCGGGCCGCTGCCGGGCATCCAGCCCCTTTCAGGCTGAATTATATGGAAATTGGCAATGAGAACGGCGGGCTCGCGTACGCCGAACGCTACGCCCTATTCCATGATGCCTTGAAGAAGAAATACCCCGACCTGCACCTGGTCGCGAATATGTGGGACGGCGAGATCCCCAAGACCCGGCCAGTGGAAATCCAAGACGAGCACTACTACCTCGATACCTTGGGTTTTCTGGGCATGGCGGACTATTACCAGCGGGTCGACCGGAAGGGTCCCCTTGTCTATGTGGGCGAATACGCCGTCGCCAACGGAGCCGGGAACGGGAACCTCTCGGCCGCGCTGGGCGAGGCAGCCTTTCTCACCGGGCTGGAAGCCAACAGCGACCATGTCATCATGGCGTCCTACGCCCCGCTGCTGGCCCACCCAGCCTGGAGAGCCTGGAATCCGAATGCGATCGTCTTCGATCAGGGCCGCAGTTACGGCACGCCTTCGTACTATCTGCAAACCATGTTCGCCGCCAACCGCGGCGACGTGGTCTGCCCAACCGACCTGAATCAGCCAGAGCTCCCGTATGTAGCGCCGAAAGGTAGGTTCGGTGTTGGCACCTGGGGTGACACGCAGGTCGAATACAAGAACATCTCCTTCACCGCCCCGGACGGCAAACGGATCTTCAGCAGCGATTTCACCCAAGGGATGAAGGGCTGGAAGCCATTCAAGGGCCAGTGGACGGTCACAGAAGGGGTATTGCGCCAGACCGGGAAGGAAGACGCCTTCGAGCTGGTCCAGATCGCCGACAGCCACTGGGGCGACGGCGTTTTCGAGATGCAGGCCCGCAAGCTGGGCGGCGTCGACGGATTCCAGATCCAGTTCCAGGCCGAGGAGGAGGGCCAGCAAAGGGTTTGGAACGTGGGCGGCTGGGGCAACGTCCGCATCGGGCTGCAAGGAATCTTCGCTGAACCAAAAGTGCCCGGCAAGGTCGAGACTGGCCGTTGGTACAACATCCGTATCGAGCTCGCGGGCGCGCGCATCCGCTGCTACCTCGATGGGAAGCTGATTCAGGAAGTGATCCGTCCCAGCCCGCCACAGCTCTACGCGGTGGCCAGTCGCACCCAGGACGGCAAGGAGATCATCCTCAAGCTGGTCAACGCCGGCACGGTTGCACGCAGGACCACGTTCGATGTGAAGGGCCCTCGCTCGGTCGCACCCAAAGGTCGAGCCATCGTGATGACCGCCAAGGATGGGAAGGACGAGAATTCATTCGAGCGTCCCCGTCAGGTGGCCCCGGTGGAATCGGTGTGGGCCGGGATGGGGACAAGTTTCACCCGCACCCTGCCCGCCCGCTCAATCACGGTGCTCAGGCTTTCGGAAAGACGTTAACATGGGAACCCTGGAAGGGTTCGCTCTGCCCTTCGGCTCCCCACACCCCCCGCCCACCCCGCTCGCTCCGCTCGGCCTCGCCAAACCTTCCCGCGATGGTGCGCCGCCGGCAAAGCCGGCGGGCTCCCCACGCGACTAGACGGCCGCTTCCTGCGCGGTGGCAAGAAGCGGCCGTTTTGGTCAAACAGTATGCTCGGTACTAGTCGCAGGTTCCTGAGCAAGGAACCCAGGTACCCTCAGTGGCCGTGATGGTCGCTGTGCCGTCCGTGAGCCCGGTTGCCTTTGCGGTCACGGTGATAGTTCCTGCGCCGGTCGCCTGAACGATGGCGTAGGCTGCGCCGCCGGAGGTGCTGCGAACATTTCCGCGGAAGCTTTCCTGCTTCTGGCTGCCGCTGTCCACGGCCATGATTCTTCCAGGGCCCGTGATGGAGAAGGTAATGGACGTGTCAGTGGACACCACGGCCTTGACGAACGAGACGTCATCCACATCGTCCAGAATGCTGGTGTGGTCCGGCGTGAGCACGATCTTGCCCGCCACCGCTCCACTGGCCGGAGCCGACTTTGTTGGCCCACCCCAGATGCCCGACCATGTGTAGCCATTGGGCCGCACCGCTCCCAGTTCGTCCATGAGCGCCCCGGTGCCACCGATGCTGGGCCATCCGGTCGTGCTGGTGATCTCGCCCATATAGTCCACGCCCGTCCACATGAACTCGCCCGTGAGCCCTGGAGTGGACGTGACCAGGTTCCAGGTGCTGGTTTCAGTGCCCATCTCGGTCAACACACCGGACTTGGTCACTACGTTCGCCTCGGCCTGGGTGCAGGCCGCTGTGTTGTAGTTATTGCCCCAGACGTCGACCAGGCTGTTGGTTGGTCCGCCGACATCGCCATTTTGCGGGTCGAGCAAGGCCTGGGTGACAAGGTGCGAGCTATCGAGCGCGTGTGCGATCTTGACCATCTCGGTGAGAATGGGAGTTCGCGACGTCATCGAATCGTGGATTTCGTTGCCGGTGCTGTAGATGGCGATGCTGGGGTGGTTGCGATCTCGCATGATGAAGCCAGTAAAATCGACCTCCCACCAAGTCTTACCGGTGGCGGCCGCGGGCAGCGGTGGCATTCCGGTCGGCGTGGTGGAGGCCTTGTTGAAGTAGAGCGCGTAATCGCCGTTGTCTGTGTACTTGTGCGCCGCCCAGACGTCGGTGAACTCATCGAGGACGAGCACGCCCATTCGGTCGGTCAGGTCGAGGAATTCCGGGCTCGGCGGATCGTGGGCTGTGCGGATGGCGTTCACCCCGATGGCCTTGAGCTGCGCGATCCGCCTTTGCATGGCTCGCGCCGGCGCACCCAGCCCGAGCCCGTGATAGTCTTGATGGTTAGCGACGCCCTGGAATTTTACGCTCTTCCCGTTGACAGTCAGGCCAGTGCTGTACTTGAGGTCTCGGATGCCGAACGGGGTCACGTCGTCGTCCACCGTGGTGCTGCCCTCTTGGACGTTGAGCAGTAGCTGATACATGTTCGGACTGGCGAGCTCCCATAGCTTGGGACTCGTGACAGGGATTGTGAGTGTGAAGGTGGCCGAGGCACCTGCAGCGATGGTCTGGGCAGCCGCCGAGACAGTTGGGAGTGCTGTCCCAGTGGCGTCGCTGACGATGCCCTGAACGCTCACGCTTTGAGATGTCGTGCCCGAATTGACCACCGAGGTTGTGACGTTCACGGTTGCCGATGCAGCCGTCGGGCTGGGCGCATTCACGAATGTGCCCCACTGATCAACGTGAACCGGATCGGTCGCAATGATGCGTGCGCGGCGATAGATACCAGCCCCCGCGTAGAAGCGCGAGGCGGGCTGAATGCTGGTGTCGGTCTTGACCGCGATGACGTTCGCCCCCGTGAAACTGATGCTCTTCGTGATGTCGTAACGGAAGCTCACGTAGCCGTAGGGGTGATTCCCGATCTGGGTGCCGTTGACGTAGACGGTGCTGTTGCCCATGACGCCATCGAATTCAACGTAGACCTGCTTGCCCGCGGTGACAGTTGAGGGAAGGCTGAAATGGTTTCGGTACCAACCGATCCCGGACGGCGCAAAGCCGCCCCGGCCGGTGGTCGGGTTGGTCTGAGCGAACGGCCCCTCGACCGCCCAATCGTGCGGGAGGGTCACCGGGGTCCACGCCGAATCCGCGAAAGCCGCTCCATCCGCGCCGGTCACGTCACCCTTGTTGAACAACCAGTTCCGGTCGATCGGCATGATGGTTCGCACCCGATCCTTGATCGGTGGAAGGGGAGTCGCGCCTCCTGCCGCACCAGTGGTCCCGCCAGTGACTGTGCTGCCACCGGTGCCCGTAGTGGCGCCGCCAGGGGCCGTCGACCCGCCCGGAGCCGTGCTCCCGCCAACCTTGGTGGTGCCGCCCACCACGCCCGTTTTTCCACCGGTCACGGTATTTCCACCGATCACGGTATTTCCGCCGGTCACAGTATTTCCCCCCGCCACGGTGTTCCCGCCGGCCACAGAACCACCCACGACGGTCTCTCCGCCGCTGGCACCAGCGCCTGCGACAGTATTGCCGCCATTGCTGGTAGAACCGCCGGTGTCACCGGCTGATGGAATGGGGATTCCGCCGGTCTGCGTCTGGCCACCTGCGCTGGTCGTGCCGCCAGGGTTGACGGTGTTGCCTCCAGCGCCGGCGCCTCCGGACTGAACGCCTGCAGTATTTCCAGTTCCTGGCGAACTGCTGCTGCTACAACCAACCGCCAGTGGCGCGCTGATGAGCAACACGAGGACAAAGGGATGGGTCTTGTGGATCAACTTCATGGCTTCTCCCCAGAGTAAAAAGGTGCCTTGCCTAAGGAACGCAGTGGACCGGTCCTAGTCAGATGGCTCAGCCAATTCGCATCGACGAGAGAGTTCTACGCCCTACAACGGATTTGGGCAACGGATACGCCGCGTCAAAACAGAATCCCTGTCCTGCCATCTCGGCAACACAAATGCCACACCTTGGTAGGGGACTATCCTCATTAGAACGGGTCAACTGCCGCTGATACGGTGCCAAGGCGGGCGAGACGTTCGACATCGCCACCTGATAGCGTCATTGCNNGTTGACCTCGGCGTCCTTGAGCCAGGGTTCGAGTTCAGGTCCTCGGCCGCCATATGTGGACAGGAGCGCCACGGCTGAATCGAACCCGATCTGACGCAAGGACTGCGCGAGAGGAGCAAATTCTGGGCTCTGCAAGCGGCCCTCCAGCGCGTCGACGTCGATGCGAGTGGGCTCGACCTGTCCCAGCAACACGACATCGTAACCCTGCCCTTGGACGGTGTTGCCCCAGATGGTCCCATTGGGGAACGCCTCGAAGAACGTGGCGACTTCGCTTTTCACAGCCGCCATTCCGCTGTCATAGAGTTGCACGAACACCGTCACGGCCCCGCCTGGATTGAGGTGCCGCTTGGCCAGCTCCCAGAACTCGCGCGTGTAGAGATTGGCCGCGCCCTTGACCCAGGGATCGAACGGATCCGAAGTGATGGCGTCAAACCTCTGCTTGGTTGTCGTCAGAAAATGCCGGGCATCGTCCACTTCGACGTGCACCTTGGGATTGTCCACGACGTGGTCGTTGAATGCGCCGAACAACGGAGCGACGACCCGCGGGACGAGCGGCTCGATTTCCGCGATGGTCAGTCGTTCGACCCGTGGATCGATGCTGGCCGCACCGGCTGTCACACCGGCACCGCAGGCGATGACCAGAACCTCGCGCGGCTGGGCCGGAAGCAACGTCGTCAAGTGCCCGAGCATGCGCTGCAGGCGCATGTCCTGAGGCAAAGTGGATGCCTGGATCTTCCCCGCGTTGTAGTAGCTCAGGACTCCGTTCAAGTCACGCGAGACCGCCGGGGACGAATTCATGCCTTCGCCGACGTAGAGGAAGGTCTCCTTGGTGTTTCGTTCGACGGCCGAGAAGCGGCCGTGTCCGACCAGCAAGGCCGGAACCGCGGCCAGGTTGCGCCCCACCAGCACGGCCAGTGCGACAATGGCCAAGGTCCAGATTGCATCCCCAGTCGCAAAGCGCGGTGCCGCGCGATCGCGCACCAGCGCCGGGATGAGGGTCAGGGCGGCAGCGACGGCTGACAGCGCGATCAAGATGCGCTCGCTGTTCTGGGTTCCCACTGTGACGATGAGCACCAGGCTGGTGCCCAGCGCCCCAATGATCGCGCCCATGGTGTTGGCCGCGTAGACCCGGCCTACCACGACGCCACCATCGCTTCCCTTGGACGCGACGGCCGCCAGGGCCAGGGGAAAGCTGGCGCCCCACAGGCACGCCGCAGGCAAGATCGCCCACAGGCAGCGCACGAAATCGATCTGGAACTGATTCCAGGGCGTGGCCGCCAGCCGCGGATTG
>PMLB01000351.1 GCA_003158735.1 Myxococcales bacterium | reverse complement strand
GCCACGGAGGACGCGAACGTCGGACGCAAACCCGAGCACGGACAGGGTATGCCGGGAGTAGGCTTAACCTGCACGGACAAGGGGAAGGCCCCGACGGAAAGGCCAGCCTTGGAGCCGTACTGGGGAAAACTCGCCGTACGGAATCTTAGGGGGGACGATGGAAACGTCGGCATCATTCGAAGCCCGGTCCGCGCCATCGTCCTACCCGACCGCTGCTGCAGACGCGAGCTGGGCGTCGTCGTTTCGAGTAAATCGTCGCCCTGCTTCGCCACGGCGATGACTCAGGGCTGGGCGATGACCTGGCCGCGGCCCTGGCAGAGGTCCTCGCTGCCAAGACCCCAGCCCGGCAAGCCGCTTTGAGCATCGCGGCCCGCGTGCCCGAGGATCAGCAGAGCGATTTCTTGCGGCTCGGGCTGGACGACCTGGCTTCTCGCCTGCGCAAGGCCGGCGAGCGCTATCCAGTTCTGGCATCTCCGCGGTCCCGGGGAGCGGCCTTGGCCGTGCAAGACGCGCTTCGTGCTCAGAGTGGCGCGTCGCTGGCAGTCGCTTGGCTGGTACGCGCCGCCGGGCCGGGTCCGCGTGGCGAGACGCTGCGGCTGGCCGCTGGCCGGGCCGTGCTGGGGCGGAGCCCGAGCTGCGAGATTCGCCTCGACCGGGACAAGCAAGTGGCCGAGCAGCACGCGGCCATCAGTGAGTCGCGCGGTCAGTTCGCCATCGAACCGCTGCAAGGCCCGGTCAAGATCGAAGACGCGGCAGCCTCATCACGCCAGCCGCTGGGCGACGGAGACACCATCGAGATTGGGGAAAGCCGCTTCGTCTTCAAGTGCGTGACCATGGGGAATCTGGGATAGAAAAAGCCCCCATGAAGGGGGATGAAGTCCCATCCCTCCTCGTGGAGCCCTGAACGAAACGAGAGGGCGCCCGCGCAGGCGCCCTCTCACCACATGGCTACCCGCAGGTGCCGCCGCCGCCGCCCGAACAGGTCAGGCCGGTGTTGCAGACGCCACCCCTGCAGCACCGCTCGGTGCTGGCTCCGCAGGCTGCACAGGTCCGGGCACCGCCGCCGGCTGCGGGAGGGCAGGTCAGTCCATCTGCGGTGCAGAAGGGGGCGCCCCCACCCCCACCGCCGCCGCCGGCGCAGCATGGATCGCCTGACCCACCACAGGCGCCGGCGTCGCTCATGCAAACCCCGGCCTGGCACACGCCGTTGTTGTTGGGACAATCGGCATCCGGCGCTACGCAAGTGCCGTAGGTCCCGCCGGGGGTGCAGCAACCACCGCCGGTGCACAAGTTGCCTGGGCAGCAGGAATTGCCTGCGCCTCCACAAGCCTCGCAAGTGGCAGTTCCGCCACCTCCGCCGGCCACTATGCAGGCCGAATTGGCCGCTGTGCAGGTGCGGCTTCCTCCGGTCCCGCAGCAGGGTTGGCCAATGCCGCCGCAAGTGGTGCAAGTAGACGTGGGTGCGTTTCCGCTGCAGGCCGTACCGGCGGCTGTGCAGCTCCGGTTTCCCGCAGCCCCGCAGCAAAGCTCGCCAGCTCCGCCACAGGCGACACAGCTATCGGAAGCATCGCCGGTGCCGCACACAGCGTTTGCGGCGGTGCAGGTTGTGCCACAGCAGGGATCGCCCACGGCACCGCAGGTTCCCGCATCCGACGCGCAAACGCCCTGCTCGCACACGCCGCCGCCTAGTGTAGCGGGGCAAGCACCGCCAGAGGCGATGCACCGATTGCCGCCACCGCCGCCGAAAGGTTCGCAGCAGCCTCCATTTTCGCAAACCGAACCAGCGCAGCAGGCCTGGCCCGCGGCGCCGCAAGTGCCGGGTGGTGCGTCCTCGGTTGCGTCGGTCTGACCATCCCCGGCCGGGGCGTCAATGGCGTCACGATTCGCTGGTGCATCGATCGAATCGGCAGCCGCATCCCTGGCAGCGGTTCCGCCTGTTCCACCGCTGGCGGTGCCGGCCGCTCCGCCGGTGGCGGTCGTCTTGCCAGCAGCGCCGCCGGTGGCGATCGTCGTTCCGGCTGCTCCGCCGACGATGATCGTGGTGCCGGCCGCTCCGCCGGTGGCGAGAGTGGTTCCGGCTGCCCCGCCGGATGCGAGGGTGGTGCCGGCCGCTCCGCCGGTCGCGGCGGTTGTGCCGGCCGTTCCGCCGGTTGCGGCGGTGTTCTGGGTAGCTCCGCCTATGGCGATTCCGCCCACCCCACCTGTTGCGATGGTGCTTCCACCGGCTGCACCTGCGGTCGCTTTTCCTCCGCTGCCGCCGGGGCCAGCGTCGTGTTTCGCACCCGAACTAGAGCTACCACCACATCCCAGAGCCACCAGCGCCAGCATCGCGGCGCAGGTGAACCACACCCGGGGTGTGGACAGAGCGATCTTTCTCTTTTCCATGAGTCGACCTCCAATTGAGTTCAGCGTGTAACCAGACCCGTAGATTAGTGGCGCCGTGCGAAGAATTCCGTCACGCGACGGACGCCCACCTGGGACGATTTCCTACCCGAGCAACCCCACCCATCTAGTAGGTAAACCCACCCGTAGCGCTGCTCGGGGCGGCCAGCCGGTTCCGAAGCGACGCTGGCATAGGCCCGCGCAGACTCCGCGCCGAAGATCTCGGCGTGCAGGGCCGTGTCTTCCAGGTCGAAGTAGCTGACGCTGGACTCGTCGAATCTGACCATCCCGTGCCATTGCGAAACAAAGCGGTCCTCAATGACGATGTTGTTGAGTGCATTTCGCTCAACCCGAACGGGCGATCGATCAAACTCGAACGTCTGCTCACTGCCAGTTTGGGGATCCCTCAACTGAATCTTGATGATCATGGCCAGCCCGCAGCGACCAAGGACGATAGTGGTGGCTCGCAGTTCCCACCACAGCTGTTGCCTTAGGCAAGGCGTGCTGGCAATCTGCCTCTCGTTCTGATCATGTTGGGAAAGAGGTTGATGTCGGTGCTGTTGGCCGGGGCGGCGTCGCTGTCGTGTGCCCATGCGCCAGGGCCCTGTCCGATGCCGGAACCTGTCCGCGTGAGCATCCGAGCCGCGAGTCGACTGAACCCGGGCGAAAGCGGGGAGTCGCTCGCCACCACGGCGAGGCTGTACCAGTTCAAGGATGTGAGTGAGCCATGACCGTTCCGCACAGAGTTGTTTGGTCGGAAGGAATGCTGGTTTCTCCGCAGCATCTGCAGCAGGCAGACCTGTACCACGAACGGCTGCTCGACCGACGGCTGGCCGCGCTGGGGCCGCAGACCTGGGGAATCCTATCTCTCGAACTGGACGCGGGCGCGCTGGCGGCCGGGGAGTTGCGGGTGAGCCGTTTCGTCGGCATTTTGCCCGACGGCCTTTGCCTGGATTTCGCGGCCGGCGATCCCGAGGCTCCCGCCGCGCGTCCGATTGGCACGCACTTTGCTCCATCCCAGCCCGTGCTCGAAGTACTTCTGGTTGTGCCCAAGGAGCGCGACGGGGTTCCCAGCGTCGCGGCCGAGGGCAGTACGTTCGCGGCTGAGGTTCGCCGCGCGCGCTTCCTCGCGGCCACCCGGCCGGTGGGCGACCTCACGGGAGAGTCGGCTGACCTGCCCATCGCGTTCGCCCGGCGCAATGTCTCGTTGCTGTTCGGCGACGAGGCCCGCGATGATTTCGATTCCATCAAGATCGCCGAGATTGTTCGCAACCCCAGCGGCGCGCTGGTTGCGAGCGAAGCCTTCATCCCGTCGGTACTGACCATCGCGGCTTCACCGTTCTTGTGCAGCAGTGTGCGGCGCTTGCTCGCGCTCATGACCGCCAAGCAGCGCCAACTTTCCCAGGAGCGGCGGCAGCGCGATGCCGCGACCATGGAATTCGGGGCCGGGGACGTGACCCGCTATGTGCAACTCTCGGCTTTGAACGCGGCCATTCCCCTGCTCGTGCACGCCGGCCGTGACGGCGAAATGGGCCCGCGCGAGCTCTACTTCTTTCTCATCCAGGTTGCCGGTGCGCTTTCCACCCTGGTGCCCGATGCGGATCCCTCGTCGTTCCCGGCCTTCAGCTTCACCGATCTGCGCTCTACCTTCGAGGAGCTGTTCGCGCTGGTCACCGGCCTGCTGCGCGCGAGCGTGCGCGAGGCCTGCCTGGCCGTGCCCATGGACGTGCGCGAAGGGCTGCACGTGGGCAACCTCAGCGACGAGCGCATCGTGAGATGTTCCCAGTTTGTTCTGGCAGCCCACGCCCCGGGAATCTCCGAGGAGCAACTGGCGCGCGACCTGCCGGGCCGGGCCAAGATCGCGTCCTGGCAGCAATTGCCGTTTCTTCTTCGCTCCGCCACGCGCGGGCTCGGTCTGCAGGTCACCCACCGCCCGCCCGCCGAGGTTCCGCTGCGGCCCCAGGTGGCCTACTTCCTCATTGATGTGGCCGGCGGGGCCGAGCACTGGCGCCACGCGCTCAACGAGCGCAGCCTCGCGATCTATCTGCCGCCGCCCTATGATCCCGCGCAGCTCAAGCTCGAGATCTTCGCGATTCCTGCCAAGGCCTAGTAGATGGATCTGGTCTCTGAGCTCGCCAGCGAATGCTTTAGCGCCATCGGTCGCCTGCGCGCGCTCGCCGAGCCGGTCGCCTCGCCAGAGGGGGTGCAGGTCCAACTGCGCAGCTTGGTGGACAGCTTCAAGGCACGGGCACGCAAGGCCGGCGTGCCCGACAAGGACGCGCAGGATAGTGCCTACGCCTTGGTCGCGCTCATGGACGAGGTCGCGTTGCGCGCGCCCGAGCCGTTGCGCGGCTACTGGATGAACCAGCCGCTACAGCTTCACTTCTTCCGTGAGAACCTGGCAGGCGATGGGTTCTTCACCCGTCTGGACAGCCTTCTGGCAGACGGGCGCCGGCTGGCCGTCCTGCGCGTCTACCAGTCTTGCATGCTGTTCGGGTTCCAGGGCAAGTACGGCCTGCCGGGTGGCGAGGTCGAACTCATGCGCCTGGCCGAGACCGTGCGCAATCAGGTGCGACGGAATGAGGAAGTGCCCAGCGTGCTCTCGCCGGCGGGCGAGGCGCCCGACGAGCCACTGCTTCGCACTGCAAGCCGCAACCTCTGGCTCTGGGTGTCGCTCGGGATCTTTGCGCTGGCCCTGATTGTCTTCGTGGGCCTGCGGGTTTCATTCGATCGCTATGTCGGCGACCTGGCGGGCCGCGTGGACGAGATAGCGCCGTAGGGGTGATGACGTGCTCAAGTACATCGTTGGGATCATCTTCATTGCGCTGACCTGGGCGATTGCACTCGTGTTTCGTGGGGTCGCGCCTCTGCTCTGGGTGGCAGTGGGCCTGACCGGCGCTGTGGGGTTTGGCTTGCTGGCATTCGATCTGGTTCGGATGCGGTCGGCGCAGCGCGCGTCCTGTGCGCTGGAAAACGGCCTGGGCGGTCCGGCGGACGCCATCCGGCCCGATCAACAGGCCGAGATCGCTGCCATGCAGGCCGAATTCCAAAAGGCTTTGCTCAGCCTCAAGTCCTCGCGCCTGGCCCAGCGGGGCGGTGATGCTCTGGGGGCTCTTCCCTGGTACGTCATCATCGGGCCGTCAGGCGCCGGCAAGACCACGGCGCTGCGAAGTTCGGGCTTGCCGTTTCCGCACGCCAAGGGCGGACGGGTGCGCGGCGTGGGTGGAACGCGCAACTGCGATTGGTGGCTGAGCAACGATGCCGTCATCTTGGACACGGCCGGCCGCTGGGCCACAGAGGAAGATGACCGCGAGGAATGGCTCGCGTTTCTCAGCCTGCTTCGCCAGACCCGGCCCAAGAAACCGGTGAACGGAATCCTGGTTGCGGTGAGCGTAACGGACCTGCAGGGCGACGCCGACGAGATCGCCGCCCTGGCCAAGACCCTGCGCGAACGCCTCGACGAGGTGATGGGGCGCCTGGATATGGTGCTGCCCGTGTACCTCTTGGTCACCAAATGCGATCTGGTTGCCGGATTCGTGGAGACGTTCGGCGACCTGCCCGACAAGGATCGCGGCCAGATCTGGGGCTTCACCCTGCCACTCTTGGCCGCCGTAGATGAACGGGTCGAGATGTTCGGGGGCCATTTCGACGAGTTGTGCCAGGTCATCGAGCAGAGAGCCACGGATCGCGTGCATGAGGAACGGCGGGTAGAGGCCCGCTTTTCCATCGTCGAGTTCCCACGACAGTTCGCCACCCTCAAACAAAGCCTGACTGATCTGGTGACTGATCTCTTCGCCGAGAACGTGCACCAGGACGCCCCTATCATGCGTGGGGTGTATTTCACCAGCGGCACACAGGAGGGTCGTCCCATCGACCGGATCATGAAGTCGATGGCCGACGCCTTTACTGTCTCGGCGCGGGCCGCGTCCGTGGCCGTGAGTAGGCCCAAGAGCTACTTTCTGCGTGAGCTGTTCACCGAGGTGGTTTTCGCCGATAGGGACGTCGCCATTCGCAGCACCCGGGTCTTGCTGCGACAGCGAATCAAACGCCTGCTCCTCACCGTCTTTGCGCTGGCCGGGGCAGCGGGATTTCTCTTCCTGCCGATCCGGTGGTACAGCACGAATCGAGATTTTGTCCACGAGGCGCGCCGCTTTGTCGACAAACTGGCGGCTGGCCGGCAGGGCCGGGAGTCGGCTCCCGTGCCCTTGGCCGCGACGCTGGAATCGGTCGCGGCCATGGCCAAGACCCTGGAAAACGGCGGCGACGGTTCGGTTCTCTTTCCCCGTTCCGCCGTGCACCAGAGTCTGCGCGCCACCATCGAACGCCTGGTGGCACGTCCCATTCTGCGCGCCGATGTGGCCAAGGCCGCCGTCTCAGGCGGGCTCGCGCCGATCGAGATGATGGATGCCCTGGTGCTGCACCTGCTGCTCACCGAGGCCAAGCAACCCGACGAGCCCACGCCGCGTACCCCAGGCTGGGTCAAGGCTGCACAGCGCGCGGGGCAGAAAGCGGCAGCTCGCTGGGAGAGCCTGACCGGACCCGCCGCAGCCTCGCGGGCTCCCCGGGTGGTGGAGAACTTGGTGCGCTTCTACGCGACGGGAATCCAGGATCCCGCCGACCTCATCGATCGGGATCAAAAGTTCGTGAGCACGGCACGGGCCACGCTCATCGGGGCGGGCGAGGATCCACTGGCCGAGCTGATCAACGACCCGGCCATGCCGCGCGACCTAAAGGTGGTCGACGTGCTGGGAGGCGCGGTGATGTTCTTTCAGGTCGAGGAAGGACAGAAACGGCCCGCCGGCGCGGTGCGCGGCGCCTTCACCAGGGCCGGCTACCGCATGGTCACCAAGCGGGTGGAGCAGTTGCACAAGGCGCAGGACACTGACGAGGACGCGTGGATCCTCGGTCAGGAACGCAAGGCCAAGGATGCCACGGCCATCGCGCGGATTCAGGCGGACTACTTCGCTCAATACGCAGTGGCCTGGAAGGCGTTTCTCCTAAGTCTGGCCGTGCGCGAGCCATCCACCTTGGAGCAGGCCCGCGCGCTTTTGCAGCAGCTGGTGAAGGACAAGCCCTTCGAGACCATCTGGCGCAATCTGGGCGAGAATCTCAGCCTTAAGGACGAATCACTGACCGGCAGGGCCCTGACCCTGGCCCGAAACGTGGCGGCCGACGATGTGGTGGATAGTGATCCAGGAGCCAAGCAGGTGGCGCGTGAGTTCGAGGGCGTGCTGCGCTTCGGGTCGGTTAAGCCGACTGGCTTCGATCAATACAACCAGATCCTGGTGGAACTGGCGGCCGCCATAGGCGAGCAGGGCATGCCGGAGCCCAAAGCATTCCAGGCCGCGCTCAAGGCCCAGCGAAGCAATCTGTCCGGCTTGATTGCGCGCTACAACGACCAGGGCTGGGAGCAGGGCCTGCTGGAACGCATGCTGATGCCGCCCTTTCGCGGCGCCGAGGCGGCCGTGGTGGGAGCGAGCGCGGAGCTGGCCAATCGCAAGTGGTGCGAAACCGTGGTGGTGGCTTTCGACGAGCTGCTGGCAGGGAAGTTTCCCTTCGCCACGGACAAGGCGGCCGGCGAAGCCCGCCTGACCGACGTGGAGAAATTCTTCCAGCCGGCCAGCGGAATTCTTTGGCAGTACTTCGCTGGGGCGTTGCAAGCCGACATTGAACGCGCGGGCTCAGTCTTCCGGGTCAAGGAAGGAGCCTCGGTCAGTTACAAGGACGACTTTCTAAGATTCCTGTCGCGCGCGCAGGACATGTCGAGCCAGCTTTTTGCCAAGGATCCGGGAAAGCTGGGCATGCCCGTCGAGGTTCGCGTCCGCCCGTCGGCACAGTATTCGAAGATCGTGCTCGACGCCGGAGGCAAGAAGGTCGTGGGCCTGACCGCCGTCGAGCGCTGGGATGAGATCCTGTGGCCGTCCCGGCGCGCTCTTCTGCGCCTGTACGTCAAGGCCGATCAAGCGGAAGCCATCGGCCCGAGCGAGGACGGCGACTGGGCTTTGTTTCGCTTGTTGGGCCAAGGCACAAGTCTGGGCAGGAACGAGGATGTGCTCTCGCTCTCGTTCGCCTCCGCGTTCGGTTCGGCTAGGGTGCAAGTCGACTTCAAGCCCGATACGGTGCGCGACCTGTTTGCGCGCTTTACGCTTCCACGCAGCGTTACGCCCGAGGCTGCCGCGTGTCGCAAGTAGCGCCAGCTGTCGCCCGGGGCCGTGGGATTCTACGGGAAGATTTCCGCCCAACCCATAACGGGGTCGCGGTCGTTCGCGAGGTACCAGCAAGGCCGCGAGTCCTGCCTCACGGTGGCGAACACAGTGTCGACTTGAGCTTGGCTAGAAAAGGCGGGGGTCGAGACTGGGGGGGTCGAGAATATTTCCCTGGCCGTCCCTACACTCGTTGAGGCGCGTCTCCGCGAAGCCGGTTTGCAAGCAACCACCCTGACCGATGTTGGCGCATGGGACGCGCTCGATAGCCTGGCATTCGGGCTCAGTCATGGGCGTCGTTGGGTCCGTGTCGATCAACGGGTAGTCGACACAACCAGGCTTCAACTTCTGAACAATCGCGTTGCCAATTTGTTTGGCTCTCCTCATAGGCGAGCCGAAATCACAGTCACCATTCTGCGACAGTTTATCCCAGAACTCGGGAGCAAGAGGGCGCAATTGGAAGCGTCGGCGCGCTAGTACTCTTCAGGCCCGGCTTTGACCTTGCCACGCCAGACCCGGTAGATGAATACTGTGTAGCCCAGCACAAAGGGCAGGGCGCAAAGAACGATAATCAGCATCGTCATCAGGGTGCGCTGCGATGAGGCGGCGTTGAAGGCGGTCAGGCTGCGCTTCACGTCGTTGCTGCAGAGCACGAAGATGGGACAGGCCGCAATGGCCAGGATGGCGATCACGCAGGCGATGGCGACGGAGGAACAGAGAAACGCGAGGCGCAGTCGCTCGCGACGCAAGAGGATGGGCAGGCTGACCAGGCACAGAACCATCGGGGGCACTGGAATCCAAGGTGCAAAAGACTGGCGCGCGCGCAGAAAGAGCCAGGGTGCATCTGAAGGCGTCCACAGTGTGGAATCCAGGTACAAGGCCACGAAGGCTGCCCAGGCGAATAGGGCCGCAGTGACCGCGTGCTTTCCCAGCTGACCCTCAGTTTTCATGGCCAGCCAGCAAGCGCCCTGCATGGCGAACAT
>PMLB01000389.1 GCA_003158735.1 Myxococcales bacterium | reverse complement strand
CACGGCCTCGCCGCGCGCCACCAGACGACCATTGATGAGGATGTCGAGCGCCTCGCCCGCGATCTTGTCCAGCTCGATGACTGAGCCCGGGCTCAGGTTGAGCAGGTCCTGGATCGACATGCGCGCGCGCCCCAGCTCCACCGAGAGATCGAGCGGGACGTCGAGCAGCAACTCCAGGCGTCTTCCTTGGGTTGCGGAATCAGAAGTGTTTGGGGTTTCCTCGGCCATGGTTTCCTCTCGCTTTGAGTCGCTAGGCGGCTGCCTGGGTGAAAGTGTGCGCGCCCGCACGGGCGGGGCGGCCGGGCGCAGCGGCCTGCACGATTGACTTCAATACTTCGACGGCCATTCCGCCCCCGACCACTTTGGGCAGGGCGGTCATCTTGGGTCGCTCCTGCACCATCACTGGCAGAGGCGAGCCCTCGCTGGTGTTGAGCGTGACCACATCGCCGACCTTGAGGCCCAGCAAGTCAGACAGGCGCAGGTGGTAGCGTCCCATTTCAACCCGCAGCTCGACCTCCACCAGTTCCAACTCACGCGCCAGCGCCTGTCCGAAGCGGGCGTCGCGCTGCCCGCCCAGACGGGGCGGCGAGCTCAACAGCTTCTTAGCCGCCTCTACCGCGGCGTAGGGAATGGCCAGCATCAGGCGGNNGTGACTTCAAAGGCACACAGAATGGCCACGTCACTGGGCGTGGCAATGGCGGCCATGCGCGGGTCGGACTCGAAGCGAATGGCCTGCGGCTTGAACGACAGCACGCCCTCCCACGAGGTGGCCATGGCCTCGGACAACATGTTGAGCACTTGGCGAAGCACCACCTTTTCCACATGGGTCAGCTCGGAACGCGCATCGCTGGGCTCGGACTTGGCCTTGCGATCCCCGAGCGACGCAGCCAGCAGCGACTGGGTCAGCGGTCCTTCGACAATGACCAACGCCAGACCATGTCCGGCACCCAAGCTCATCACGCCGACAGCATTCTTCCCGTTGAGGAAGCTGTTGATGTCGGCAAACTTCATCAGGCTGGCGGGCGCGGCCGTCACCCGCAATTCCAGGCGGGTACGGCCCGACAGGGTGCGGCCAAAGAGCGAGGCGATGCGATCGTTGATGGAATCCAGGGTGGGCATCTGACCGCGAATGATGCGGTCTTGGCTGGTCAGGTCGTAGGGCACCACCGGCCCCTTGGCGTCAGACGCAGCGGCGTCGGGAGGAAGCTGGCCCTCCTGGATCGCCTGCATGAGGGCTTCAACTTCTGTGGGATCGAGAGGAGATGCCATGAAGAGACCCCTTGGGTTACTGAATGATGAAATCCGTGACGTACAACGCGTGAACGCGACGGTTCGGCACGATCTCGTCCAGGCGTTTCATGAGGGCGACCTTGGTCCGCTCGATGCCCTCGCTTCCGCGCAGCTCATCGAGCGTGCGATCAGAAAAGTAAGTAATGACCGAGTCGCGGATCTGCGGCAGGCGCGCCTGTACCACGTCCTTGTCGGCGTCGCTGGTGACCTCCACGTCGAAGGCCACGCGCACGTAGCGGTCTTGGTCGACCCCGCGAAGCTGGATGACGAAATTCTCGAGCTTGAGCACCGGCCCGGGTGCCGGGGCATGTCCAGGCCCAGTTCCAGCCCCAGCCCCTGCGCCTTCGCCGTGTCCGCTGGGCGCTGACGCCTCTACGCTGACCGGGGCAGGAACCGCGGCCGCAGCCGGCTTCCTCATTACCATAAATAGCACCGCGCCCATCATCAGGACGTTCACGCCGAGAATGAGGGGAACCAACTTGTTTGCGCTTGCCTTGGGGGCTGCTGCTGCGACCGGGGGTGCCTCTTCGTTCTGTGCCATGGCGATTCTCCAGCGCATGGTTCAGCAAGCCGCGTGCCTGGTTGATGACAATGATCCCGCGGAGTTCTGCGCGTCAGGCCACTGACGCAGCTGCGGCCGGGCGTCAGGATGGTGGCGGGAACGAATCACGGCCACTGTGCCTACGAAAAACGCGAAGCAACCCGTTCGATACTCTGGCTAAAGACCGACCGTCATTGCGCCGACATACACGTCATGAGGACGGAGCGGGTGCGTCTATGCACATGACTCAATCTCGCCAGGACCATTCTGAGGAACCGTCCATCGAGACCTTCGAACCCGGTATCCTCACCCACAGAATCGAGGAGATCGCCCTGCGCGCCGTCACCGACAGCAAGGCAATCCAGCGCAGCCTGCCTGACGTGGCGGCTCATGTGATCGAGTTGTGCCAGCTCAACTACACCGACGCANNGTCAGCAAGGATCCCTTCATCAGTGGTCAGTTGGTGTCAGTGTCTAACTCCGCCATGTTCGCCCCCCGGGTTCCCATCGTCGGCGTACGCGATGCGGTGGTTCGCCTGGGCCTCGACAACGTGTGCGACATCGTCATGATGATCGTGAGCAATTCAACCATGTACCGGGTCAAGGGTTTCGAGGCGGAGGTCGAGAGGCTGCGAAAACGAGGGCTGGCGGCTGCCCTTGCGGCCCGCGCCATGTCGCGCCTGATGCGCTCCGATCCCGCGGACTACGCCTTTCTGGCTGGGCTCATGCACGACATCGGCGAGCTGGTCCTGCTGGAACGTTGCGCGACCGTGGGCAAGGTCACGCCCGAGATGATGGCCGATGAAAACGAAGGGCCCGTGATTCGCGCGACCATCGCCCGCCTCCACACCGAGTTGGGGGCAGCCGTTTGCCGCATCTGGAAGCTGCCACCCAGCGTGGTGGATTCGGTCTTGTTCCACCACAACTGCCGCAAGGGCGAGAATCGCTATCTGACCACAGCGTTGGTGGCTGCGGCCGACCTCATCACCGACCACATGGGCCTCAACGGAGAACCCCAGCCTCTGGACGTCGAGGATCCCCTCTTCACTAACCTCAAGCTCACGCCCGACTTGGTGCGAGCCGTGGTGGCGGAGACGGAGCGCACCCTGCCCGCTTTGGCCTTCGGAGACTAGCTCCAGGCCAGAAACGTGACAGCGAGGCTGGCTGGTCAGGATTGTGACGGGCCAGAAGTTTAGTACCGCCGAACACGAAACTGCGCGGGCAAGACCCGGCGATTGTTTGGGAAACCGTCGCTGCCTAGTCTGCGACGGCGGTCGGCACGTGATTTGCGAGAGCGTTCCTCCACAAGGAGGCCCACGTGAAGTCAGCAACCGCCACCATCTCCGTCGAAGAATTCAACCTGCCGCCCGAATTGACCCCTGAGGTCGAATCGCTAAGGCCCACCCTCGACCAGCTCGTGCGTGAGAACGCCAGCTTACGCTCCGCTCTGGCTGCGAGCAGCCAGATGCGCAATCTCGCCTACCGCGATCCGCTGACGGACTTGTGGAACCGGCATGTCTTCGAAAGCCGCCTTCTCGAGGAGCTCTGTCGTGCGCGTTTCCGCCCGGTCTGCTGTCTTTCCATTGTCGTGGTGGATGTGTTGGGCATGACAGCCATAAATGAGATCCATGGGCGCGATGCCGGGGATCGCTCTCTCAAGGGAGTTGCCTGCCTGCTGCGAGAGTCCGTGCGTGAATACGACGTGGTGGCGCGCCTGGGTGGCGACGAGTTCGCAATACTGCTTCCCGACACTGATGCCCGAGGTGCGACCCAGGTGATGGCGCGCATGCGCCGGTTGACCAACGATGCCAACGGCCGATGGGGACTGCCCTTGGGTCTGAGTATGGGCAGCGCCACCACCCCCGACGGGGAAACCAGCGGCAGCAATCTACTTCGCTGCGCCGAGGTATCTCTGCAGTGCGACCAAGAGCGTCGCGAGGGCTTGATCTAGGTGGAAAGCCGGCGAGCTCCCCCTAGGGGGGGGCTTCGGCTTTTCTGACATGACGCAGGCCGCTCGGATGTCGGCCACTCGACACCCCCCACCCAATGACCCAGGTTCTGTCACGCCAAAGGGGTGGACCACTGGTTGCATGGAGTCTTCTGCAGTCATGTTTGCTTGTGAGATCTCTCGGCTGACCTTTCCCTCGGATGCAGGCCAGCCCAATGGCGTAGGGGAGGCTATGTAGGATGGGTCCTGACGTTGAAAGACACACGTCGCCGCCAGCCGAAGTCGCGGCACGAATTCTCATTGTTGACGACGAGCCGCCTGTGCTGCAGGCCGTGCGCGGGGTGATCGAACAAATGGGCCACCAGGCCCGCGAAGCCAACGACGGGGCACAGGCCATTGCGGCGCTGGAATCGGAAGTCTTCGATCTGGTGGTCACGGATCTGCGCATGCCCAACCAGGACGGCTTTGCGGTGGTGCGCCGGGCGCGGGAACTCCCTGCACACACGCCCGCGGTTGTGCTCACCGCCAGCGCCTCCATCGCTGACTGCGTGGAGGCCATGCAGGCGGGCGCGTTCAATTTCTTGGTCAAGCCCCTCAACCGCGATGAACTGCGCAAGGTGGTGTCGAGCGCGCTTTCCGCCGCGCGACTCCAGGCCATCTCCGCCGAGGAGTCGCCCCCAGGCGCCGGCCAGCCACAAGCAGCTCTCATCGGCGAGTCGCCGCTTCTGCGGCACTGTCTCGATATCGTTGACAACGTGGCGCCCACCGATGCGACCGTGCTGTTGCTCGGCGAAAGTGGCACGGGCAAGGAAGTGGTCGCGCGTCTCATTCACGACTTCTCGTCGCGCGCGGCAGGTCCTTTCGTGGCCGTGGACTGCGCAGCCTTGCCCGAAGCTCTGGCTGAGAGTGAGTTGTTTGGCCAAGCCAGGGGCGGCTCCAGCGAGGGCCAGCCCGGTCGCTTCGTGGAAGCTGACGGGGGCACCCTGCTGCTCGACGATGTGACTGCCCTGCCCTTCGCGGTGCAGGGCAAGTTGCTGCGCGTGCTTCAGGATCGGGCAGTCAAGCCCATGGGCGACGCCCGCATCCGCCAGGTGAACACGCGTGTGCTGGCCGCCACCAACCAGGATCCCGAGGCCCTGGTGCGCGAGGGAAAGTTTCGCGCCGATCTCTTCTTCCGGCTCAACGTGGTGCCCATCACCCTGCCCGCGCTACGCGAGAGAACCGAGGACGTTCCACGCCTGGCCGAGCATTTTCTGGCGCAGGCCTGCCGGCGCACGGGCAAGAACGTCAAGTTCTCCGAGGCCGCCTTGGTGACGCTGCAACTCTACGACTGGCCTGGCAACGTGCGCGAGCTGGAGAACATGGTCGAGCGTCTGGTGATCCTCAGTGCGAGCGACACCATCGCAGTCGCCGATCTGCCAGACCAAGTGCGCACGCCATCGGCGCGCCTGGCTGCAGTGGCAACGGCGGCCACCGGCATGCCAGGCGATCACATCGATCTCGCCGGCACCCTGTCGCGCATCGAAGCGACGCTCATCGCACGCGCCATGAAAGCGGCCAACGGCAACAAGACACGCGCAGCCGAGGCCCTTGGTCTCAACCGGACCACTCTCATCGACAAACTCAAGCGCGTGGGCACCGATCCGCCTGCCTAGAAGGCCGCCCGAGCAAAGGACACCCATGCCGAAATCCATCCCCCTCCTTCATCCCTCTGCCCTCGTGGCCCTGCAGGGCGAGGCAGCGCTCACCAGCGAGATGGCCACGCGGGTGGAAGAAAGCGTTCTGAGCGCCATCGAACGCAACGAACTGGAACTGCCCACCCTGCCCCTGGTTGCGGCGCGCGCCTTGGCCATGCTGGGACGTGATGACTATTCCTTCCCCCAAATCGCGACGCTCATCGAAACCGATCCCATTGTGGCGGCACGCCTGGTGCGTCTCGCCCACAGCGTGGTTTTTGCCGGCTTGTCGCGTTTCGATTCCGTCCTCACCTGCGTGACGCGCTTGGGAGCCGAGGAGTTGCGCCTCTTCTTGGTGGAGGTCGCGGTTCACCACGTGCTGGAGTCACGCGATCCCTGCATCGCCCAGATGTGCCGCGATCTCTGGCAGCATTCGTTGGCGGTGGCCATCGTGTCGCGCGATCTGGCCAGCGTCGTTCATGCCTTGCATCCTGATTCAGCCTATCTGGGTGGCCTGCTCCATGACGTGGGTCGTCCCGTGCTGGCGGCAACCCTGCTCGACGCCGAACAGCGCCTGCTGGGCTCGCGCACGCAGCGCTGGATCATGCCGTCGGCCTGGTTGGCCATCATTTCGGGCAAGCACCGCAGTGTGGGCGTCGCCATCGCACGCAAGTGGGGTTTGCCCGACCCGGTGACCCACGCCATCCGCGACTCGGCCGACTACGACACCGGCGATCGATTCTCGACGGGAAACGTGGTTCTGCTGGCCGACACCTTGGCCAAGCGCGAAGGCATCTTCGTGGGGCCCATCAACGCCGAAGAACTCGAGCAACGCGTGTCCCAAGGCAAGGAACTCCTGTCCGTGGACGACGCCCTGGTCGAGCGCCTGGTTGCGGATCTACCAGCCCGCGTGGCGAGCCGGATCGGGTAGCGGTACTACTTCTGCTCCGGCGGCGGAACCGGCGGTATGGCTGTGAGCGGCGGAGCGGGCGGTGGCGTCGGGGGCTCAGGAGGCGGGTTGTCCGAGACATACTTCTGCGTCCAGGTCGCCATGTGATTGGAGGTGAGAAGATCTTGGAACGGAAGGAAGAAGCCTGGGTAGCTCCCGTCTTGCCCCGCCATCACCTGGTCGGCATCGAGCGCAAACATCCACAGCAAGACCTGTGTGGCCGTGTCGCCCACGACACTGGGATTGGGTTTGTACAGTCGCAGGCCAGCCCGGCGCTGGGAGGCCACCGTGAACCAGAACAGCTTGTGTCCGTTCTGCTTGGCTTCAAAGGGCGCGGCCTTCGGGAAGGTGTTCATCAGCAATCCGCTGGAAATCCGCGTTACCACGACGGGATCGCGGCCATCGGTCAGAGTGAGTTTGTCGGCCACGCCGGGCGTGTTGGCGCGGGCCAGCAGCACAGGCGTAGCGTTGGCCTGGGGCTGGACGGCCCAGACCGTGGCCGAAGGATCCGAGTAGCCGTCGACCAGCCCATCCCAGTCACTCGTCTGCCGGGTCGCCTCGCTGTACAAGAGGAGGGACGAGTCAGGAACGAAATTCGGGGTGTAGCGACTCTTGCCGGTGGTGTGCGGTACCACGACCACCTCGGCGGGCTTCCATCCAGTGGCCGATTTCTGAATGACTGAGATGCCGCCCTCCTGAAACTGGATCGTCGACGAATTCGTCCCGTAGATGTGGGTCACGGCTATGGACTGCCCGTCGGGCGACCAATCGGGGAAGCTCACGTTGAAGCCGACATCCAGCGAGCTCTGCCGCACGCCCGTGACCCCGTCGTGGAAGGCCAACTTGGTCACGCCCAGCGTGGTATCGTTTTTCGGTGCGTCGGCGACGAATTGGCTTCCGTCCGGATTGAACGAAACGGTCAGCACCCGGTTCTGCGCGGCGACCCCGTAGCTGTTTCCGTTCACTGTCAACCAATCCGTGGCAGTCTTTGGTTTGGAAAGATCGCTTAGGTAGATGAGATAGCCTGCATCCGAGGTGCCAGCCGACGCCACCATACGGCTTCCGTCGTGGGACAGGGCGTGACAGCCTACACACTGCCAATAGTTGTCGGTCTGCTGAAGAACCGGTGCAAGGGCGGACTGGGAAGCAAAATCGAAACGCATGATGGCCGTATTGGGTTGGCTTGTGGTCCAGTAGTAGATGGCTCCGTCCACGCGATCGGCGGCGAATTGCACTTTGATGCTCGCCGAGCTGCCCACATTGCCTTTCTCGTCGGTCCCGCGCACGGTGAGTGTGAGCGGATCAACCCCTTTGTTGCTTTCCGCGATGATGTTCACCATGTCGGCACCGATCTCGTAGGCACAGGTTCCAAGGAGGAACTTGGCCGGATCCGCGTAGCAGCGCGCGTAATAGCGATAGTCCGAGAAATCGCTCACCAGGGAAATCTCATAGAGCTCGCCCATCTTGCTTCCCGGCTGGAAGTGGACTTCCATCTGCTGCATGTTGGGCGGGAGCAACACGCCGTCATTGGGATAGACCAGAGTGGGGGCCAGGGTGGCGGTGTCGGTCCCGGTGAACTCGGTCCCCGGATCGCTGGGAATGGCGGGCGTGGCAGCAGGAGTACCGGCCGCAGCAGAATCCGAGCAGACCACCTGCACGGTCAAGGTTGTCGTGACGGTGGTGATGGGGATGTTGTTGCTCGCCGCCATTGCCTGGATCGTCACCTTGCCCCCGCGCTGAGGTGGGCCAGCCGAGCTGGTCGGCAGGCGGCTCGTGAACAGGGAGCTGCCATCCGACGGAAATTCGCCCACCAGGTAGTTGTCGGGAACGTAGAAGACCGTGCGGTCCGTGATCTCGACCTCGCCGCCGCCCGCCTGCATGGTGGCAAGGGCTCGGAAGGATACCGTCTTGCTCTGTCCGCATTCGACGACGAGAACCGAATCCGCCGGGTCGATGCGCATGGTTGCGATGTCCTGGGGTACGGTGGTGGCATTCGGATCCGCATCGTACTTGTAGACTGGCACTTGCCCGGCCTCGAGAGCGGCGAGGACGTAGTGTTCCGCGAGGCCCGCGTCCTGATCGATTGGGGTAATTATCTGGCCCCCGTCTGGCCCCGGCGGTTGGATCGGACTGACTGTGGCCAGGTTGGTGCAGGCGCTGGCGGTTGCCACGCAGGCAGCCGCGCATAGAACCCGTGACCGTGTCGACTTCCAAAATGCACAGGTCATCTGTTTCTCCTGCGAGCGAAACGACTTGGACCAAGCATGGTCCATCCTGCGAACGATGTAAACTGGCTCCACCTGCGGTTTCGCGGTCCTGACTAGCGTGACGCAGTGATTCTGTCTATAATCCGACCCTAGCCCGGTCAGAGCATGTCTTCCTTCGCACAAAAACCTACCTGGTTCTCCCTGCGCGCGCCCTGCGTGGTGGCATTTCTATTCGGGCCCATGCTCCTGGGCTGCGAAACCGCGCCGCATATGAGAGACGGGGCAGTCCCTGTCACCCAGCGGGTTGCCGAGGTTTCGATTCGCTTGGACGTGCCCACGACCGGCGCGCCCGCCCTGTCAGCGCTGGCGTTCCGCGCCGACGTGACTGACCGGTCGGCCGTTGATGTGCTGGGCGTGGTGGACCCCCTGGTGGCGCCCCCGCCCGACGGTCCCTGTGAGCTGCGCGACGTGGCCGGCCAGGCCCGAGCTCTTCGAGCGCAAGGCGGTACGGTGAATCTGGAGGAACTGAGCGGCGTGTCCGTGACTTCTGGCCCGGATGGGCCGGGGCTGCGTCCTGCTCCGCGCGTGTATCCACCCCTGGCCGAGGTCGTGGCTGGCGTGATCGCCGAGGCTGGCCCGGTGGACATTGCTGAAGTACCGCAGACGCTGTCCTTGGATCTTCCCGGCCCGGCAGACCGGCCGGCCAAGGTCATCCTGACTGTGCCGGGCGCACCGCGTGTTCTTGATCGAAACCAGGCGCCGCTGGCCACGGGAAGCCGTCTCGACGCGTCGGGCGATCTGGTGCTGCAGGTGACTGGGCCCGAGCGGACGTTCTTGGAAATCCGCCCCTATGGCGCGCCTGTGGCGGTGGCCTGTTCCGTCGGTGCCGGCGGACTGGTCGTGGTGTCGCACGATCTCCTCGTGCGCATGGCCGCTGCCGCGGGAGGCGTTCCCGTTTCGCTTGAAGCCGTGTGGCGCGAGAGCCGCGCGGTGGTGGCCGCGGTTCCGCCTACGCGCGTATCCGTGGAGGTGCGCTCCTCCACTATGGTGGACCTGCGTCCGTGACTTCGCCCGGGCGCTGCGACACGCGGCGGTTTTCTCGCCGAGATGCGCTCCTGCCCGTGGTCGTTCGGGCGGCTGGCAACCGGGTCGAAGCTGGACTTCGGCTGAACACAGCCGATCTGTCCGAGGGCGGGGTGTTCCTGCGCTCCGACCTCCTCTTCGAGGTGGGCGAAAGCTTGAGTCTGGAGATCCCGTTGGCCGTGGGCGAGACGCTGGCCGCCCGTGGCCGAGTGGCGTGGGTCACCCGTGGCAGCAGTGGCGATATGCCTGCGGGTATGGGAATCGAGTTCGAAAAACTGTCAGCGCAGGACCGCCGCCGTCTCACCCAAAGCCTGCGGCGGCTGGCCCAGCCGGCCGGCCGCAAGTCAGCCTGAAACGAGGAGCCCCACCATGGCCGAGACCTTGGATGAACTGACCTACGACTACGAAGACGAGGGTGTGTTGGTGCGCAAGCAACTGGAGAAGGTCGTCCTGACCAAGGGCGCGTGGGCCACCTTGATGTTCCTCTACCAGGAACTGGACAAGGCGAGCGGCAAGTTCCGCGCGCCCAAGATGGCCATCGTGCGCTTCAAGAAGTTCCACGGCTCCTATCGCAAGCAATCGTCGTTCAACGTGTCGAGCGAGAAACAGGCGCGCCAGATCACCGAGGTGTTCGAGAGCTGGTACCCCAAGATGGCGGCCAGCGCCGAAGGCGAAGCGGGCGAGGATGAGTCCGCCAGCAGCGGAAGAGAAGAGGGCTAGCGCCTCTCGGGAGACTCCCAGCGCGGGCCGGCCAGCGTGAGAGTGAGCGATAGCGTGAGCGGCCGGCGGCACGCGTGGGCGACCGGCGCGACGGGCGCGCGAAGCGCGAGGTGGGCGGGGTGGGCTGTCCGTCCCGAAGCCCCCGTGGGGTGAGCGGCACGCGATCCGCCTTCCGCGCAGCCCCCACGAACTCGCTCACGCCCTCGCACACGCGACCCGCGTGCCGCGCCCCGAGCTGCACTGGCCCGAGATTTTCCGAGAATCTGCAACTGGCGTACACTGTGTCGGTTGGCCGTCTATTGCCTGACGTCACCGACGAACCTCATCGGCATGAGCGAAAAACTCTCCATAGCGGGCGGATCTTCCTCAGCGGGGCCCGCCGCGGACGGCGCCATTCCCTTCAACCGGTCGGGCATCGAGGGTCAGGAACTCCATCACATCAGCCAGTCGGTTTCTATCGGTCAGATTGCGGGCGACCAGAGCTACTCGCGTAAGTGCCAGGCGCTGCTGGAAGAGGTGCTGGGCGCCCCCAAGGTTCTCCTCACCACATCCTGCACCCACGCGCTGGAATTGGCCGCGCTTCTCCTCGACATCGGCCCCGGCGACGAGGTCATCGTTCCCTCCTTCACCTTCGTCTCCACGGCCAACGCGTTCGTCCTGCGCGGCGCCCGCATTCGCTTCGCCGACATTCGCCCGGACACGCTCAACATCGACGAAAACCAGATCGAGCGGCTCATCAGCCCGCGCACCCGGGCCATGGTACCGGTTCACTATGCCGGTGTGGCCTGCGAGATGGACACGCTCCTGGCCATTGCGCGCGCCCAGCGCATCGCCATCGTCGAAGACAACGCCCACGGCCTCTTCGGCAAGTACAAACAGCGCTGGCTGGGAACCCTGGGAACGCTCGCCACGCAGAGTTTTCACGAGACCAAGAACATCACCTGCGGCGAAGGCGGAGCCCTGGTGGTCAACGATCCGGCTTTCATCGAGCGGGCCGAGGTCATGCGCGAGAAGGGAACCAACCGCAGCCGATTCTTCCGCGGCCAGGTCGACAAGTACTCCTGGGTGGACCTGGGTTCGAGCTACGTGATGAGCGACGTGTTGGCCGCGTTCCTCTACGGTCAACTGGAGGTGTGGCGGCAGATTCAGGAAAAGCGCCGGAGAATCTGGCAGCGCTACCACACCGAGCTTTCAGATTGGGCCGCGGCCCGGGACATCCGGTGCCCCATCGTGCCCGAGGGGTGCGAGCAGGCCTATCACATGTACAGCTTGATTCTTCCCTCGCTGGCGATGCGCCAAGCCCTGATTGCTTTTCTCAAGGCGCGCGGGATCATGGCGGTGTTCCACTACCTGCCGTTGCATCTGTCGCCCATGGGCCTGAAACTGGGGGGCCGGCCCGGGGACTGTCCGGTGAGCGAAACCATGAGCGATCGTTTGCTGCGACTGCCCTTCTTCAATTCACTTGATCCGGCATCCCAGGGACGAGTCATCGATGCCATCCGCGAATTTAGATTCTAAACAACACATCGACCTTTCGGTCGTCGTGCCCGTGTACCGGGGCGCGCCTTTCTTGCGCGAGCTGCACCGCCGACTGGTGGCCACGCTTGAGCCTCTGGTCGCGCGCTTCGAGATCGTCCTGGTCGAGGATGGCGGCCCTGACGAATCGTGGAGCATCATCGAAGACCTCGCGCGAAAGGACGCGCGTGTGCGCGGCGTCGGCTTGAGTCGCAACTTCGGCCAACACCACGCCATCACCGCGGGCCTGCGCCACGCGCGGGGACAGTGGATCGTGGTCATGGACGGCGACCTTCAGGATCCGCCCGAGGAGATCGCCAAGCTGTGGGCCAAGGCGCAGGAAGGTCACGACTGCGTGCTGGCGCGCCGGGCGCGGCGGGGCGACGGCTCCGGGAAGCGCCTGTCGTCGTGGCTGTTCTACCGCGTGTTCAACTACCTGGCCGACCTGGACTACCGATACGATGGCACAGCGGCTAACTTCAGCATCATATCGAGGCGCGTCGCTGACACCATCAACGGCATGGGCGAAGCGGTGCGCTTCTACGGCGGCTTTCTCACTTGGTCAGGGTTCGCCAAGGCCTACGTCGACGTCGCGCATGTGCGCCGTCCCGGGGGTGAGTCCGGCTACACCTTCTTCAAGTTGATGAAGCTCGCCACCAACATCATCCTGGCGCACTCGAACAAGCCCCTGCGGCTGTGCGTCTACGCCGGGCTGCTGCTCTCCGCGCTGGCCTTTGTGGGCGGGCTGGTTCACGTGGTGCGTGTGGTGGTGCACGGCTCTCCCGTAATGGGCTGGACCAGCCTCATCGTGTCGGTCTGGTTCAGCACGGGCGCGATCATTCTGGCGCTGGGGATTCTCGGCCTGTACATCGACCGCATCTTCACCGAGGTCAAGCACCGACCCCTCTACGTCGTCCGAAAGACCACCTTCGACGAGTAAACCGGCGGCCACCGCTACGCTCGACGGCAAGCGTTTCGGTATTTGCGTGACCCTACTCGACGTGACCTATGGGGATATTTCTCTCGCCCGGGTACAAGATGCACAGTGAGTCTATCCCCTTGGTGCGCGCGCATGCACTGCGCACGGCCGCGACGAGACGCAGGGCAACCCATGCCCCAGCGCGCTCGCCGCGTGCGGAATATTTCTCATGCACGGCCAGATGGAGAAGGAGCATCTTGTCCTTCTGCTCGCGCACGAACATGACCGCGCCGACGAGCACCGCCGGCGTCTCGCTCTCATCCAGTGCGAAGAGGCTCTGAATCTCGCGGAAGGCGCGCAGGTGGAAGCGAAGGCAGTCTGTCTCCTCGCTGATGGTGGGCACGCCGTAGCGGCCGACCGCGGCGACCAGCGAGGTCGCGACCTTGCTCTGCTCGGGGTTGAAGAAGACGATGCGCTCGAGCTCGTCGCGGTACGAAACGGGGAGGATGGAGGAAATCCGAATATCGCGCACGTTGCCTTCTGCCCAACCGCATGGATTCTGGCCGTAGATGAGTCCTTTCACCTGGACCGACAGACGCCACCCTGGCACGAGCCGCCGTTGCCGCAGGGGGTCCCATCACGGACCTGGTCGCCGGGCGCACACATACCGCTCATTGGATCGCACACCCTCGCCATGTGGCATGCGTCCACCGGCGGGCAATAAGTTGCTGGCCCAGCGACGCAGACGCCGGATTGGCAGGTATTGGCTTGCGTGGCCGCGGTCACCTGCTGCACGGTCGGGATTAGGTAGTCGATGATGTTGTCGATCATGACGATATTAAGGCCGCCGTAATCGCTGAGCGCGTTCCTGTCCGCTATCACCACGCCTCGCGCCGAGGCGGGACCGAGATCACCAATGTTGAACTGCGCCAGCGCCGGGAGCGACGGGTCTCCGTCGACGTTGGCCACCGCGGTTGCGTTGCCGGTGCTCGTCCAGGTACCAGGATAGTTGGTGTCGATGGTGGACCAGCTCCCGGATCGACCCGAAACGAGTGGGCTGCCGGCAACGGTCGCCTGCATGGGATAGTCACCAGATAATGTCGTTCCGCCGGCGGTCATGTTGACCGGGCCGAGGATAGAATTATTGACGTTCTGTGTGTTCGCACCCCCGAATCCTGGGTTGTCCGAGCTGATCAGGAATCGGCCACCGCCCTGAATAAATGCGCTCACCGCTTCCTGCTCGGCCTGTGACAGCGGCGTGATGGCGGATGTGTTTGAGGAGGTGCTCGTGATCACGAGGATGTCGAGGGTAGCGAGATATGCGGGAGTCAGCATCGGTGCGCCGCTGAGGACGAAGGTCACTCCAGGGAAGTTGGCGGTGACGAGTCGATTCCTGACGTTGGCCAGGATGCTGCCGGTCGCCATGCTACACTCGCCGCCGCGCGATGCATCGAATCCGCCAATGGTAATGGTAGTGCCCGAGGCGGGCTGGATGGTGGTACCACTCGCGCAGAGATTGGTGGACACGCAGGCGGTCCCGTCGTTGCCCGTGCAGCCGCCACTGGCGCTGTTGCCAGCGCCACCTCCGTAGCTGCTGGTCGCGCCGCCGAATCCAGCCTGCGATAAGATGGTACCGCCCGAGCCGCCCGTCGCGATGATGGTGTCCGCCGTGCCGCCCGCCCCACTCGTACCGCCACCCTGGGACGCGGCGCCACCAGTACCTGTGCTGCCCGATTGGCTGGAAGCGGCCTGGTCGAGCGGAGTTCGTTCGCATCCTATCTGGAACAGAAAGGAAAGCACCAGCCATGGATTCAAGCAAACTCTTCTCATGTGAGTCCCTCGCAGAAGTGCTGGCGACGCGCCGAGGACGCTAGGAGAAACAAGTCCAGTTTCCTTCCTGTCGCATGGCACCCCAAGTTGTCTGAGAAGATTACGTCAACCAGAGGAAAAGTGGGGAGGCCGGGCGGCGGTACGAGCGAAAAAACGTACGGCATGGCGAGTGGGCTTGAGACAACCGGCCCCGGCCGGTCTATTCTCGGACCGTGAGCCTTCACAGTGGGAATCCCCCGCTCAGCACAAGCCCGGTCACGGCCGAGGTCCGCCTCGACGGCGAGCACGTCCTGCTCTGGCGGACCACGCCGTGGGATGCCGTGGTCTTCGGCCATCCCACCGGCGAGATCCTATCCGTCCGCTACGCCGACCCGGGTCGGCTGGCGGCGCTGCTGGCGCTCTTTCTGGCCGAACGGCGGCGGGCCGGCTTGCGCCTGTGCGTGACCCGGGTGCCCGCCGACGACCGCGACTTGCGGCGCGCCCTCATGGAATCGGGTTTCGTCCAGGTGGAGACCGCCCTGCGCATGGTCAACGCGCGCCTCAGCCGCCCGGTCGGAAAGCCGCCCTTTGCCGACGACCTGAAACTCGATGAGCCCGTCCCAGGCGACGAGCCGGCGCTGGTCGCCATCGGCCGCGACGCTTTCAACTACAGCCGGTTTCACGAGGATCCCTTCGTCGATGTCGCTCTGGCCCGTCGGCGTTACCAGCGCTGGGTCGAGGATCTCTTGCGGCAGAAGACGCCCATCTGGGTGCACCGGGGCGAGGCGGGCGTGGATGCCTTCGTGGCCTTCACCCGCGAAGGCGATATGGTGGAGTTGATCCTGGCCGGCAGCACGGCGGACCGTGGATTTCTCAGCCCGGGCTTCTTCGCCTCGTTCGTGCGGCGATTGCGCGAAGAAGGCACGCGCCGGGCCGGGGCCACGATATCGGCGGCGAACCGGTCCATCCTCGACATCTATGCCCAACTCGGCTTCAGGACAGAGCGGACATTGTTCGGCTATCATCTCCACGACAGCTAGAAGGATTGACCCGATGAAGGAAAAGATCCTCACCATCGTCTATGCGGCACTGAAAGATGCCAGCGAGGAACTGGGCAAGCCCGAGCTGGCCAGCCCTGGTCCCGAAACCCACCTCTACGGACGCAATGGTCACCTGGACAGCCTGGCCCTGGTCAACCTGCTGGCCGACGTCGAACAGCGCGTGGCCGACGATCTTGGCAAGGCCATCGTCCTGGCTGACGAACGCGCCATGAGCCAGAAGCGCTCGCCCTTTGCCACGGCGGGCACGCTGGCCGACTACATTGAGCTGCTGCTGAGCGAGGGCTGAGAGGTGGGGCGCGTCTTCGTCATCACCGGCACGGGCAAGGGCATCGGCCGCGAAATGGCGTTGCACTATCTCGCACAGGGCCATTTGGTGGCCGGCTGCAGCCGCAGCGAGCCCTCCGTCGTCGACGCGAACTACACCCACTTCCAGCTCGACGTGGCCGATGAGAAAGCCGTGGTGGCCATGGTGCAGACGGTGCGCAAGAGCCACGGCGGCATCGACGTTCTTCTGAACAACGCCGGCATCGCCGCCATGAACCACCTGGCCACCACCCCGATGCAGACGGTGCAGAAGGTCTTTGCCACCAACGTGTTCGGCAGCTTCGTCTTCCTGCGCGAGGTAGCCAAGGTCATGATGCGCGCCAAGGTCGGGCGCATCGTGAATTTCTCGACGGTGGCGGTTCCCCTTAGGCTGGAGGGCGAGTCGGTCTACGGGGCCAGCAAGGCCGCCATCGAGCACCTGACCAGGGTGGCGGCGCGCGAGCTGGGGTCGAGCGGCATCACGGTGAACGCGGTGGGGCCGGCGCCGGTCGATACCGATCTGGTCAGGTCCGTGCCGGCGGAGAAGATCGACGCTCTCATCGCCCGGCAGGCGGTGCGGCGCTTGGGCACCTTTGCCGACGTAATCCACGTCGTCGATTTCTTCATCGATCCGCGCAGCAGTTTCGTCACCGGCCAGTTGTTGTATCTGGGCGGGGCAGGCTGATGGGGAGAAAAGCATGGACTGGCTCATCGACCGGCTGCGTTCGTTCGCCGGCAAATCTGCCCTGGCCGAGGGTGGCACGATCTACACCTACGCCCAGTTGGCCGCGCGCATCGAGGAGCACGGGGCTTTCCTCGCGCAGAAGGGCGTACAGCCCGGGCGCGTGGTCGCGCTGGTGGCCGAGTATTCCTTCGACAGCATCGCGCTGTTCTTCGCGCTGGTCCGCAATCGCGCCATCGTCGTGCCCGTGACCACCGGGGTGGGCGGCGATCTCGAGGATCACTTCTCCCAGGCGTTGGTCGACGACGTGATCCGGATCGAGGACGGCATCACCATCCAGCCCGGCCCGCCGCGCGCGGGCGGAACACACGCACTCGTCCAGCAGCTGCGCGACGCCGGGCACGCGGGCCTGGTGCTGTTCAGCAGTGGCAGCGTGGGCAAACCCAAGGCCATGCTGCACAACTTCGACCATCTTGCGGATCACTACCGCGTCCGGCCGGCGCGCGATTCGGTCATGCTGGTGTTCCTGATGTTCGACCACATCGGGGGAATCAACACCCTGCTCAATTGCCTGGCCATGGGCGCCCTCATGGTCATTCCCGACAGCCGCGTTCCCGAACGCGTGTGCAGCCTGATCGAGCAGCACAAGGTGCAGATCCTCCCCGCCTCGCCCACCTTTCTCAACCTGGTCATCATCAGCGAAGCCTTTCGCCATCACGATCTCTCCTCGCTGCGCGTGGTCACTTATGGCACGGAACCTATGCCCGAAAGCCTGCTGCTGCGTCTGCCCGAGGCGTTTCCCGGCGCCAAGTATCTGCAGACCTTCGGCACCAGCGAAACTGGGATCGCCAAGACCAGCAGCCTGTCGTCCTCCAGCACCCTGATGAAGATCGACGATCCCGATCAGGAGTACAAAATCGTCGAGGGCGAGCTGTGGTTGCGGAGCAAGACGCAGATCCTGGGCTACCTGAACGCGCCCATGGATGGTTTCACCGAGGACGGATGGTTCAAGACCGGCGATCTGGTGGAGACGGCTGCCGACGGATTTCTGCGGGTTGTCGGGCGCAGCAAGGAGGTCATCAATGTGGGCGGCCAGAAGGTGATGCCCGCGGAGGTGGAATCGGCGCTGCTCACCGCGCCCGGCGTCGAGGACTGCATGGTCTACGGCGAGGCCAACGCCCTGACCGGCCAGACCGTGACCGCCGACGTGGTGCTGGGGACGCCGCGGCCGCCGCTCGAGGCCAAGAAAGCGCTGCGCCTCTTCCTGCGGGGCAAGCTGGGTGCCTACAAGATCCCGACGCGCATCAACCTCGTGGACCGGACCAACTTCAACCAGCGCTTCAAGAAGATCCGGCGCAAGGACAGCGCGCCGGGCGGGGGACGTGCGAATTGCTAGGGCCGCTCTACCACCAGGGTTCACACCTATCCGAGGATCAGTTGCTGCCGGAGAGCGCTTGTCCAATCTGCGGATACGCGGGGAATAGACGGCCAGTAATCGCACTGCAAGACGCGCCCCCGGTGCACCTTCTGGCATGCCGTTGTGGCTGCATGTCCGCTTCGCGAATGCCCCGGGAGGAAGTCTTGCGGGACTACTACAAGCGCTACTACACCGCCACCGACAGCACAGCTACCTTCGATGGGAGCGACCGGTTCTCCCGACATTTGTTCCGAACCCTGGGGGTTGCGCCCAAGAGCAACATACGAATTCTCGATTTCGGCGGAGGCATGGATGCGGTGATCTCCAGATCGCTGGCACGTCGTTTTCTTGAACGCGGAACGCGCAACGTCGAAATCGCGCTGGTCGACTACAATGCTTCTTGCGCAAGAGAATGGGGGGACATAGCCATAGAATGCTATCAGAGCCTGCCAGAGGCTACTGGCGGCGGGTTCGACGTCGTCGTCGCCAGCGCGATTGTGGAACACATACCGTATCCGCGTGACGCAATACTTGAACTGTTGAACGCGTTGAGCATGGGCGGCCGCGCATATTTTCGGACACCCGCGATGTCGTCCCTAATCAAAGCGGCCGCTCTCTTCGGCGTGACAATCGACTTCACATTTCCGGGTCACGTACACGACATGGGCCAGCCCTTCTGGGAAAACCTGCTTGCGGCGCTGGGTGTAAGTAGCACCTTCAGGCTCATTCGATCGCGGCCGGCTATCGTCGAGACGGAACTTCTGGCGTATCCGTCAAGAACGCTGATTGCCCATGCCCTCAAGTGGCCTTGGTACGTGCTGCGAAGGGGCTATTCGATGGTCGGTGGGTGGGAAGCAGTATTTGCCAGGGTTTGAGCCTGTTGCATTCGCGAATCGCGAATTGTGCAAGGACTTACCTTGTGTGAGTCGTCCCGGCCAGTCGCTACAGCGCCGCCTTCGGCTTGGTGATGTCAGGTAGGCGGCCGTAGCGGGGAACGCTGGTTTCCAGATCGTCGTGCTCGCCGCGGGCCAGGCGCGCGCGAGCCAGCCGGCCCACGGCCAGGGCGCTGGGCCCTGCAACCTGGAAGCGCACGGCCTCGGCGCCCAGCTGCGCGCGAAAAACTTCCTGATAGCGGTCCACCCCGTTGCCGCCGGCCACCACCGCGGCGCCCACGGCTTGCTCCTGCACCAGCCGGCAGAGGTCTTCAGGCAGCAGCACAAGCTCGTCGGAACCGATCGGTACCGGCGTTTCACCAGCGCGATAGAGACGGCCATACACCTGTCCCTTGCCCGCATCGATGCAGGGCAAGACGAGACTCTCACCCTCCGAGCGCGACAAATCCACCGCCAGGGCATCCAGTGACGAGACCAGCACTAGGGGAATCCTGTCGGCCAGAGCCAGACCCTTGGCCACGGCCAAACCCACGCGCAGTCCGGTGAAGCTGCCCGGGCCGGCCCCGCACGCGATGGCGGCCAAGTCTGCCACGGTCGCGCCCGTCGCGCGCAGAACCTCGTCGCACAGGCGCAATAGATGCGACGAATGCCGGGCCGCCACTTTTTCGGCCGTGGCCAGGCAGTCGCCCTCGAACGAAAGCACCGCCACCCGCGCGCAGGGGGTCGAAGTGTCGAAGGCGAGCATCGGGCGCATGGGTTGTCAGCGCGGCAGCAGAAAGCGAACCACGTCGTTCTTGAGTGCAAGAGCCACCAGCGCGACCACCAGCACGATGCCCACGTAGGAAGCCACCGCGCGCGCGCGCACCGAGGGCGGTCGCCGTTTGAAGAGTTCGATGGTAATGAACATCAGCCGTCCGCCGTCGAGAATGGGGATGGGCAAGAAGTTAAGCAGGCCGATGTTGATGGAGAGAAGAGCCATAAGCCACAGGTATTGGGCCAGCCCCTGTTCAGCTGCCACGCCTGCCGCGTAGCCGATGGCCAGAGGTCCGCCCAACGCCTCGGGGGACATCTCGCCGCGAATGATTTGGAAAAAACCCTTGGCGGTGAAGACCACGATCTCGCCGGTGCGCTCGAAGGCGTGCCCCACGGCATAGAAGAAGCGATTGCGAATGGGCACCGGGTCCGCGGTCTTCCACGCAGAACGGTTGGTGGCGCCGAAGACCAGGCGTTGTTCTTCCTGGTGATAGGCGTCGAGCTCGGAGCGCGCCTCCTGCTTGAAGGTGGCCTGGTGGCGCGCTCCCCCGGGCGAAACCCAGGTCAGCTTGAACTCGCGTTGGGGTTCTTGCGCCAGCCGCTGGCGCAAGAGATTCCAGTGCAACAGTGGCTCACCATCCAGCTCCAACGCCTGATCTCCGCGCCGCAGCCCGATGCGATCCGCGGGGCTGCCTGGCTCGACCGAGTAGACGAACAGTTCCGAGGCCTGGATGCCGGTGTCGTAGCGCCGCCCGTGCACGGGATCGATCACAGGTTGGGGAATGATCACTGCGGTTCCCGGTTCCTGGATCTCCACATGCACGAAGGGCAGCGCCGAGTGCGTTCCGCGCAGGTAGGAGATGCGCAGGGGCGAGGCACCCGCGCGTGCCACCGCGCGCTCGAACTCGCTCCAGTGCGCCACCGGCGTGCCATTGACCGACGTGATGTAGTCGAAGGTTCGCAGCCCGGCCTGGGCCGCCGGCGAAGTCAGGTCGATAATGCCCACCTCGGGGAGCTGGAAACGCGGCGACACCCCGATCCATCCCACGGTTTCCTTCATATTGAGCGGCCCGCGCCGCTCCCAGCGCGCCGGCGTCACATCGCGCTCCTCGGCCTCGATGCCTCGGCGGATGCCGAAGCGCAGGGTCCTGCCCGGCGCGGCGCCGATCGCCTCGTCCAACTCTTCCCAGTAGCGGAGGTAGCGCCCATCTACGGTCTCTACGCGATCACCAGGCATCAACCCGGCGTTGGAGGCCGGCAGTCCTGCGATGACCGTGCCCAAGGTGGGCGGCAACAGCGTGCGCTGGCCCAGGTAGTGCACGAAGTAGATGCCGATGGGCAGGATCAGATTGAACAGTGGCCCGGCCATCACGATGGCGAAGCGCTGCCACAGCGGCTTGCCGCACATCGCGCGCTCGCGATCCTTGTCGGCCACAGGCTCGCCCGCTTCCTCGCCCACCAGGCGCACGTAGCCGCCCAAGGGAAAAAGTGAAAGGCGGTACTCGGTGGATCCGACGGTGAAGCTGAACAGCTTGGGCCCGAAACCCAGCGAGAAGCGCAGCACCTTGACCCCAAACAGCTTGGCCACCAGAAAGTGCCCCAGCTCGTGGGCCAGAACCAGCACGCCGAGCAACGCCACCACGGCGGCAGTCCACAGCGCGAGTGTCATTCGCTTGTTTTCCCAATGGTCATTGCTGTGTTGCGCCGGCCATGCGGGCGGCCTTGAACCACAGTCTCTTAGCACGCATGCGCCAAACCCGCCTCCGTGAGCCGGCCGACAAGCCGGCCCGANNCGGGTCGGATCGTCGGCCGTCGGCAAATCGAAGAACTGAGCCGCAAAGTTGGCACGCATGCGCGCGGATGTAGATTCGGCGACGCGCCAGAGATAAGCTTTCTCTGTGAAAAAGGCTCCCGCTGCCACCTTCGACACGTCCCGCGAGGGGATCGACGCGCGGCTGGAAGAGATGGAGCGGAAATTGGAGCGCATGCGTGGGCTCTACGAGTCTTTCTTCATGGGGATCGAACGCTCGCCGCCCGATGTCCTCCGGCGCGACGTGAACCGCCAGATCCTCGAAATGCAGCAGGTGACCATCAGCAACTCATCGCTGCGTTTTCGCTACCAGGCCCTGACCCAGCGTTGGGTGCTGCTCATCACCTACTGGAACCGCACCATGCGCGAAATCGAGGCGGGAACCTTCAGCCGCGATCTGGCCAAGGCGAAGCGCCACATGGCCAGCAAAGGCACTACGGCGGTGACTCTGGGAGAGGCACTGGCCATGGGTATCCCGGCCTCGCGTGCCAAGGCCTTCGTGGCCCATCAGCAAGCCGCGCAAGAAAGGCGCGCAGCCGCGGCCCAGCTCAAGGTTGGGGCAAAGGGTGCAGCCCCGGCTCAAGACCCCGGAGCCCCGGCCCAGGCAGAAGGATCCAAAGCCGCGGCTTCCGCCCCGCGGGCGACGACCGAGCCACCGCCGCTGCCTCTGCCCGGGCTTTCCGAGGCTGATATGCAGGACGTCTACCGCCGCTATTCCGAGGCACACAAGCAGGCGGGAACGGCGGAGCCGCCGCCCACTATGAGCAAACTGCGCCAGCGCCTGGCCAAGCAGCTTCCTCAGATCCTCTCCGCCAACAACTGCTCGCGCGTGCGCCTGGAGATCGCAGTCGACGACGGCAAGGTGCGCTTGCGCGCCTGGCCGGTGAAAGATCAGTAGCGGTGACCGGCGGTCGCCCAGCCTTCAGCACTCCGGGCACTGGCACGTGAGCGTGGTGCTGTCCGGCACCACGCACGACAGGCCTCCACTACAGATCCCCATGCAGGAGCAGGTCGGGTTCCCGACGCAGGCTTGCGGCGTGGACACGCAGTGGTATGAGGGCGGCAGGGTCTGGAAGGTCGCACAAAGCAACCCTGTAGGCGCAGCCGTCGTTCCGGACTTGCACATGTCACACGAAGCAACCTCCGAGCAATCTTCCACCTTCACACAGCCCCCGGAGTAGCAGTTTCCTACAACCAGGGGAGCCTGGCCGACGGGACACATGGGGCTAGCCATGAGGCAAGTGACCCCAGCCGGGTTGCAGGTGCGGCTCCACGTGCAGCGACCGGCGATGCACGCGACGTCGCTGGCTGTAAGACCGCGAGCGGCGCAAGCGCTCTGAAGGCACCCAGCAATCATACAGAAAGGAGTGGGAGTGCCCTTTGATACAGGTAGGCAGCTGCAGCAGTCCGAGATGAGCTGACAATCATCGGCGGTCACGCACTCCGGGTGTCCGCCCGACGCTCCGCCGACGCCGCCCGTGCTGGTGCCGCCGGTAGCCGTGCCGCCGGTAGCCGTTCTGCCGCCGGTTGCGGTGCTGCCGCCGCTGCTGCCCGTTCCTGCGCTGCCGCCGCTGCCTCCAACCCCCGCGTCCGGGCACGCTCCGTCGGATCGCTTGCTTGTGCGGGCAACCTGGCGCTCGCAGTCGTTGGAATAGGTCCTCCCGTCGCAGCCGCACACAGGATTGTAGACATCGCCACAGATCCCTGAGCTAACGGCCACGCAGGTCCCAGTCGCATCAGCAGAATCGCAGACCCCCGTCGGCATGTCGCAGAATTCGTTGGCCATGCAGCTCTTGAGGCCGGCGCCACACATCCGGCCGCTGGTGCCACCCATTCCCGAGGTGCCCCCGCTTGGCGTGCTACCGCCAGATCCCGCGGTGCCCCCGGTTCGCGTGCCACCGCCAGATCCCGCGGTGCCCCCGGTTCGCGTGCCGCCGCTAGCGCCAGTGGTGCCTCCGGTTCGCGGGGTACCGCTGGCTGCGGTCGTGCCTCCGATTCGTGTACCGCCAGACACCGTGACGCCGGCACTTCCCCCGCTGCCTCCCACGGCCGTGGTGCCACCCTTTGGCGTGGAACCGCCGGTCTGCGTAGCACCGCCAGCTCCCGTAGTGCCACCTTTCGGCGCGGAACCGCCGACTTGCGTGACACCGCCAACTGCGCCCCCGCTTGGCGTGGAACCGCCGGCTCCGGCCTCAGCTTGCGACGACCCACCCATGACCGTGACGCCGCCGCTCTCGGTGACGCCCCCGTTGCCTCCGCTCCCAGCGGCCGGAGCATCGTGGCCCGCTCCGCCGGCACCACCGTTGCCCGCAGCCGCATCCCGACGAGGGGCCTGCGCATCCAGATTCGGAATGCCGAGCCCCGCGTGATCGCTGCTGCAGGCAGCAGTTCCCAGGACTATGCCACTCACAATCATCCCAAGAATCGCGGCTGTCGTCGCTAGTCTAGTCATTGCTGGGCTCCTTCGTTTAGGCTTTACGGTTCTATTTTGCTACCGTTGCCGGCCCGCCTCAAGGCTCCACTGTTTTCTGAGCTACGGGCGGCCTCCTTGAGGACGAGCGTTGCAAGCAAGGCGCCTTGGATCGCTGGCACTTTCCAACTGTGCGTGTGCTCACTGGACCACGCAGCCGACGCCCGGCATGAAACAGCCAGCGGCGCAGGTGCAGGTGCTGACCGTGTGGCTGTTGGAGGTAGCGCACCCGCAGGCCCCGGTCGCACAGGAACTCGGGAAGTCGGTGGTGCTGTTGCAACAGAGAGCGCTACTGACCTGGCCGCCGGTCGCGGTGCAGAGCGCGGCCGGCGAGGATGCGTCGACACTGGGTGCTGCATCTTGGCCGGCATCAACACTGGCGCACTCGCTTGGGCGGACGCAGCCCTCGTAGCAAACGCCGGTGTACGACAGGTTGTAGAGCGTCCCACAGTTGGGCTGCGGTGCCATACACGCAACCGGGCCGGTACAATTGGCGCGGCCTCCGTCGGCGCAGCGACTGAATAGCATGCAGCAACCAACAGCGGAGCACCCGCATGTTGTTCCGGGAAGGAAGACCGAGTGGCAGTCACTGCGGACGTCGCATTCCGTCTGCGTGGTGACCTCGCTGCAGCTTGCCGAGGTTCCTGCGTCCGGAGCCGGACAAGCGATGGCAGGGCAAACATCACCGCAGGAACCGGTTCCAGGCGTGCACCCTGGACACCATCTCTGCCCCGCCGGGCAGACACCCGCATCCGTGGCGCACGCGCCGTCGAAGTTCTTGCCGGTATAGCTGGTGGCAAGCCGCGTGCAGTCGTTGCTGTAGGTCTTCCCGTCGCAGCCGCACACAGGCCGGTAGTCCGTGGTGCAACCTTGAGGCTTGACCACGCAGGTTCCCCCTGGGTCGCCGAAGTTGCAGGTACCTGGGTCCATGTCGCAAGTTTCACCGGCCGCGCAGAGCAGGCCCGCGAAGCCGCCGCAGGTCTTGCCCGTGCTGCCTCCTGTGCCTCCGGTCCCCGTCGCGCCACCGGTTGCCTTGCTGCCTCCACTTCCCGTGTTCCCGCCGGTTGCTTTGCTGCCTCCGGCTCCCGTGGTGCCGCCGGTTGCTTTGCTGCCCCCGACCCCTGTGACGCCGCCGCCTCCATTGCTGCCGCCAGCTGCGGTGGTTCCACCAGTTCCCGTGCTGCCGCCAGCGCCTGCATCCGCTGTGGCACAAGCGCCGTCGAAATCTTTGGACACGCCGGCCGCCTGGCGCTCGCAGTCGTTGCCGTAGGTCTTCCGGTCGCAGCCACACACCGGCAAGTAGATCGCGCTGCAGACCTGAGGCTGGGCCACGCAGGTGCCAAAGAAGTCGCAACAACAATTCCCTGGCGGTGTCTCGCAGATCTCACCCGCCGCGCAAGCAAATCCAGCAAAGCCGCCGCAGGTCTTGCCTGTGCTGCTGGCGCCGCCAGTCCCCAGAATGCCTCCAGTTCCCGTGGTTCCACCTGCTCCCACGGTTCCGCCGGTGGAGGCGACGCCTCCAGTTCCGGTCACGCCACCCGCTGAGGTGACACCACCGCTGCTGTTGCCCCCTCTGCTCCCGCCTGTTGCGGCCGCGTCCACATTCTGCAGGCCGATCGCCACGGTGTTGCTGCCGCAGCCGGCAAGCGCGGCCGCTATGCTGCCCACAAGAATTCCAAGAATCGCTGGGGTCGTCGTTAGTCTCGTCATCACAGGCCTCCCTAGTTGAATCTGCACAGTGCTACGTCGCTATGGTTCCCGGCCGGGCGCAATCCCGTTGGATCTTCTCGAAATCTCGTCAGATCGCTTGCACGCCGAACGCACGCGCTCGGCCAGCGGCGATTCGGGGGCAGCGCGCAGAAAATCCTCGGCCTGGGCCTGGGCCACAGAGCCGGGGTGAACCTGGCACAAGGCGACGGCTGCGATGGCCTGGCGTTCTTGCTCCAGTGCTCCCTTGCCGAAACGGCGATCGTATTCCGACAGCCGGCGCAGGGCCTGGGCAGGCAGTCGTGCGCGCAGGTCTTCCTGGGCCTGGCGGAGCACGGTCAGTTCCGGATCCAGAGAATTGAGTGCGGGCACGGGCGCTGGTGTGACCTCGGTCACTGGCGCGCTCACGGGCTCCGCGGGTCGCACCTCGGGCCGGGCCACTTCACGACGCCGCACCTCGGGCAGGACCGGTTTGGCACTCGGTTCTTCCACGACCGCCGGCGCTTCGGGCACGGCCACAGGCCGGGTTGGGGACGCATGCGCAGTCCGGGAGGCCACGCGCGCCGACGCCACCGGCGCTTGTACCGCGCGCTCCTTCCTCACCAGCAGAGTAACCGAGCCGCCGCCCAGCACCGCCACCGTCAGCGCAGCCACCGTCACCTTGGCAGCCAAGGACATGGCGACCGCCCCGCCCGCAGTGGTGGATACCGCCCCCAAGGTGGCCACGCGCAAGAGCACAGCGTGCTTGATTCGCTGCCGATCCGCGCGGGTGGGCGCCTCGGCACCTCGGGCCGCTTCCAAGATCGATCGTGCTTCCGGTCCGAGGTCGTTCATGGCTGCCTCCGAAGTTCCTGCGCCCGAAAGCGCAACAGAGCCTTCTCGAACTCTTGCCGGGCCGCGCGCAGACGGGAAGAGACCGTGTTCACGTTCGCCTCGACGATCTCCGCAATCTCGGCCGCGCTCATCTGCTCGATCTCAGCCAAGACGAAGACCTCGCGCTTGTCCTCGTCGAGTCGGGCCAGAAGACCATCCAGGACGCGCAGGGCCTCGACCCGTTCCAGCACCGCGCTGGGGCTGTTTTCGTGATCGGCCGCCAGGGTTTGAATCTCGGCTGGATCGTCAGCCGCCTGGTCTCCAGGCTTGCGCTGGTGGGTGCGCCAGTAGTGCCTCACCACGTGCACCAGGATCTTGAAGACCCAGGTCTTGAGCTGGGCTCGGCCTTCGAATTCGGCCAGCCGGCGGTGCACCACGAAGAATACCTCTTGCACCACATCATCTGTATCGGCTGGCCGGACCCCCATGCGACGCACCGTGCGCCACACAAAATCCAGCTGAGCCTCGTACACCGCATCGAAGTCCGGGACGCACACGCATCCTGGCAAGGACGCGGATTCGAGGGCGTTCCCGGCAGGGGATCTCATGCTGATGACTTGGTTCCCGGGAACGCGCGACTTCGTCATCAAAAGCGCAGCTCGATGCCGGCACTCACACGAACCCCGACGGCTGGGGCCTGAAAAACTCGCTCTGGCTCATTCTTGAACACGAACTCGGAACGCCGCAACGGCGCCAAGACGTCCAGGTGCAAGGGAAGGTCGAGGTGGTGGCCAAGCGAGATGGCCGCGTAGCCGCCTGCGCCCAAGGCCGACCAGAGTGTGTCGGCCGGGAGGCTTTGGCTGACGCCAAAACCCTTGGCCGAGGTGACGCCGACCTCGGCATCGGCACAGGGGCCGAAGGCCAGACTCTCGCTGCCGACGTTGAAGCATGCCGCGAAAGCGACGGCCCAGAAGTTGAACTGGCCGTAGGCACCAGCAGGCGCCGCCGCCCAGGCCTTCTGATCGCGACGCAAGCCGTAGCTTCCGCGCAGCTCCGCGCGCCAGCGTCGTCCCTGCAGGCCGATCCCGCCGCCTAGACCCGCGTCAATGGAAGGCAGGGTTCCATAGCTGCCCGCCGCAAGAATGCCCACGAGAAACTCCACGACGCGCGGCTTTCTGTCGGGCGCGGTCGCCGTCGCAGGCGGCGCAGTCACTGGTGGAGGCGCCGCCGCCGGCTGAGGCGTCGTGGCATGGGCAGCCACTGCATCTGGATCGATCATCAGTGCGATGATGAGAGCCGCGGCATTGGCGAGATCCTGGCAGGAAGCGGCCTCCAGCGACCGCCGGCCTGGCCGGCCTGCCAATTCGGTGTCCATGGCCAGCGACCAGGTCAGCCCATGTTCCACTACCGCGCGCGCCGTGATGTCGCCACCCTGAGGAACGCGGATGATGCCACCCAAAAGGCGCGCAATCTCGCCGCTCACTTGGCCGCGTGAAGGACAGCTCGCAGGCGCCTGCCAGGAAAATGTGAGTGCCCCGGCCTGGTCGGCCCGAACCAGACGTGCATTTCCCAGCGTGGCCAGCGCCAGCACTGCGCTGGCGCAGAGAATGTTCGGTGGCCGTCGGTTCACGCAATCCACAGTACACCCGGTTGGGGCGCAATGAGAATGCCCAGGGATGTTGTCTCCTATCCCAGCGCCTGAAGCAATGACGCTCGCCTTGCCCGGTCAGTTCCGTGAGTCATGCAGCGTGCGTGAGCCCCTATCCATGAACCGATGATCTGGCCAAGAGGGTGTAGGGGTGGCAGCATGGGGGCGAAGCAGGAGCGCCCGATGTCGATTCGCCTCAAGAAGATTTCAATCGAAGGTTTCAAGAGCATTCGAAGACTGGATGCGTTCGAGCCCGGCGATCTGACCGTGCTCATCGGCGCGAACGGAGCCGGCAAGAGTAACCTCATCGCTTTCTTTCGAGCCCTGAGCCACATCATGTCTGCAGGGCTGCAAAACCATGTGGCCACGACGGGGCGGGCCCATTCGTGGTTGTTCGACGGGCCCGAAATGACGAGTGCTCTCTTCGCCTCCTTGTGCATGGAAACTGGGAAGGGAACCAACGAGTACGAGTTCGGGCTGGAGTACGGGGCGAGCGACAGTTTGTTTTTCGAAAAGGAGCGCTATCGCTTTCTCCCCCAAGGATGCAAGGATCCCCGTCCCAAGACATCGCTTGGAGGAGGTCACGTTGAATCGAAACTTTGGGATCTCGCCGAGAGAGGGGAGGCAACCCCAGCCGCGATTCGTTCCCTGCTGCGCAAGATCGTCGTTCACCAATTCCACAACACGTCGTTCACGTCACGCATGAAGCAGACATGGCTGCTGGATGACAACCGTTGGCTCAAAGAGGATGGCGCCAATCTCGCACCGTTCCTGCTTCGTCTCCGC
>PMLB01000076.1 GCA_003158735.1 Myxococcales bacterium | reverse complement strand
CTCTCAAGGGCACGTTCTGAGCGAATGGAGGAGCGATGAAGGCAACGCCAATGGGCGGGATATCAAGACTGGGGTTGTTGCTAGTCGTCGCGACGGCAGCGGGTTGTGCGTATCCGGAGCTGAAGACGGGTGCGGGCTCGGGTGGCTCTCACCCTGCTGCTGGCACTCAGGCTACTGGGGGCACTCACGCTGGTGGCGGCGGTTCGGCTGGCGGCTTAGGCGGCGGCGTGGCTGGTGCGGCCGGCAACAGTAGTGGCGGGAAGGGCGGCAGTGCAGGTGGCGGCGCGGCTGGTGCGGCCGGCAACAGTAGTGGCGGAAAGGGCGGCAGTGCAGGCGGCGGCCAGAGTGGCAGTGGCGACGCCGGAGTTCGAGACGCCCCTGGCTCTCAGCCGGATGTCCCGGCAGGTGGCAAGGGTGGTGGTGCCAGCACCGGCGGACAGAGCGGTACCGGGGGCATCGGCGGATCGAGCAGCGGGGCAGGCCTGACATGCCCTGGGCTAGCGAATCCCACCAACGGGTCAGTATCCGCGCCGACCAGGAACCGCGGTGACACGGCTGTCTATTCTTGCGACACCGGCTACAACCTTTTGGGATCAAAGACCCGCACTTGCCAGGCCGATGGCACATGGAACGCTGCTGAGCCGACCTGCACCATCGTGGATTGCGGGGCGCTGACCGATCCAGCGAACGGGTCGGTGTCCGCGTCGCCAACAACCTATGGCTCGATAGCCACATACACCTGCCAGACAGGATACGGGCTGGTGGGAACTTCGCCGCGCACTTGCCAGGCGGACGGGACGTGGAGCGACACCGCGCCCACTTGCAGCCAATCGTATTGCCCTACGCCGGCCAGCCCGCCACACGGCGCAGTCACCACGACCGCCACGACGGTCGGCTCGACGGGTACCTACGCGTGCAGCGCCGGATACACTCTGTCAGGCACGGCCACGACTACCTGCCAGGCCGACCGCACATGGAGCGGCACGCTGCCCGCCTGCACGCCGGTGGATTGCCACATGCCGATTGGCACTGCGAACGGCACGGTAAGCGCGCCCATCACGGCGTATGGCTACACGGCCACGTACTCGTGCTTTTCGGGGTACAGTCTTTCCAGCGCCGCCATGCTCACTTGCCAAGCCAACGGCGCCTGGAGCGGAACGGTACCCCTGTGCAACCCTGTGGACTGCGGTCCGATAGCCAGCCCCGACTATGGCACAGTGAGCGTGACCCTGACAACCTACGGCTCGACAGCGACGTATACCTGCAAGACCGGCTATTCCAGCACGGACCCGTTGATCCGCACTTGTCAGGCCGACGGCACCTGGAGCAGCGTGCTCCCTACTTGCACAGTCCAGATGATGAAGGTAACAGTCAGCAAGACCGGCAAAGGCACTGGAACCGTGAGTAGTGACCCCACCGGCGTGCCTGGCATCTCGTGCGGGTCCACCTGCCAGGCCACCTACCGCTATGGATCCATCCTGAGCTACATAGCCACGCCGGACTCTGGCCAGAATTTCATGGGTTGGACCAGCACTCCCAGCAGCACGACCTGCACGGGCCGGGTGTGGGGGGATTGCTCCCTCACACTTACGCAAGACACGACGGTGCAAGCCTACTTCTCCCCGCCGCCGAACTACGTGTTCACGACCTCGACTACGCAAACCGCGGCTCTGGGTGGGCTGGCCGGCGCGGATGCGATCTGCAAGAACTTGGCAATAGCCGCCAAACTGCCTGGAACCTACGTGGCATGGCTCTCCACCTCCACTGTGAACGCGGCCAGTAGACTGAACGGTGCGAGCGGATGGATTCGGCCTGACGGGAAACCTGTCCTCAACAACGTCGAAGACATCGCCAAGAACAAGTTCTTCTACCCGCCGCGGCTGGATGAGTCCGGGAATGATTTGGGGGAGGCCCCGGAGGTCATCACCGCGACGACTGAGAATGGCACGTTGAGCACCGGCGCGACAGACACCAGCTGCGGCGATTTCACGTCGGGCGTGGCCGTCCCCAACATGTCCGTCCCTGCTGGCCTCGCGAGCGCCAACAGCTCGCTGTTCACCTCTTTCTCCGGTCTACCGTGCGACCAGCTAACCAGGCTCTATTGCTTTGGCATCGACTACCAAGCGCAGGTTATGGTGGCACCACCTGTGGCACGCAATGCCTTCATGACCAAAAGCGATTGGACACCGGGCGGGGGAATAGGCACGGCAGATGCGCTTTGCCAGCAGGAGGCGAGCGCAGCGGGGCTGACCGGCACATACAAGGCGCTGCTAGCACCGTCGGGCAGCACCATAGCGTCGAGGTTCGACACGAGCGGCTCCCCATGGACCCGCGTTGATGGTACTTGGCTCGCGCCAGACGCCGGACTTTTCTTCCAAGGAACAACGTTCTCCGCGCCGCCCAATCTGACTGCGGATGGATCCGTCTACTATGGGGGGCAGAATCTGTGGACCGGAGCAGCCACCCCGAGCACAGTGGGGACGGCCGCATCAACTTGCGTAGACTGGTCATCTATGAGCGGCCAAGGCGTGGCCGGGGTTGCCGGCGACAGCTCGGTGCGCGACTTCTTCGGCGAGTTGACACAGAGTTGCAACTGGGGTTTCAAGCTCGCGTGTCTGCAGATCTAGTCGCGCGGGGAGCCCGCCGGCCCTTCGGGACGG
>PMLB01000287.1 GCA_003158735.1 Myxococcales bacterium | reverse complement strand
AGGTAGCTGGCGAGCACAAAGTAGCTGAGGCTCTCGGGGGTGTAGCTTCCCCAGATCTTGTAAAAGGCACCCTCCAGATCAAGCACGCCGGCGGCGCCCAGGTTCTTCTCGAAGAACAGGTCGACATTCAGCTCGGTGAAATCAGCCCATACCTGCAGCGCCTGATTCGTGGTGAAGTCGATTTCTTGCGAGGCGTTGCGTTGGTGCTGAAAGCCCACGCCCAAGGCCAGCACGTCCTTGCTGCCGTAGTAGGTGCTGGCATTGCGATAGCCGGGCTCGGGATTGAGCAGACTGAGGCTGATGCGGCCCGAATAGAGCGGACTCAGTTTGGGATCGGCGAGGTTGAATGCACCCGCGTAGTACTTGAAGGTGCCGCCGCCAAACTGCCCCCACAGGGTCGCGCCGTCGCTGCGGCCGTGGGGTCCCTGGAGGACGCCCGCAGGCTTCTGCCCGGCCATGAACTGGCCTGGGAAAAGCCAGGGCGACATCGACCACTCGGTGCTGAGCCCGGACCGGTCCGCCGGCACCAGCATGCGGCCCACCCACAAGTTGAAGGCGTCGTGGAGTTCGAACCGGCCGATGAGATCCAGCACAGCCGCGCTCCCGGTCGTGTCGTAGTTATGGTTGGCATCGACGGTGCCGAAAGTACCGACGAAATCCGCCTGCCACAAGATGTGGCGCGTGGCCTGGCCCGACAGGAGAACCTGCAGTTTCCCATCCGCACCCAAGTCATTGAGCTTGTCGGGCTGGTAGGGATTCTGAACGCGCAGGCCCAGCCGGGTGCCAACATCTGCTTCCAGCAGCTTCAAGGGGCCGGCGCTTGCAGGTGCGGCAGCGGGCGGCGGCGCAGGCACGGGCGCGGGGACTTCCAGTACAGACGTGGGCAGCAGCGGCTCCGGCAATGGGGCGGTGGCTGCGGCGGGCGCGGCCAAGACCGGCGTCACTCCCAGCAGCGCAACAGCGACTCCGCATACGAGGATCCTGCGCACGATGAGACCTAGCTGACTCATGGTGCGACTACCGTACCGGAAAGACTTTCCCAAGTCGAACAACGGCGGATGGAGTGCACACCACCCGCATTACTTCTCTCGGGGCGACCGCAGGTCGCCCCTACGAATGGGCGCGTACCAAGCCCATCACGTTCTGGCCGGGGCGACCGCTCGTCGCCCTTACGGCCGCGCGCACCACCCACGTCACGTCTTGCGTAGGGGCGACCTGCGGTCGCCCTGCCCTTCGTCGACCCAGCATCGATCCAGTGTCGTGGCCAGATGGCGAAGCAAGGGAGCCCGCACCTCAGCCACAGCCACGGGCCGACCGAGGACACCGATCATCGAGCCCATCACCGAGGCGGAAAGACCACAGGGGTTGATGGCGGAGAAACGCTCGAGATCGGTGCACACGTTGAGCGCGAAGCCGTGCAAGGTGACCCAGCGGCGCACCGCCACGCCGAGCGAGGCCAGCTTGTGCGCACCGACCCACACCCCGGTCAGCCCGGGTCGCCGGTCCCCCTCGATGGCGAACTCGGCCAGCGTGCGAATGATGGCCTCCTCAAGGCGGCGCAGATAGAGGTGCACGTCCCGCTCGTCCTCGCGCAGGTACAGGATGGGGTAGCCGCAGAGCTGGCCTGGCCCGTGGTAGGTCACGTCACCTCCGCGCTCGACCTCGAAGACCGGCATGTCCGCCGACGCGAGCAGGTTTTCCCGACGCGCGCCGCGGCCCAAGGTGAGTACATGCGGGTGTTCCACCAGCAGCAAGGTATCCGGCACCTCGTCGCGCTGGCGCGCGGCTACCAGCTCCAGTTGCACGCGCCACGCCTCCGCGTAGTCACGCGTGCCTAGATCGATGATGCGAGCGGGCCTGCTCACTCCCCGCGCGCGCCCATGGGCACATAGCTGGTCAGCGTCGCGCCGGTGTAGACCTGGCGCGGCCGGTAGATGCGCCCCTTCGGATCGTCGAGAATTTCCTTGAAGTTGGCAATCCAGCCGGCCATGCGGCCGATGGCGAAGATGACGGTGAACATCTCGGTGGGGATGCGCAGCGCACGCAGGATGATGCCGCTGTAGAAATCCACGTTGGGGTAGAGCTTGCGCTCGATGAAATACGGATCCGACAGCGCCGCTTCTTCCATGCGATGGGCGATGTCCAGCAACGGGTCCGAGATATTCAGCGTCTTGAGAAGTGTATCGCAGGTCTCTTTGATGATGCGCGCGCGCGGGTCGTAGTTTCGGTACACCCGGTGGCCGAACCCCATGAGACGCTTGCCACTGTTCTTGTCCTTGGCCGCCTTGATGAAACGCGAACCGTCGTCACCCGAGCTGTGGATGTCGGACAGCATCTCGATGACCCACTGATTGGCCCCACCGTGCAGCGGTCCCCACAGAGCGCACACGCCGGCGGCTGCACTGGCGAACAGGTTGGCCTGCGCCGATGCCACCATGCGCACGGTCGAGGTGGAACAATTCTGCTCGTGGTCGGCGTGCAGAATGAAAATGGTGTCCAACGCGCGCACCACCTCGGGCCGCAGCTCGTAGTCTTCGTACACGTCGGAGAACAGCATGTGCAGAAGATTCTCCGTGTACTTGTAGCTGGGCTTTGGATAGATGATGGGCAACCCGCGCGACTTGCGGTACGAGAAGGCGGCGATGGTGCGCACCTGCGAGATAAGGCGCGCGGCCTGCTCATCGAAAACGTCGCGCGTGGGCCGCTGCATTTGCCCTGGGTAGAAGCAGCTGGAAGCGTTGATCATGGCCGACAGAATCGCCATGGGGTGCGCTTGCGAGGGAAAGCCCTCGAAGTGGTACTTCATGTCCTCGTGCAGATTCTCGTTTTGCGTGAGCATCTTCGAGAAACGCTGCAGCTCGGACTTCCTGGGCAGATGGCCGTAGATGAGAAGGTACGCGGTTTCCACATAGCTGGACTTCTCGGCCATCTCAGCCACCGGAATTCCGCGGTAGCGCAGAATGCCCTTTTCACCGTCGATGAAAGTGATGGCACTCTGGCACGACCCCGTGTTCCCGTAGCCGTCGTCCAGGGTGATGCATCCGGTACTGCTGCGCAGGCTGGCAATATCGATGGCCCGCTCATGTTCGGTGCCCTCGATCACCGCCAGTTCATGCACCTTGCCGTCTATCTCCAACTTCGCCGTCGAGCCCGTCTTGATGTCCATGACAGATCGAAGTCTTGGACAAGAGCGCCAAGTTGACAAGCCGTAAGACTGTCACATGACGCAGACGCTCTGCGTCTTCCGCTTTGCGGCGAATAATCTTGGTACGGGGTGACGAACTGTGCTGGCCGTGTAATGCTATCCATCATGCGAACCATTCGGCGCTACTCGAACCGCAAACTGTACGACACACATGAGAGCCACTACGTCACGCTGCAGGCGCTCGCCGCGCTAGTCCGCTCAGGCGAGGACTTCCAGGTGGTGGATCATGGCACCAATCGTGACCTGACCACCGCGACGCTGGCTCAGATCATCTTCGAGGAGGAGAAGCGCGGCTCACGCCTTCCCGCCACGGAGCTTCGCCGCATCATTCAGAGCGGCACGATCTAGTGCGCCAGCATTAGAAGCAGTCGGCAGGCTACAGCCGGCCGGCAAGGGAGAAGATTGCCGCAGTCCTGCGATCTGAAGCAGTGCTGCGCCAAGTGGTGACCACGGCGATCGTTCCGCCGCCCAACAACACCGCACCGCCGAGTGCAAGACACTCGATGCCGGCCAACCGCCGCGATGATCCGGCCTGCGAGCTGGCCAGGAGAAAGGCGCCGGTGCCTGCGGCTGCGCTGCCCGCGGCCACGGCCAGCCAGCCGACCAGCCGCAGGACCTTGGGTTCGGTCCATCGTGAATGGTCAGCGTCGCCGGTGCCTGCGACGGACGCGGCCGACATGACAGGTGGCGGTTCAAACGGCTCGAAAATGGGAGCTAGCTGAGTTGTCTCGCCGAGCTTGATCGGAACCTCGCTGCGCCACGGCCGTCGTTCCGGCGCAGTGATCTCGACCTGGGCCGTGCCGGGAAGCAGAAACAGCGGCCTGGACAAGGGCAGAAGGCCGCGAAGCTGTCCATTGATCTTCACCGGCGCCCCGCGCGGGCCGCTCTCTACGGTCAGCATTCCCAGGTGCGAGCGCACGTCAGCCAACGCCTTTTCAATCAGCGAGCGATGCGCCTCGAGCCACGCGTCTTGCTCCTCCTCTGACAGCGCAGCAGCTAGATCCTCTTCTGCTTCGAGCCAGCGGTGCAGCGCCTGCTCGGCCAGGCCTATTTCGGTGACCGAGCGTGTGGTGGGCTTGGCCTGGTGTGCACGGTGAAAGGCTTCGAGAGCCGCTTGGTAGTCGCCCTTGCGCATGGCCTTGAGTCCCTGGTTGATGAGCGCGTCCGACTCGTCGCCTTGGGCCCGCGCCTGCACCTGCCCGAGTGCGAGCGAGAATGCGATCGACAAGGCTACGCCGCGAATCATGATGGGATCCGAGCCTGCTAGATGATGGGCACTCCCTCGGGCGTGAAATTGACCGCGCTGCGAGGGCTTCTCTTGGGTTTGTGTGGTGCGGGCTTGGACAAGTCCGCGGGCTGCGACGGTGCCACGCGGGCCGGGGGCGATTCCGGCAGCACGGGAGCGACCGGGGCAGCAGGCGGCGGCGTCGCTTCGACCGCGGCTGTCGAGGGGAAACCACGGTGAGCTGCCGAGCCCCGAAATACCCAAGCTGCCAGCGCAAGCAACACGACCAGCGCAGATGTCACGATCAATGCCAGATTGCGACTACGCCGTAGGGACGGGCCGGTAGTTGCCGGCGCGGGCTGCGGGGTCGAGGCCGGCACAGCCGTCGTGTGAGTTGGTACCACCTGCCAGGACTCTGGTTGAGCCACGGGAAGAATCTTGGTGGGCGCCACGGGTGGCGCAGACGGCTGGGCGGGCGCGACTTCAGTGGCCGCCAGCCGAGCCTGCGCGCCGTCGGGCGTCGGCCTAGCCACCGAAGGCGCGATAGGCATTTCCGCTTCGGGCGCGGTGAAGTGGTAGCTCCACTGCTGGCGCCCCTGGACTGACATGAACGGCATCAAGGCCAGTCCCAGATTGCGCACGCGCGCGAAACGGTCGCCGGGAACGCGGCTCATGGCGCGCAGGATCACCGCCTCCATGTCGCGCGGGATGTCCGGGCGCACGCGGGAAGGCGGCGGGAAGATTCCCTCCACGATGTTGCGCATGATCGCGTAGGCGGCCGACCCGGTGAAAGGCCGCACGCCAGTGAGACATTCGTACAGAATCACGCCCAGGGCGTACTGATCGACGCGCGCGTCGATTTCGCGGCCCGCCGCCTGTTCGGGCGCGAGGTAGTAGGTGGTGCCCACGATGTGGCCGGTGCCGGTGAGGTTGGCTTCGTCCCCTCCCACGCGCGAAATGCCGAAGTCCAAGATCTTGGGCGTCTCGCCCATGGGCGTGCGCGCGATAAAGATGTTGCCCGGCTTGAGGTCGCGGTGGACCACGTTGGCGCGATGGGCGGCATACACGCCGGCGCAAGCCGCGACCAGCACGTCTGCGGTGCGCTCGACCGAGAGTGGGCCCTCGGCGATTTCGGCGCCCAGGCTGCGGCCGGACAGATACTCCATGACGATGTAGGGAGTCTCGCCCTGGGCGCCGTAACTGTAGATGATGACCAGGTTGGGATGGACCACGCGTGAGGCGGCCTGGGCCTCGCGCCGAAACCGCGCCAGCGTGTTTGACTGGCGCTGGTCGATGCCGTGCAGGGTCTTGATGGCCACTGTGCGGCCGAGATCGCGGTCGAACGCCTTGTATACGCAGCCCATGCCGCCCCGGCCGATCAGGCTGACGATCTCGAAGTGGTCCACCTGCTCGCCGGGACGAAAGGCGCCGGCCATGGGCTCGACAACATGACGCGGCTCCGGGGTTTCGTCTGGGACCAACGAGAGCGGAGCCTGCGGCGCAGGTCCGACTGCGCGCGGATCCATGCGCAGGGGACGCTCGCGAGCCGTGGCGTCGTCCTGTTGCCGGCCTTTGTCGACGGAGCTGTCGGGCAATTCGCAGGTCGCTGGGTAGGCGGGCTGTGCGGCTGGCAAGCCCATCTCCGCCGTGTCCCGCGGCCGAGGGTGGTCGTAGGACAGGGTATCGGGAATGCTCTGACCAGGCTGCTTCACGTCGCGCCCTTGCTCCGGCTACCCAGTACCGTCATGTGGGAAACCATGGCGACAGAGCCCGGCCGAGTCAAGAGGCTCGTGCGTGGCTACCAGGCAGGGACGGGCACGGCGGTGGCGCTGAAGGTGGCTGGATTAGCGGCAAAGTCCCAGCCCCAGCACAGGATGGAACCATCCTGGGCGACAGCGCAGGAGCGGTCACCAGCGGAAATGGTAACCGCGCTGCTTTCCCCGGTGACGAGCGCCGGTGAGAGGCAGCTTCCGCTTGCTTCCTCTTCGTAGTCATTGGGATTCATCACCTTGCCCCAGCAGGACACGGTCTTGGTAGCAAGCAGAGCACAGGTGGACAAGCTAGACGCGCTGATAGCTGTCGCAGGCGCAGTGTAGATCGACACTGGAGTGGATGACAGATCGGTCGACCCGGTTCCCAATTGACCGTCGCCGCCCGCGCCCCAGCACCAAACTGTCCCGTCTGTGAGCAGCGCACAGGAATGAGAGTCGCCAGCAGAAATGGCAGTCGCCGCGCCGGGGAGGCCTGTGACGGTTTGGGGATCGATGGTCCAGAAACTGACGGTGGTGACTCCAAGTTGGCCGCTGTTGCCCAGTCCCCAGCAACGAACCTGCCCGCTGCCAACGATTACACAGGTATGATAGCCTCCTGCGCTGATGGCCTTGACGCCGGTGAGATTCGGGGCCTGTGGCTTGGTCGGATCTCCACCGAGCACGCCGAGCTGGCCGGAACCGTTGTAGCCCCAGCACCGGATTGTCGAATCAGACAAGAGAACGCAGGTGTGGATCCCGCCCCCAGCAATCGCCGTGGCAGTCACACCCGCCAGCCCGGCGACAGCGGTGGGCGTGGAAGCGGTGTCATACCCCCCGTTGCCCAACTGCCCCGCGTTGTTGGCTCCCCAGCAGCGGACAGTTCCGTCGCCCAGCAAGGCGCAATAGTGTTGGTAGCCTCCAGCAATCGCTTTCGCGTTGCTGATTCCAATCACTGGCGCCGGCACCGAGATCGACTGTCCATACGGCCGCGTCTGGCCGTCGCCGAGCTCGCCAATGGAGTCGCCGCCCCAACAGCGCACCTTCCCGTCGACGAAGACTGCGCATGCGCTGTCCCCGCCGACCGCGACGCTCAGCGCTTTTACATGGCAAGAGCCGCCCACGCACGCGTAGGTGTCCTGGCAGTCGGCGGCAACAGAGCAGAAAGTCTTGCAGGCGTCGCCCGAGCAGTTGAAGCCGTCGCTGCAAAGCTGACCCTCCGGGGGCAGGCAGGCGCCTTTCGAGCATGTGCTCTGTCCGACGAGCTTGGGCCCTGAGCAGCTCGGCCCGCCGCCACAAGTCTTGGCCCCGGGGTACTCGCACTGGCCATCAGAGCGGCCATTGCATGATCCCATGCACTGCGCGTCGATGCCGCAGCCGGCATGGCCGCTGTGGGGCGCGCCCGACGTGACAGCGGTGCAAGTGCCGGCGTGGCCTTGGACATCGCAGGCCATGCACGAATCCGCGCAGGCCGTGTCACAACAGGTGCTGTCCGGTGAACAGAACGTCCCGGCCAGACATCCGCCGGCCGTGGTCGAGCAAAGCTGTCCCTGTTTGCTCTTGCAGGCTCCTTGGCCGTCGCAGGTGCCAGCACACCTGGTAAGATCGTCTTGGTTCTTCACGGTCACGCAAGCCCCGGCCGAGCAGGCCTGACACACGCCCTTGCAGTCGCTGCGCTGCACGCACTCCACGCATTGGTTGGCCGTGGTGTCGCACAGGTTCGCAACCGCGCTTACCAAGCCGCCATCTGCCCCGCCGTCTGCCTCATCATTAGAATCGCTGTTTGCGCCTGCATCGGGGCTGCCGGCGCAGTGCTTGTTCTGCGTACAGGCCACGCACAGCCCGCTGGCAGCGCAGGCAGGTCCCCCTGGCCGCGCCCGGCAGTCGTTGTCGCTGGAGCACTTGGCGCATCGATTGCCCAAGCACAGAGGAGCGTTGGCTGAACAATCCTTGTCCGTGCTGCAAGTGCCTGCCGCATCCCCTTGTGGAAGGTCCGGGGCCATGTCTATCGATGGCGCGTCGACGGATGGCGCGTCGACGGAGATGCTGACAGGAGGCGCGTCCGCAGGCACGACCAGCGGAGCGTCGGGGAGTTCGACCTTGGTTGAGAGATCGTCTGCGATGTCGCCGCCACCCTCGGCGGACGCTGAGACATCGCGGCCACTCCCAGCAACCGCTAGACCGTCAGCACCGCTGTCCGCGGTTCCACCGTCAGGGGCTGGCACGCACTTGAACGTGTCGGTGCACATAAACCCGGGCAGGCATGGATCGCGTGGCGTACAGACGCTCCAGTCCCGTTTCACACCGCAGGCAAGTCCCAGCGTCACTGGCACGACCAGGATTGCAATCTTCAAACGTACAACTTCTCTGTTTGTCATCAGTGAAGTTCTCGACAAGGGGTTGAAAAAGTTGTGTGGCATGTGGAGAAAAGCAGAAGGCGGGTCGGATTAGTTGGGCTTGTATTCGTCAGCGCCGCAGTCGCAGGCAGTGCCTATCGGCCGCGTATCGCCGTCGACGTCGTCAGGCGGACACGAAGCGCCGGCGGTGTTTACGCAGGGCGAAGTCGCGGTCAAGTGGTAGTTGGCGCCGAGGTTCGGCGTTGTCGATGTCGAAGTGGTGGCATTGGTTACGCAGGTTGATGATGTGAAGTTGGCGGTTCCGTTGCCGTTTGCGAGTATGCCGGTCAGTGTGTAGCTCTGGCCGCAGGCCACGCCGACGAGGCCATTCTGAACAACGGTGTTGAACGCGAACTTCGTCGGGCCAGGGCCGGTGTAGGCGCCAAGGCCAACACCTGAGCTGAGGCCGTCGGTGCCGTTGCCTGCGATGACCGTGTTTACGATGTCAAAGGCGGATTTGTCGGTGATGATGCCATTCTTGGTGTTGCCCGTGACATAACACCGGTCCATGTGCAGAATCGCG
>PMLB01000100.1 GCA_003158735.1 Myxococcales bacterium | reverse complement strand
GCCGACCCTGCCAGCGCACCTGAGCGACCCAGACCACAACCCGCCGCCTTCGTGTCCTGGCTCCAGCCACCTTTCTGCTGTGGGTGCGTCGACCCAGGGACGCGAGGACGCCCTCGCCCACGCCAAACGCAACCTGCTCACCAAACTGGGCAACTCCATCCACGTCGAGGCCGAGTCGTTTTCTCGTCTGGTCAGCGTCGATGGCCAGCAGTCGGCCGAGTATCGCGACGTGCAGCGCGTGCTGGAAAAGGTCGACTTCCGCCATTCCGATCTGATCGAGATCGTGGACGCTCCCCAACGCCAGGGCAACGAGACCTATGTGGTGGCGTGCCTGCCGCGGGGCCCAGCCATTGCCCGACTGGAGAGCGATCTCGATACTGAGGTGAAGCGTTTCGACACCTGGGACAAGACCGCGCAGGAGGCGCAAGCCCGCGGCGACCGGCCGGCCTTCGTGACGGCGCTGGTCAACCTGTCCGTGGCCATGGCCGCGGTCGCGCCCACCCTGGTGCAGATCCGCGCGTTGGCTGGCGCACCGGCGCGGGTGGAACAGCGGCTGACCTCGCGCTGGCTGGCGCTGGTCGAGGCATCCACCAAACTGCGCGCGCAGGTGCGTTTCGTCCTGGACGTGCAAGCCGGCGAGCGCATGAGTCCCGTGGCTGACGAGTTGACCGAGTTCTTCCGCCTGGCGCTGGCTCCCCTGGGCAGCGAAGTCCGACTGGCCCCCACCTGCCCCCAGGGCCCCACCGCGACCTATCTGATCACCGTGCGTGCCGATGCGGAGTGCAGCCGCGGCAGCCTCGGCCCCACCTGCCGGCCGGTGTTCGAAGTGATGGGCCAGGAATGCGGCACGGGACGGCAGGTCTTTCGCTCCGGCCTGGAGAGGATCAACGTCAACGCCGCGGATCCGCGCGGCGAGGCGCATGCCTTGCGCGCCATGGTGCGAAAGATAAGCCCGCAAGACATCCGCGACGAGCTTCGAGCCGCGATGAAGTCCGAACTGCCCGGCGAAGAAACGCGCTGATCAGCGCTAACCACGATCTCGTGGAGCGCGATCCAATACGGTGCCAGTTACCTATTTCCCACAGAGGCACAGAGGGCACAGAGATCGGATGAGAAGATGGGATTTGGGCTGCGCTGTATCCAACCCTTCCCTCTCTCCTCCGCCTCTGCGGCCTCTGTGCCTCTGTGAGAAACAGCTAACTTTGATCCGCGGTCAACGCGATGCTAGTTAGTTCTTGGCCGGGCGAGCGCAGCGGAAGCCGAGAATCATCGTGCGGGAGCCAGGGTCGCGCTTGTTGCGGTAGCCGGCGCGAACCCAGACGGGATCGACATTGGTCCAGCTCCCGCCGCGAAACACGCGCGGCGATTCGTCGTGCTGCAGGCGCTGCGGATCTGTGACGGGCTGGTCGCTGTAGTCGGCGAAACTATCGGCGGTCCATTCCCAGACATTGCCGGCCATGTCCAGAACGCCAAAGGCACTGGCGCCCTCGGGGAAGCTGCCCACGGGCGCCGTGGCGGGCCAGCCGTCATCGCCCGGGTACATGCGCGCTTGCCCGCACTCGCCGCCGCACGCGTTCAGCCTGCTGGCGTCCGGTCGCTGGTTGCCCCAGGGATAGAGGCGACCGTCTTTGCCGCGGGCTGCGTATTCCCATTCGGCCTCGCTGGGCAGGCGGCCACCGGCCCATTCGCAAAACGTCGTAGCCTGGTTCCAATCCACGCAATTGATGGGGTGCTCGTCCAACTTTCGTTTTCCCCAGGTGCAGTACGGACTCCACTTGGTTTTCTCTTCGGGCTTGATGTCCTTCCAGTCGACGGTCGCACTGGGGGGCGGACAACCTCCGTCCTGGACGCAGGCTCGGTAGCCGGCGACCGTCACCTCGGTCCTGTCAATGCAGAAAGGCGACAGGGTCACCTTGTGCACCGGCTTGGCATAGTCCGGATCCCCCATCCAGAACGTCCCGCCCGGGATGAGAATCTGGTTGGCCGCACAGCCGTGGACCGAGGCAGGTGCCGTGCGCGACGGCGCGCGAGTCCCAGGTGCCGGCTCCGGCACTGGCGAGGGTGCCGCCGGTCGAGCTCCCAGGTTGTTCGCCACGAGATTCCGACCTTTCTCGCGCAGCTGGCGCAGCAGCTCTATCTGGCTCCTGGCCTCGATCTGATCGGAGGCCAGCAGGCTGCCCCCCTTGGTTTCGTGCAGCTTCAGGGTGACCACAAAGGCGGCGTCGATGCGCACCACCGAGCCAGACACCACGAAGTCCGCGCCGATGTTGCGTGCGGTCTCCACCTCGCAGTCGCCCTCGCTGCAGTCCTTCTTTCCCATATCCTTGAGCAACACCATCATGTTCTCGCGGGTCATGACCTGAACCCGTCGTCCGGCCAACGCTTCCACCGCCCCGCCACGAACTGCGTCGGCGAAGGTGTCGAGCACCTCGCCCTTGATCGACTCGCCCTTGAATTCGAGCACAGCCAGACGTTTGACTGGGGTCTGCGAAATCGCGGGCTGGCCGACCAGTACCGCGAACGCGAGTCCAATGAAGGTGAGCCAGCATGTCGATCGAAAGAGCACCGCCATGGCCATACTGTCTCACGCCGCCAGCGACCCTCGCAAGGCCATGGCTGCGCAACCCCTCGCGCCGGTGCCGAACTCGCCCAGACTAAGCTACACTGTCTGTATGAGCCGGCCGTGTTTCTGCGCTCAAGTCGCCCTGACGGCTTGCATGACACTGGCGGCTGGCTCGTGCGGCAAGGGCCTTTTCAACAATGGAGTGCCCAGCGACGACGGCGGCTCGCGAGCCGACCAAGCGGTTCCGCCAGGTGACGACGGGCCGGCGTTGCCTGCTGCCGATGCCTATTCGGACCGGCAAGTACTGCCGGACGCTGCGGTCGATGCTGTAGTCGATGCTGTAGTCGATGCTGCGGTCGATGCTCCGGTCGATGTTGCGGTCGATGCTCCGGTGGACGCCAAGGTGCCAGATAGTGCACCGGACGGCCTTGCGCCGGGTGCTAGCATCACAAAATCAATGGACTACCCCGAGAACGACGTCACACTCGGCGACGCGACGGTGAGCGCAAAATTCAGCGTGCGCAGGGGAGCCTTCGCCCAGCAAACTAACGTCACCTTGAGCCTGGTCACCCTGGCCCCGCCCGACGACGATGCGGGGCTGGCAGCCCCCAGCGGGGCGATCGGGCCGGTGTTTTCTCTAAGCAAGACCGATGATCAGGGGCTTGATGCGACCTTGCAGAACACAGCCACTTTGGCGCTGACCTTTTCGTTGGCTGACTCCTCCATCCCCACGCAGCGGGTGAAGCTCGGCTACTTCGACACCCAGTCCAATCCCAATCTTTGGATCGCCATCTCGACATCGTCGTACGATGCGACAGCTCGGGTCCTAACCGGAGAGGTCTTCGAGTTCTCCGGAACGCGGCTGTTTGCTCCGGTCGAATCTTGCCTGAGCGGCGAAGCCTGCACCGGACTTCAGACCTGTCGGGGTGAGGCCTGCCAGTGACGGTGTCGCCTTCGCATTTTGGCGAGGCGCGGGTTCGTTGCTTCGAGCGTGTACGTACAGCCCGAGCCCATCGCGCTCATGTAGGCCCACAGGCGTCAGGCCCGCCCGCCGCCGATCGCTAGCGCCTGCCACCCTTGCCGATCAGGCTGACGATCTCGGCGAAGCCGTCGTTCTCCATCCTGGTCAGATCCCGGGGCATCAGCTTGTCGCTCAGGTAGGTCAGCATGTCGGCCACGTTGCGCGCGAACTCGTCCACCAAGCGGTACTCCTTGATAATCTCCACGCCCGCGTAGGCCACGTCGTCCAACCCGCGGATGGCCTGGTCCAGCTCGTCGCGCTGCTGCTTCCAGAAGGCGGCGTACTTCAGTCGATCCACCGCCCTCCCTATCTTCGCATCAGGAAGAACGATGGGGATCACACGGTCGAGAAATCGGTCCGCCTGATCCCGGCAGCGGCGGAAGATGCCGAACAGCTCGTACATGCAGAAGGGCGAACGCAGGTACTTGTCGCTCAGCACGGCCACGATCAAGTCGCCTTCGATGAGGCGATCCATGAACTCCTTGATTCGATCGCCGCTGTTCAGATCCGCCTTGTCGCGATGGATGTCGATGTTCTTGGCCGCCAGCGCACCGCAGATCGAATTCACCACGGCAGCGCGACGCTGCCCTTCCTCCGTGTCGTCTCCCCACGCGTACGAGATGAACAGCTCGGCGCCCTGGCGGGCAAAGTCGGTGGCGGGCAATGCCCCAAACGCCGGGGCGGCCAGCGCTGCCGGGCGCGCCTGCTTCTCACACCCCTCGGGCCCGTCGTCGGGCTTGAGCGGCAAGGCTGCCTCGCCCCTGTCGGCCATTCTTTCCACCCGCGGAAGCTCGTCGATGACCGGCTTCAGGTCGGGGTAGCCGAAGCGGCGGTTTTGCTCCGCGAAGCGCTCCCGGATCCAGCGGGCCAGGCGCTCCGGGCGCCCCTGCTGGACCCAGGCGGCCACGCTGCCCCGATGCTGCCCGGAGCTGCGCATCTCGATCAACGCGCGCGCGCCGGAATCGCGGTCGTAGACCCAGACCCCGTATTTCCAGTACACCCCGTTGTCCCCTGCCAGCTCGCCGGCGTCGCAGATCAGCCCGCGCACCAGGCCGGTGTGCAGGAAGGGATAGCGAAACTCGATGCGGGCGCCCTCGCCGTCCTTCCACCGTCCCGACAGTTGGTCGGCGACCGCGGCCTTGTCGGGCAGCAGATCCGGCGCCACGTACTCGGCCTCCAGGTCCAGCTTCGGGTCGGCCTTGCGGCGGACGAAGCACACCCCGGCGGACTCCATCAGGCTCAGGAACAGCGCCTGCTCCTTGGGCGAGTAGTCGCCCCACACCGTCATGTCCAGCAGCGACCGCGTGAACCTTCCCCCCATGCTCGCGATCTGCCGGTAGGACTTCTCGCGCTCGAACACCGCGTACACTGCCTCCAGGGCCCAGGACTGGTCCAGGATGATGGCATCCAGAAACAGGCCCGGCTGGTAGAACACCACGCCCAACTGGTGCAGGTAATCGAGCAGGCTGTCGGGCGAGCTGATGCCCCCGCAGTTCTCGCACAGTTGCCGGAACTGCGCTTGGCCGAGGGTGCGGTGCTGGCGCTCTTCCCTGGGCCGGCCGGCGTCGTCCTTGCGCCAACCCTCCAAGGTCTCGATGACCCGCGCCCGTCCCTTGCCGATCACCGACACGCCCTCGCGCTCGCGCAGGTAATCGACCGCGTCGCGGATGGCCTCGGCCAGGGCCGCCTGTCCGCGCCCTGTTTTGGCGCTGTGCCAGCACTGCTTGAGGAACGGGATCCCGTCGCTGTCCGCGGGCAGGCGTCTGGCCTCCAGCGTGGCGTTATCGCAACGACTTTGCACCACGATGACCGGACTTTGCGCGTGGCCCAGGGTGCGCACGTAGTCGAGCCAGTAGGCAAGCGGGTAGTTGCGGAAGCGGATTCCGTCCCGGGACTCTTCGGCCGCCTGCTCGAAGTCCGGGTGCCAGACGATGACGAACAGGGCGCGCGTGCGCATGAACAGGGCGTGCGTGCCGTGGTAGATGTCCTGCCCGCCGAAGTCCCACAGGTTCAGCTCTTCCCCCGGTCCCAGGGCCGCGCAAGCCACGTTGGATACGCAGATGCCGTGGGTCGACGGAACCGACGGGTCGTAGGGCAGCCCCTGGAGTTGCCGGCAGAGCTGAGTCTTGCCCACCCGGCCATTTCCCAGGACCACCAGCTTGGCCCGCCGGATCTCCACCGAGCCGGCCTCCAGATCGGCCAAATGCGCCCGCAAACGCGGCAGGCAGTCTTCGTATATGGCGTGGGACAGAACCTCCCCTGGGATGCCAGGGACGGATGCTTCGTGGAGGCACAGCGTGCGGAGTTTCGCGATGAGCCGCTTGGGAAGGTCGTGCAGACGGCAAGCGTTGGCGCGAAGCTGGCCGAGGTTTTCGATATGGAGCAACGGCGCGAGGTCCGCGACCTGGGT
>PMLB01000189.1 GCA_003158735.1 Myxococcales bacterium | reverse complement strand
CGTCGAAGACGGATCCCACCAGGAGCTTCTGCGAAATCGTGGAGCCTACTTTCGCCTTTGGAGCCAGCAGATCGGAGGGCGGTTGCCGGAGGAGTCGGCCGCTGCGCACTCGCGATCCCGGGCGTCCGCCTAGCACGAGCTAGCCACCACTTACGCGTAAGCACGATGCGGCTAGGGTACGTCTTCTCAGGCCCGGTAGTTCAACCTCGCCAGCGCTCGACTTCTTACCCTACTCGTCCCCAACGACAACTTCGACGGGCACGCCCACTTGGTTGGCGACTGGCGTCCAGATGTCGGTTTCGGGGGTGTCGATGGACACAACAAGGGCGTAGCGAACGCCAAGCCTACTGCGGTCCCGCGTTGGCTGATCCTTCCACCAACCCGAGATGGGATAGACACCAAGAACGCCACGTTCAGCGAGGTCAGCGGCCGAACCTGTCCAGATGTCGGCGTGGAGAGAGCCATGGTTCCTCATGTTCGGGCCGAGTACCCACTCCTTCGTGTCACTATCGGAACCAGGCTTCTTCTCATCTCCAGCCAAGGCCAGCTTGTTGAGCTTCTTCCTGAAGTAGGCCGGTGAATCCGTCGCCCGCTTCATCACAAAGCGCAGGCCGTGGGAGGCGTACTGATATCGATCACGCCAGCCTCGGCGGGCCGGATTGGGCTCCACGAAGTAGGAAAGAGTCACGCGCATCTTGACCTGAGTGTCGTGCAGGGCCGCCAGCTCGGCCTTGGGCCAAGGCAGCTCGTGGATCTTCAACTGGCAGTACTTCCCCTTCTCGAATGGGCAGAGTCGATCCTGCACGATCAGGGTGAGCGCGTTGCCGGCGCTTCGGAGGGCTCGATCCAGGTTGGGGATTCCGAAGCCGAACCGCCGCAAGAGGAGTCGTTCCTTCTCTCCGCGACTGCCGGCCTTGGCTGCGTGGTCGAGCATGGTCGGAGTCCACTCGGCCGAATGGATGATCAGCGCCCGAATGGTCTCTGGCCAAAAGCTGGGGTACTTGGCCGCAATGATGGCGGCATGGCGGGCGACCTGGGCGGCCGATGCGCTGGTTGCCCAGGTGGGGATGAACGGTTTCTCTTGTGGCCGAAAATGCGTGGTCATCAACGAGAGGCAGTCGGTCTGTAGGGCGACCGAGCCGCCGTGACTCTTGTTTCCACCTTCGAAGACGACATCCGGTTTGAGTGGCCACCTCTTGTCGAATGTAATGGACGTGGAACTGTACGGCGAGAGATCGCCGGCTTTGGCCACGGGCTGGTGGCCTTTGAGAGTACGATCCTTGGGATCGATGTCTACGAACTCGGTGGACGCGCCCACTGTCAGGGCATTCCATGCCTGCCCAGGATCGTGGACGGACTGCGTATCGCTCCGGGCGAGGTGGTCGATATCGGTGGTCTCGACGTTTCCAGCGGCGACGACGAACAATCTTCTCGGGCCTTCTTCGCGATCGTCCAGGTATTCCAACCCTTTCGAGGACGGGTCGAAGGATCGGCCAGCAGACAGCGCATCGATAGCAGCAGACCACGATGTCGGCTGCCCCCGCAAACCATCTGCATTTCGAGTGACCGCCAGAGAGAAGCCTCGTCGACGTTTTGGGGTCTGGATCTCCACACGGCTGGCTGCCTCGGCAGTGATGGCACCATCGAGACGCGGAGGATTCTGGCCCCCGCCCGGAGGGAGGATCTTCACCGATTCCAGTCGGTGCATGAGCACCGGCAAAATACGACTTCTCGCGACAGGGGACAGATCGCCGAAGAGGGCCAGCCCCGCCATTTCGGTGCCGTGGCCGCAATCGTCATCCTTCCCCCACGCCGGATCGTAGGTGTGGAGGTCGTGGGCCGAAAGGGAAGAGGCAAGCAGCGGGTGGTTATGGTTGACGCCGGTATCGAGAATGCAAACCGCCGGTGCATTCGGAGGCGCGGCCCGCATCCCTTTGAGTAGCTCCTTGGCGATGTCCGATTGCTCGGAGGGCGTCATCTGATGAAGCTCGGGCACGACCTGCTTCGCGGCGCGAACCTCGGCAAGGTCGTTGAGCACGTCCAGCGAGGCGGTCAGTTGGTCGGCTCTTGCTTTGACCAGGACCACGATGCGGCCAGGAAACGTGAGTCTTTCCTGCCCGACCTCGATGCCCGATTGCCCGCAGTAGTCGCGCAAGCGCTCCTCTTCATGTCCGTCGGATTGACGGAGCCAGATCTCCCACCAACAGTGCCTATCGTCAGAAGGAAATTCGTTCGCAGGATCGGTCCAAAGCGCTCGCAGGGTGGCGAGTCGAATCTGATCAATGCTCTCGACGAGCGGCTTGTTCTTTCTCTCACCCTGCTTGGTCAGTCCAGCGGCGTACTGCTCGAACCTGTTGATGAAGTATTTCACCTTTCCATCAGGGACGAAGACCAGAGCCTTCTCCACCTTGTCACCGACACCGACCGAAACCAACTCAATCCCAGAGCGCTGGGCTTCGAGGCTCGACAGTTTCAGCTGGAACCCCTTGTGCCCCTGGAACACGATATACAGCCCTGGGGAGGCTCCTGAGACTTTGATGCCGGCGGCATCACGCCGTCTGGCTTTGGCCTGCTTGTCCGCTTCAGACAACGCGCACTTGAGACGGTTGGAGTAGGTCCTCGCATCCGCCGGTGCCTGAGGGAGACGAAACTTGACGTTCGGCGGATGCGGTCGGTAGGGCTCGGGCCTTGGCGACGTCCTGACGAGGATGTGCGGCCGATCGCGAACCATCCTGGTGATTATTCGCGCGGCGTGTGTCGGTCGGCAAGATTCTTGACGAGATCCCGAGTGCCGAGGGTCGCCCTCTCATCGAGGATAGCGTCCTTGGCTGCCTGTTCGCAGGCGCGGATGATTTCGGCGTGACTGTGCCCCCTGGCGGCCTTGGTCACCTCCGACCACGCGATTCCGCTCAGGTCAAGCTGTCCGAGTCGGTTACGAATCACGGCCTCAACCAGCGGCCCCGATGGCAGCGTGTACTCGACGACAGCGTCGAATCTGCGGAACAAGGCCCTGTCCAGAATGCCAGGGTGGTTTGTGGCCGCGAGGATCAAGCTGTCCGAGTCGTCCTGTTCGAGGAACTGGAGGAAGGAGTTCAACACGCGTCGGATCTCGCCCACGTCGTTCTTGGCCCCTCGGTCACTGCCGAGGGCATCGAACTCGTCGAAGAGGTAGACCCCCCGCGTTTCTCGAATGGCATCGAACACCAGGCGAAGCTTGGCGGCGGTTTCGCCCATGAACTTGGTGATCAGACTGTGGAGCTGGATGGTGAGAAGTGGCGCTGCCAGCTCACCCGCCAAGGCTGATGCGGTCATGGTCTTCCCTGTGCCGGGCGGACCTATGAGCAGCACCTTGCGTAGCGGTGCGAAGCCGCTTTTCGCAAGCAACTCTCGCTGACGCTGCTCCCGAATGACGCTTTGAAGTTGCGCCGAGGCACGTTCGGAGAGGACCATGTCGGCGAGCCGAGTCTTCGGGTACGCCGCGACCAGCAGCCCGGCCAACTCGCCCCTTGGCTGGGCCAAGGGAACCGGACCAGGCAGACGGCCAGCATCATCCAGTCGGGATCGCGCCTTTGAGTGGTCCACGAGTTCGCGGAGATCCTGGGCCAACCGGCCGCGACCGCTGCGCGCTTCCTGGGCCGCCACCTGCATGGCGATAGCATAGAAGCGCGCGTCGTCACCCTCGGCGTGGCTTCGAATCAGCGCCTTGAGTTGATCTGCCTTGGCCATGGTGTCGATCTCTGATGCTTCTTACCGCGTTTTCGGCTCCGCCCTCCAGCGGAACCGACACGCTGAATTCTACCGCGATACTGCGCCCGTTCGGCGCATGGCGCACCTTTTCCGGTGCCGACACTTACGCGCAAGCGCGAATTTGACTTTCCGCACTACTCGGCGAGGGCAGCTGTCGATGGACAATGCTGGTCATGTCAGCCCAGCGCGTGTTTCCGGACATGGACATCGAAAGTGCCGTCGAGTCTGATGCTGGGTAGATCCAGCTTCAGCGCCCCGCACTCAGGAACGG
>PMLB01000392.1 GCA_003158735.1 Myxococcales bacterium | reverse complement strand
GGCGCGAGGTCCGCGACATCGGTGTCCGAGCAGTTGAGGGCTTGGAGGTCGCAACGTCGACTCAGGGGAGAGAGGTCGGCGATGACGTTCATTTCAAGGACCATCCCGGTCTCAGGCGCCCGCGTCGCGCCGATGTGGAGCTCTTTCAAGTGCCCCAGCTCGCCGATTTCCGCGGGCAGCTCGGTGAGCCCGAGCCCACTCAAGTCGAGCTTTCCCGTCTTCTGCTCTTTCTCCGCGCGAATCCGTCGTCGAGCTTCGTCGATGCCGTCCATGGTTGCCCTTCCGTGTGACCGCGCGAACACGGTATCACACGCGCCGACCCCGCAACGGCCGCCTATCCGATCTGAACGCGAACGTCGCTCCAGCAATGCCAGCTAGAGTGCGATTGGGGTGAATCCGTCCGGCGGCGGGAAGCCGGGTGAGACAGGCGTCGTCTTTTCGCGCACTTGGGGCCAGGCCGGGCAGAGGTGGGCAACCCACGCGCCCGCCGAAGTCCGGCGGCTTGGTGCACATTTGGTGCTCTCTCTCCCCATGGGCTCATGAGATCGCAGCCTGCTTGGTTCGCCGACTGGCTAGCCCGGCCGTTGTGCTGCCGCTCGCGCACAAGATCCAGCAGGCTACAGACCGTGGCGTTGTCCGCGACTGTGCTGAGGTGGCCAGGCGGCTCGGGTTCACGTGGGCCAGGGTGACGCAACTCATGGACCTGACGCCGTTGGCTGGCACCCGTCGCTGTACCCGAGCGTGCTTGTGGGCGCCCTCCAAGGTCATCGCCGCGAGATGGCGTACATGCCACAATTGCGCGACCTCACCTAATACAGGAACACCCATGTCCCTCAAGCGCCCCAAAGGCCCGGCCGGAACTCTGCTCGTGATCGAGCACACCTCGAACATTCTCAAGGACAACCCTCTGCGCGATCCACACGTGCGCAAGCTCGGGGTGTGGCTGCCGCCGCAGTACGATGAAGGCGGCAAGCGCCGCTTCCCGGTGCTCTACGACCTGGTCGGTTTCACCGGCTCCGGCCTGGCGCACACGAACTGGAAGCCGTTCGGCGACAACGTCCCGGAGCGCGCGGCGCGGCTCATCCACGAAGAAAAGATGGGACCGGCAATTATCGTCTTTCCGGACTGCTTCACCGCACTGGGCGGCAACCAGTACGTGAACTCGTCCGCGATCGGCGACTACGCCGACTATCTCACGCGCGAAATTGTTCCCTTCGTCGACAGCGAGTTCCGAACACTCGCGAGCCGCGAGCACCGCGGCTGCTTTGGCAAGTCATCCGGCGGCTACGGCGCGATTCTGCACGGCATGAAGTACGCAAGAACCTGGGGCGCGATCGCGGACCATTCGGGCGATGCGTATTTCGAGTTCGTCTACTGGCACGACTGGCCGAACACGCTGAACGAACTGGCGAAGCATCGCACGCCGAAAAGAAGAGCGGGCGCCTACGACGCGTGCGGCGAAGCGGGCCGCAAGGGCCTTGACCATGGCCTGGACGACGGGCGCATCAGACGTTTCCTCGCGCAGGTGTGGAAGAAGGAAAAGCTCTCCACCGCCGAAGGCCATTGCATCATGAACCTTTGCATGGCGGCGACCTACGATCCGGATCCGCGAGCGCCCAACGGCTTTCGCGTGCCGTTCAACCTCGAATCGGGCGAGGTGATCGAAAGGCGCTGGAGCAAATGGCGCGAGCACGACCCGATCAACCTGGTCGCGAAATACCGCGAGAACCTCAATTCGCTCTCCGGCATATATATCGACTGCGGCTGGCGCGACCAGTACCACATCCATTACGGCGCGCGCATCCTCTCGAAGCGCCTGGCGGCAGCCGGCATCCGCCACACGTACGAGGAATTCGACGACGACCACTCCGACATCGATTACCGCATGGACGCGAGCCTGCCGTTCCTCTACCGGGCGTTGAAGCCCTGAAGAGCATCGTATCCCACTGACGCGCGCACGTGTGACCGAGATGATGAACCTACTGTTTCTGGCGCCGGATATCCAGGCATCGCTCCTCGAGTCGCAGGCGGTCGACGGCGTCGAGCCAAAAGTGCCCTGCGGGAGGTAGTGCATGCGGAAGAACCGGGCCAAGCAACGCGCCGCGCCCTCATTATCGAGGAAGGGTTGTTCGCTTCGTGATCCGGAGAGGTGAGCTGACAACCCACCAATCGCGGCAACGTGGCCGCTATCGAGCGCTCGCTCCGAAGGTGTCGCAGGCGGCGGGGTCGCCGGTTTGCATGCCGATGGTGAACCATTTCTGGCGTGACGCCGACGAACCGTGGGTGAAGGTCTCGGGCGAGACCCGACCGCGGGTCGCGCGCTGGATCCGATCATCACCAACGGCAGCGGCGGCGTCGAGTGCGTCGGCAATTTCGGTGCGACTGACCTTGCCCTGATCGTAGGCGGCGTGGCCCCACACCCCGGCGAAGCAGTCCGCTTGCAGCTCGAGACTGACGGACAGCGGCCCACGCTGGCTGGGATGGGCCTGTTGCATGGCCCGCACGTGCCGCTCGGTGCCCAGCAGATCCTGGACGTGGTGGCCGTATTCGTGGGCGATCACATAGGCCTCTGCAAAGTCTCCGCCCCGCGCGTGAAAGCGCCGTTGCAGCTCGCGGAAGAAACCCAAATCCAGGTACACCTTCTCATCGGGCGGACAATAGAAGGGGCCGGTCTCGGCGCTGGCGGTTCCGCATCCGCTGTAGGTTGCGTCGCTGAAAAGAACCAGCTTCGAGGGATGGTACCCCGACCCTCTGCCCGACAATTGACGGTGCCAGAAAGCCTGAACATTGGACTCGACGCAGACGACGAACTTGGCCGGATCGTTTTTGGAATCCACCCCCCGACAGCTTCCTGATGGGCCGGCCGGCAACCGCGAGTGCGGCGTTTCCGGGTCAACCTCTATCCTGCGCTGGCTCTGTTGGATGATGCGCCCGATCTCGCCTGCGGTCCGATTTCCACCGCTTGCCAACAATTGCAGCGCCAAGTAAATCGCACCGCCCACCAGCCCAAGCCCGCCCAGGCCGGCCCCGACGCGCCCGCCAGGAAAACGCGCTCCACGCCGATCTTCGACCTGAGATTCATCGGCTCTGTCTGAGTCGTCGAACTGCACGTTCCCAGCATGCCCGACCTATGCGTTGTTGGCGAGCGAGCCGGGACACTGCCGCGGCGGCCCCGCCGCTCCCTTCGCCCGCTCGGCTTCACAGCGCGCCGCGCTGATTTCCCGACACGCCCGCGCCAACGCCCGGCCCTTGGCATACAATGGCGGCCGAGCCCGCATGTTTGAACAAGCCTTCCGGAATATCGACGATGTCCTTCGCAAGGAGGCCGGCTGCACCACCGAGCTGGATTACACCGAGCAAACCTCGTGGCTGCTCTTCCTGAAGTACCTCGACGGGCTGGAACAGGACCGGGCGGACGAGGCGGCGCTGACCGGCAAGAAGTACGCCTTCCTGCTGGACAAGCCCTTTCGCTGGGAATCCTGGGCCGCGCCCAAGGACAAGGACGGCAAGCTCGACCACAACCGCGCGCAGACCGGCGATGACCTGCGCGACTTCGTCGACAAGAAGCTCTTCCCCTACCTGCGCGGGTTCAAGGAGAAGGCCAGGCATCCGTCGCCGTGGTAGCTTTCGCGCATGCGCGCACGGCGATATTTGATTTCGATCACAAGTATCGCGCTGGGCTGCTCCAGTGGAAGCTCGACATCGAGCGGCTCTGACGCCGAGACCGGCGGGGGCGGGAAGTCGAGTTCTGGCGGCGCCGCGGGCCGTGGCGGCTCGTCCGGCATGAGCGGCGCCTCCAGCGTGAGCAACACCGCTGGAGTAGGCGGCACAAGGGGTGCCGCCGGCACGGGCGGCGCGAGCGGTTTCGGCACAGGCGGCACGGCGGGCACGCGCAACACGGCTGGTGCCGCAAGCTCAGGGGGTTCCAGGGGCACCGGGGGCTCGGGCGGCGGAAGCACAGGCGCCAGCGGCACGGGCACCGGCACGGGCTCGGGTAACGGCGGCACATCAGGAACCGGCGACACCTACCTCCCCTGGGCCGGCGGCGCCGCGTACTACGCCAAGTGGACCCACGGTCCACCGAGCGACCCGAGCTTCTTCCCGCTCATGGTGTGGCTCCAAGATCCATCGCTCACCAGCCAGTACAAGGCCATTGGCATCAACACGTTCGTCGGGATTTGGGATGGACCAACGCAGGCCCAGATCGATCAATTCGCCAACTCGGGTGTGTGGGTCGTCTCAAGTCAGAACAGCCTGGCGGTCGCCGACAATCCTCCCTCCTTCGTCGCGTGGGCACAGCCAGACGAGCCCGACAACGCCCAGCCGGCAGCCGGTGGCGGCTATGGTCCCTGCATCGATCCGTCGGTACTGCAGGCCAACTATCAGAAGTGGACCACTGCCGATCCCACGCGGCCTGTCTACCTGGGACTGGGCCAGGGGGTAGCCTCGACCGACTACGTGGGCCGGGGGAGCTGCAGTGGCGACACCTCGATGTACCCCGAGTATGCGAAAGGGGCCGATATCCTCTGCTTCGACATCTACCCGATGAACGAAAAGAGATCGAACAGCGACGATCCTGCCGCGGCTGGCAACCTCTGGTACGTCGCACAGGGGGTCGACAACCTGCGCGGCTGGGTCAACGACAAAAAGCCCGTCTGGAACGACATCGAGACGACGACCATTGACGCCGGGAACGGCACGCCGACCGCACAGGACATCACGACCGAGGTCTGGATGTCGATCATCCACGGCTCGATGGGGATCATGTATTTCTGCCACATCTTCACCCCTGCCGAAGATGATCAGGGGCTGCTCGATACCCCCTCGGCCAAGGCTGCCGTCGCTGCGGTCAACGCCCAGATCACCACGCTCGCGCCAGTGCTCAACACCCAGTCGCTCGCCAACGGGGCGACCGCCACGAGTTCCAATCCCACCAACGCCCCCATCGACATCATGGTGAAGCGGTACCAGGGGGCGCTCTACATTTTCGCCGTTGCCATGCGTCCCGTCGCTGCGACGGAGACCTTCAAGCCCCGCGGCGTCACCACCGGGACTGCCACAGTCCTCGGAGAGAATCGGACCATTCCCATCTCCGGGGGCAGCTTCAGCGACTCCTTCGACAGCTACGCCGTGCACATCTACAAGATCAGCCCGTAGCGTACAGTATGGGCGGGGCTAGCTCAGCCGTACTTGTCTTGCGTGCAGCGCAGATCGCAGCTTGGTTACGATGACATCACAGACCGCAGTTTCTTGCTGAATTCCATGGAACCTTTCACTTGATCGCTGGCCCACTTGGAAAAGTGCTGGGTGGAAAGCCCGTAGGCGTGCTCGCGCGCGAAGCCGATGTAATAGGAAAGCGGAAGCTCGATGAGGAACAGTAGAAGCGAAAGCAGTACGAAATAGATGGCCAGGGTCGGATAGAAACGCCCGCGTGCGAGCTGGCCGGCCAGGGAGCGAAGCCAGGCCGAAAGCCCGGTGAAGAGCAGCAACAAGGGCAGGGCGATGGACAGAATCTCTTCCACGGCCCAGATGGCGTTGCCGCCGCGGCGGTAGCGCAGGGCCTTCTCGGATGGAGCGGGCACCATCACCGGTGCATCGCCCGTCGCTTCAGGGCTGGTAGATGCCTTTCCTGCAAAATCCGGCAGCGGCGACACCACCTGCCCGTCGTCGGGAAACGCCGCCCGCGCGCTGGGTATCGCACCGCCAAAGCCGGCGATGGCCGCAAGTCCGAAGACGACCCGCTTCACCTCGATCATGGCTCGAATATAGCGCACGGGATGCGGAGCAAGACACCGGCCGTCGTAAATTCGGCATTCTGTGCAACAGCTAAGACCTGTCTCTCGCTGCACTTCTCGGGAGCTGGTCCGGCGCGTAGTAGGCTGTCCCCCGCATGGCTCGCACCGGAAGAACACAGGACGCCGGAGCACGGCTTGCCCCGCAAGATGTACTCGCCGGGCAGGTCGCGCCGTCGGCGCGGGATCTCATCAGGCTGATTCATCAGGTGAACCCGGCCGGACAGGACATGACAAAGCGAGAGGCGGAGCGTCGGTATCTGTCCCGAAGGCCCAAGAAATCGGTCAGACGCGGGTCGCTCGGGCGACGTCACCATCCAGAACGCGTCGCCCTCGAACCAGGGCGGGTAGGAATCGAGATGACCACGCGCAACGTGGAAATCAAGGTGGCGTGGCTTCAGAATCCTGATACGGCCCGGGGGACGTCGATGCGACGCGATTTCAAGATCTCGAGATCCGCAGGGGCATTGCTGAATCGGTCGCTCCTGCGCGTGGCCAAACAGGGCGCGAGCGTGTTGGCCTGGATCGCCTGCGCGGCCACACATCCGCCCTGCGGCCAGGCCGAGGCTCTGCCCGTCCCGATACCCGGCCGGGACGCAAGCGTGGCAGAGGGCGACTCCACCCGGATCGCGCGCGAGGCGATGGTGCAAGAGCAGATCGAGGCGCGCGGGGTGAGGAACGCAGCTGTGCTCGCAGACATGCGTAGGGTGCCGCGACACGAATTCATGCCCGAGAACGTGCGCCCCCTCGCCTACTACGATCGGCCGGTGCCCATCGGCCTCGGTCAAACCATCAGCCAACCCTACATCGTGGCCCTCATGACCGAGCTGGCAGCGGTTGGGCGCGGCAGCCGCGTGCTTGAGATCGGCACCGGCTCGGGCTATCAGGCCGCCGTGCTCGCCGAGCTTGGCGCGGATGTCTACTCGATCGAGATCCTTGCGCCGCTCCAGGAGCGCGCAGTCGAAATCCTGGCGCGGCTCGGGTACGGGCAGGTGAAGACTCGCGTGGGTGACGGTTATATGGGCTGGCCCGAGGCCGCTCCCTTCGACGCCATCATCGTCACCGCCGCACCTGCCCGCGTGCCGGAGCCACTCAAGCAACAGCTCAAGGTCGGCGGTCGACTGGTCCTGCCCGTTGGCAGGGTCGACCAAGAGCTGGAGGTGATCACGCGGACCGCGTTGGGCTTCTCCGAACGAAGCGTGATCCCTGTGCGCTTCGTGCCCATGACCGGCAAGGCAGATGAGAAACGGTAGAGCTTCGCGCAGGCCGCTGTTTGCTCTTTGCGACTGCCGAGGCCGTCCCCCAACCTGGGGTACGCTAGGGTGGGCTTGATTGGCTCTCGTGGACAGGTTGGTTCAGTCGTTTCGTCGTTGGTTAGCATGTTGTCACGGGCGCGAGCGGATGTCACCGCTGGCGCCCGTTGCGAGACCAGTGGGATTGGGTTGAGCGCACGTCGTTGACAAGGGGGGCAAGCCGGCGCAAGGCTGGATCAATCTAGCCGCCCGACAGTCTCGACTTGGGTTGCAGAACCGCTTGGGCGCGAAAGGTACGAATGTGAGCCTAAAGAAGCCAGACTGGGACCGCTGGAGCAAAGTTGACCCTGTGGAGATTTGGGTCGCGGTTGCGCTCGCGCTTGATCTTGACCCCGACGACCCTCAGGTTGCACAGGCTCGAGATGGGAAACTCCCTCCGGCATCGTGTGGACACTCCGACCTCGTTCTTCTAATGAGATTTCAGAGACGACTGAAGGAGGCGAACCTCTTCCCGTGGAACGACATTGGGCCCATGAGGGAGAACGATGGCGACCCAACAGCCATCCGAGTCGACCCTGTCGATTTCGCCGGACGCGTCTTGCGGTGGGGGTGGAATCTGCCCGATCGGTTTTCACAACCGCACTCGAAACGGGTCGATTGGGATCAGTGGCGTGACATCCCTCAAGCCGAGCTGTACAAAGTCGTCGCAGCTTCGGTGGATATCTCTCCCGATTTTCTGACGGACGACGAGACGTTTTCGCTGAAACTGGCCAGGAAACTGCGCCTCCCCAACGAGTTCTTGAAGCGGTACCGGATAGCCGAAGCCAAACTAGATCAAGCGGATGATGGCATGGCTACCGTGGACGGCGACCACGTGCGCCTTGGCGACTTCGCGAGGTTCGCCAAGGCTAGATCCAGGAACTGGTCACTGCCAGACGCGTTCCCACCGGCGGCAGCTTCGGAGCAGGCTCCGGCAGGGGCCAAGTGGCCGTGGGGCTCCTACGAAACGGAGTTGCTGAAACACTTGGCGGCTGCTGTTGAGGAGTTCTGGATCAAATACGAGCCAGGCAAACCGCTGACAGCACCGACGAACGCCAAGATAGACGAGTGGCTGAAAGCCCGTGGGCTTGGGTCCGCTAGGGTCCGAGAGATCATGGCGCAAATCATTCGCGCCGACGACGCCCCCCGCGGTCCACGGTCACGTTCCTGAACAACCCGCGCTCGAAGACGTCTCGGAGCCGATCCGGCAGCCATCCGGGCTACCTCACGGCGACGGGTGTCCGCCGCTTGCATGTGGGGCGCTTGCCGCTCGCTGCCGGGCGCCGCGGGCCTCCGGCCCGCCTGCTTCCCGGCTGCTCGCTCCTGCCTGGCTGGCTCTATAAAGAGAATTGAGGCGCAGACGGGGCATCTGGCCACGCATCTCTATGCCGTGAGCGAGGCCATGACTGCTTTTCCAGATAGACATGACCAACTGCCACAACGTGACTGCGGTGCAGTAGCCGACGATCGCAATAGCACGACCAGCTTTCAAAGCATCGACAAGGGTGGACGGGGCTCCGGGCAGCGTGGAGACTGCATCAGATTTCACGTTCACAGGGGCTCTCCTCGGTCAGGTATTGGAGTTGACCTGATTTGGCGGGCGGTTGCGTTGCACTGCTTTCTTCGCGGAGTGTATCAGGGTTCCGGCGGCGCCCGGGGGATGAGGTTCGCGCAGGCGCAGACCGCAAACGAGGTTCATGGCTGCTGGCAACGTCGCCTCTAGGCTTCAGCAGTTTGTGCAGGAGGCCTGCAGGCGTGATGCCCGTCTCGGGGAGACGGGCGCGACGCTGGTCAGCCGGAGGGAAGGCGTCGTTTTCGAGTTCCTGAGCTGCCACCCAGCGAACATCACCATCGCTGACACGTCACCGACCGTGGATCTCGTTTTGGCGAGGCACAGGTCACGACACGCGAACCCACATGCTTTCCGCGCGCATGGACCACGGCGATCATGCGACTTGCTGCGCGAACGTCGATTCCGATGTATCTGTCCATAGTGGCCCTCCTTGCTTGGGGCGCTTGCGCTCTTAGGACTTCCCGAAAGGCACGACGCCATGTCCAATACCGATGATTCCTCCAACGTCCACATCAGGTTGGACAAGTGGCTGTGGGCGGCGCGTTTCTTCAAGACGCGATCGCTGGCGGCGGAAGCGGTGGACGGGGGAAAGGTGGATCTGGGGGGCGAGCGCGCCAAGCGATCACGCTTGGTGGCCGTTGGCGATGTCATCACGATTCGCCGGCCGCCCTTTTCGCAAACCGTGGTGGTGCGCGGGGTTTCCGGTACCAGGGGATCGGGCACGGCCGCGGCCACTCTCTGGGAAGAGACCACAGCGAGCCGCCAAGCGCGCGAGCTGCTGGCGTTCCAACTGAAGAACGCGTCCACCCTAACATTCGACACCGGAGGACGTCCCACGAAGCGCGACCGTCGGGAAATCCAGCGGGTCAGGAACAAGTGGCCATAGGCCCGCAGGGTAGTGCCAGTGTGGAGTGGAGCTTCAAAAACCGCGCCTTATGTCGAGCTCAACGCGGGCTAGTGAGAGAGCGTCTTCACTTTGCTCGCCCATTCTCAACGCGTAGCCATCACCGTCGCGGATCTGCCCAAAGGGGACTCCGGTGAGGTCGGCTAGCCTTTCGTCGCTCGCGCGATCATGCTCCGCTGGCTCGATCTCGACGCGGATGCGCTGCCGACGAGCGAGTTTACGCCGTGGCACGCGGGACCGCGCTGAGGCGCGCTCGCCACGCATGGAAACTGCGTGCGCCATCATCCGCGCTGAGCCCGCCACCGCGGATTTCTTCCGCATAACCCTTGCCTTGTTGCCCGCGCTCACGCCTCAATGTCGATTGGCAACAGGCATGGGCATCTACGTCAGCAACATCGCCACACCACACCGGACCTTGACCGAGCGGGAACGGCGCCAGCTCCTGACGGGAGAGCGGCGCGACGGCTACCGCGACCACATCCTCTACTCAATGGCGCTGGCCACCGGACTCCGCGAGCACGAGTTGGCCGGCCTCAAGGTCGGCGACGTCTTCGAGGCGGAATGCTCATCGCTGGTGGATGCGGTTTATCCGATGCCATGTTCTGCGGGATTCTCGCGAGCGCGGAGCTATACGAATAGCCTCAACGGCACGCGCCAGCTACACAGCCGAGGGCTTGCGGCTCTCACATCGAGGCTCGCCAAAATCATGGGCCATTCTTCTACGTCCACGACCGAGCGTTACGCGCACCTTGCCCCGGACTTTTTCGGAGCCAAGGCTTTCGACATGGTGGCGGTGGATCTTTCCAAACCGGCAGCGGCTGTGCTATCTCTGCACGACGTTGCCGCTCCACTTAGGCTGAGAACAGGAACGGCGCAAGAGGACATCGCAGGGCATGGGTCAGCGCAAGTAACTGAAATTAAAAGAGAACGGGCGCGTAGCTCATCTGGATAGAGCACCGGCCTCCGAAGCCGGGGGTAGTGGGTTCGAGTCCCGCCGCGCCCACTAAGTTCTACGGCTTGCGCGGGCTGGTTGCCCTCGATCGGACGCGGGCAACCAGCGCGTAAATGAGCGGGCCGGCTCCCGCGAGAGCCAGGGCCAGAGTAAGCGCCCCGAGCTGACCCGCGTGTTTGGGTCGTTCGCGCGCGAATGCCAGCACCAGAAGCGCTGCAGGTCCGACGCCCAATAGCAGAGCAACCGGAAGGCCGCCCGGGACACGAAAGGGTCGCGCCAGGTTGGGTTCGCGCACACGTAGGATCACCAAGGCGGCGAATTCCAGCATGAGTGACAGGCCGTAAAGCAAGGCATAGAGTTCGATGAGACGCTGCAGACCCAACCCCAAGGCCACGCACCAGGCCGCGGTCAGAGCCACAATGGATACCCAGGGCGCGCCGGTGCTGGGTAGCTGGCGAGCAAACACCCGCGGCAGACGGCCATTCAAGGCGAGCACCAACGGCAGCCGCGAATACGACATGACCAGCGCATTCGCCATGCCCAGCCCGCACAGCATCCCGCCCACGCCCACAGCCAGCGCGAGCCCGCGGCCGCCGACGATGTCACCCACGGTCACCCACGACCCCGTGGTCCAGCCGCCCGGATCGATCCCCATGTGTGCGGCCCCGGCCACCGGCACGAGGTAGGTCAAGGTCACCAGGCAGACCGTGATGAAGATAGCCAGTGGATAATTGCGCTGCGGTCGTTCCACTTCGCCTGCCACAGTGGAGGCATTGTCCCAGCCCGCAAAATTCCACATAGCGATCAACAATCCCCCCAACAAATCGCCGCCAGACGCGGGCGCGCGAACGGCGCTGGGCGCGCCGGTCCCAGTGAAGGCAAGAATGGCCATGACCACGAACGGTCCCAGAAGCAGCACGGCCATGAGTTCGGACGCCCCGCCCACAGCACGCGAGCCGCGCAAGTTGAGCGCGGCACAGGCCACCAATATCGCGACACCCATCACCAGGCCGACGCTTCCCTGGGATGCCGCAGGCCACAGTCGCCCCAGATAGAGCAAGAACAACGTCGGGTAAATGGCCATGTCAAAGACGCTGGCGCAGAGAGAAAGCCAGGCTTCCTGAAAACCCCAGAACGGCCCCATGGCCCGATCGACCCACACGTAGTATCCGCCTTCGTCGGGAATGGCGCTGGCCAGTTCACCCACCATCAAAGCCGTGGGCAGACTCCACACAAGCGGCGTCACGAGAAGGAGCAGCAGCGCGGTCCGGTAGCCCACATTCTGCACCAGCTCTTCCAGGCCGTAGGGCCCGCCCGCGACCATGAAGTAAGTCGCAGCCACCAGGCCTGTGAGTGTGAGTTTGCGTTTCACGCCGCGTTTGCCAGCAGACGCTCAAGCAACGTCGTCAGATCAGCGCTCTCGGCCATCCTGCTCAGCTTTCGCGGCAGCCCAGCCCTCCCTGAGCAGCAGCACCGTGCGAATCATGCGGTCGTTCTGGCGCAGCCTTTCCTCGGGACCTAGCGCCATCGTCGCGTCGATCAGACTCTCGTCCACCGCGGCAGAATCTGGGCGGCCTCTCTCGTCAAGAAGCTGATCTCGCTGTGTGGCCATGACGTCTTCGTACCTTCATTCTAGCTCCCATTTCTAGAACACCATCGCCGAAATCGCCGCGCCTACCAGCACGACCCACACGACCTCCACCTGGGCCAGCAGCGCGGCCAGTGCCGCCAGCGCGAGGAGAACGGATGGAGATTCCAGCTCGCCCCACGGGCCAGGTACAGCGTCACCTACCTGCCAACTCGGCGAATCCTTTTGGACAAACCTGGCTCATACTAGGCAAGAGGAGAATGAACATGGCAACCAAGGCCCTGAACGAGAGTAACTTCAAAGAAACTATCGCCAACGGAATCGTGCTGGTGGACTTCTGGGCACCCTGGTGCGGGCCCTGCCGGGTGTTCGGCCCGGTGTTCGAAAAGGCTTCGGAGGCGCACCCGGACGTGGTGTTCGGCAAGGTCAACACCGAGGACGAATCCGGGCTGGCGGCCAGCTTCGGCATTCAGGCCATCCCGACCCTGATGGCGTTTCGCGACGGAATTCAGCTTTTCGAGCAGGCAGGAGCCTTGCCCGCGGCCGCGTTGCGAGAACTGATCGAGCAAACCAAAGGACTCGACATGGCAAAGGTACGCGCCGACGCCGCCCAGCAGGCAGTTCCGAAGACCCCGGCGTGCGGCGGAGGCTGCTGTTGAGGGTGATTTCATGCGGCTGGCGCATGCTCGGGAGACCAAAATGATTTGGTACACCTTGGCTTCTGTCGTGGGTGGCGGCGTGCTCGGGTTCGCCTACTACAAGATGGTGGGTTGCCGCACCGGCACCTGTCCCATCACGTCGAGCCCGTACATCTCCACCCTGTACGGCGCCCTGCTCGGCTATCTGATCGGTACCGGCGCGCGGATGTAGGAATCAGTAGCGGCAACCAGCGGCCGCTGCCTGCCCAGCTCCAGGTGCGCAGTCCGCGAACAAATATTGGACCCGGTTGAGATGGATGCGAGTATCCGACAAAACGGAGTCGAGATGCGGCGTCGAAACAAACGGGCTTGTCTCTCCAACCCCCAGATTGGCGAAACTGGGCGGCCGCTACCACCAAATGAACCTTCGCAGCAATTTCACGAGACGCCGTGGCTCGTGGTGGTCTCAGTGACGCTTCTGTTTGTGCTCGCCACGACGTCCATCGTGGCCGACATCCTCTTCAACGTGAACTACGTCGGACCTGATTTCACGTCATTCTACTATGCGTGTCGCGCAGCCAGCCTGGGCGCCGATTTCTATGACGTCGGTGTTCTAAGACGCCTGGCCGACCAGGACGGCCTGGCGGGCGTGCTCCCGTTTCTCTACCCGCCGGTTTTCCCTTACCTCTTCATGGAACTGGCCCGACTGCAGGTGTCGACGGCGCAGCTGGTTTGGTCGTGGGCTGGAATCGCAGCATTCTGCGGCGCCACGGTCATGGCAGTGGTCGGGATTCGGCGCAGACAGATCCTGCTGGGCATCGTGCCGGTTTCCTGGCCGCTGGCGATGTCCCTGGGTCTTGGCCTGGCCATGGGCCTGAACCTGCCTTGTTCGGTCGCCATGGGGCAAGTCAACCTCTTCGTTCTGCTCTTGGTGCTGCCGATTCTGATTCTCCCCGAGGAATCGCGACATTGGGCCAGTGCTCTCATGGCGCTCGCGATCCTGATCAAGGTTACTCCCATCTTTCTCTTGCTGGTTTTTCTCGCGGCACGACGCTATCGCTCGGTTGGCCGCTCGTGCTTGTGGATGGGAGTCTGGGTCGCCTGCTCCCTGGTTCGCGGCGCGTGGACCTCATGGATTGCGTTCTTCAGATTCTTGCCAGAGACATCCTATGGTCAGGCCGTGCCGGGGCTCTTCCGCGCCAGCGCATTGTCCAACTTCTCCGTGGCGGGCTTCTTTTCCCGCCTGACTGACTCTCCGAACTCCACCTTCGTTCTCACCTGCCTGACGATGGCACTGCTGGCCGTGCCTGTGTTGTATCGAGCCAGGAACTGCCACGGCATCGACAACGCAGGCGTCATGCTATCAGCGTATATCCTTGTCCTCATCGGGTCACCCTTGACCTATTTGCACCATGTGATCATGGTGCTCCCTATGCTTCTTTGGTTCTCGGCGACCTACCTATCTTCCGGGAGCACCAAGACCACCGCCGGCCTGGCGCTGGGAATCATCGCTGGAACCGACTTTCCCGTACTCTACGGACGGTTGGGCGCATCGCCCACGACCTCGGTGGCCTCGTCACTAAATCTCTACGCCTTGCTTGGACTTTATGCCTTGGGCCTGATGCGGGCCCAGCGAGAGCCGGCGCCAGGCATCGGATAGCGGGAAGCAGGCGGGGCTCCCCGAAAATCACGCCGCCTTGGCGTAGTCGCGGCACTCCGGCATGATGGGTCGCCGTGATCTATGTGCTGCTCTTGTTCGTCGCGGGGCGCTGCCTGGTGCCGATGGACGAGACGGATCTGTTCTTCAACCTGCGTCTGGGCGAGATCGTTCTTTCCACCGGCCATGTGCCCACGGAGAATCTGCTCTCCTTCACCTACCCGGCGGCCACTGACATCAATCTGGCCTGGCTTTTCCAGATCGTGCTCGCGCTTGCCCATCGTGCGGCTGGGATCCCGGGCACGGTGCTGCTCAAGACCGGCTTCGTGCTGGGCACATGGGCCATACTTTTTCGTGTGGCTGTGCGGCGGGGAGCGCACCCGGCGCTGGCGGCCTTGGCGCTGGCGCTGGCGGCGTGGTCGGCTGAACCGCGCTTCGTCGAACGTCCCCACCTGGTGACCTTCCTCGGATTGGCCCTGCTGCTCCTGGCCCTGGAACGCGCGGAGGCGGGACGGCCGCGCCTCTTGTGGCTGCTGGTTCCGCTCGGACTCCTCTGGGCCAACGCCAACTCGTGCTTCTTTCTGGCGCCCGCGATTCTCCTGCTCTACGCCGCCGGCGCGTGGTTGGATGGGAAGCGCGCCCACGGCTGGCGCGCGCTGCTGGTTGGGCTCGCGCTTGTGCCGCTGATGTTTGCCACGCCCTCGGGAACTCGTTGTCTCTCCTACATTGCCAACCACATCCGGATGCCCTGGCTGCGGCCCCTGCAGGAATATCGGACGGCGCGCTGGCCGCTCGATGGGCCTTTCTTCTTCTTGCTGCTTGGTCTGGCCACCGCGCTGTTGGGGTCGATTCTCTTGCGAAAGACGCGGCCGCTGACTCCTCTGCGTATCTTCGTTCCCTTGGTCGCACTGGCTTTTCTCGGCGCTTTCCGCATCCGCTTCGTGGCCGAGTCTTCTATCTTGGCAGGCCCGGCGCTGGCGGTCGCGGCTAGTCGCTTGCTGCCTGCGTGGCGTGGCCGGGCGCTGGCGTGGTCTGCGGCCGCGGCCTTGCTGGCGCTGACGGTGGTTCCTCGCGCCCAGGCTGCCTGGGCCGGTTCCCCCTGGTTCGACATCGGGCTCGAGGCGGATCTGGTTCCCGACGGCGCCATCGCTTTTGTCGATCGACATGGGCTGCGGCCGCGCATGTACAACGATCTCGAAGTCGGCTCGTACCTGACCTGGCAGGGCTGGCCGCGTTTTCGCGTGTTTCAGGATCCACGCATCAACGGCTATCCCGAGTCGTTCCACGCGGTCTTGCGCCGCGCGGATCTGTCGCGCGAAGAGTGGCAGCGCCTGCTCGACGGGTTTTCTGTCGACGCAGCCCTGCTCACCTATCCAACCGTCAATCCGCGAAGCGCATGGTTCGATCCAGGAAGATGGGCGCTGGTGTATCGGGCCGCCGATGGGCTGGTGTTCACGCGCCGCCTGCCGGAACGCGCGGCCCTCATCGCGGAGCTGGAGATTCCCCTCAGCTTCAGCTATGCGCCGACGACGGGCCTGCAGCCAGCTCCCTTGCTGCAGGAGCCGCCTGAAGCCGCACTTCCGACCTGCGAATGGCAGCGCCGCCTGGGCGATCTTCACTGCAGCGCCAGCGACGATCGGGCCGCCCGGCTCGCCTACCAGGCCGCGCTGGCAGCGCCGACTGGGACGTGCCTGGATTCGGGCTGGCAGGACGGCGTGCGACAGGCTGGGGGCGCGGTGGCCCTGCGACTGGGCGAGCTGGCCCAAGCGGCGACCTGGCTCGACGGGCTGGCCGCGCCCGAAGCCCGCAACAACCACGGCTTCGCCCTGCTCGGGATGGGCCAAGCGGCATCGGCGCTGGTCGATTTCGCCGCCGTTCTGGCCGCGTGGCCGGCCAATGACGAAGCCTGCTTCGGCCGCGGGCTGGCCCTGGAAGCCCTGGGCCGGCGAGCCGAGGCCGCGGCGGCTTTCAGAGAGTTGCTGGCACGCTCACCCGATCACCTGTCCGCGCCGGTCGCGCGCGAGCATCTGCGCCGGTTGGGCGACTAGCCGAGCTGTGCGGCAGACGGATGCTAGTTATTTCACCACAGAGGACACAGAGCACACAGAGACGGAAGGGGAAGGGTTGGGTTCTGTCCGGTCCGAACCCCTTCTTCCTTTCTCACCTCTGTGTTCTCTGTGCTCTCTGTGGTGAAAAAGCTAATCCAGTCCCATCGCCACAAACGGCGTGTCGTCGGTAAATTCCTTCACCTCCAACTTTTCATGGATAAGGCGGCGCACGGCGGCCGCAATCTCCTCGCGCGTCCGTGGACCTGTCACCTCCTGCGGCCCCGGCGTGCCACGCTCGGAAATCTGCAGCGCCGTGTGTCCCACGATGGCCGCGGCCCCGTGGTCGCGGCGCAAGGGGCCGCCGACCTTCTTCTCGATCTCGTACCACAGCTGGTCGGCGTGGACGTGCGAGCGAGGCAGCAGGCTGTCCCAGGTCGTCGAGGGAACAATCTCGACGTGCTGCGGACCGAGCACCTGCACGATGGCCTTGCACAAGGTGGTGAACGCGCGCCGGGTGGAATGCGCAACCGCCTCGGGTGACGGGGCCAGTTTCTCCATCAGGTAGTCCACCAGCGCGCGCGGTGTGGCGATGCGATCCACGTCCTCGTCGGGGATGGGAATCCCAAACGCATCCTCGGCAATAATGACGACTTCAACCAGCGCAAGACCCATGGTGTCCTCCGTCTCCAATTCTAGTATGTGGAATGATCCCACAAGTGACTGCCCCTAGTCGATGGCCATGTCATAGACTGGGCTCGTGCTGCCCGCGCGTGCGCGAACACTGAATTCCTTGCGCCTGCTCTTTGCGCTGGCAGTCGTGGCCGTCGTCCTTGAACGATTGCGCGCGCTGCTACGCGCCGGGCCTACAGATTTCGACGACGCATACATGTATCTGCGCTACGCCCACAACGCTTTGGCAGGCCAATGGCTGGCCTGGAATCCGGGCGAGGCGCCGGTCTACGGCGTCACCAGCCTACTCCACTTTCTGCTGGTCACGGTGATCAGCGGGCTGCTGCCGGGCCACCACGCGGCGGTCTTGCAGATCGCGTCCGGCGCGGCCGCTCTTGCGCTGCTAGCGGCCTTGGTCACGCTGTGCGGACATTTTTGTCGGGATGTTCGTTTGTGCGGCCAGTATCTGCTGTGGGGCGCGTTGCTGCTGCCGCTCCTCTGCTACCGCGAGGTATTCTTCTTCCACGCTCACACCGGCATGGACACCATGCTGGCAGCGCTGGCCAATACCGCTGTCGTGTACGCGTCGCTGCGCTTGGCAGAGAAACCGTCGTCGGCGCGGGCTCTGGTTGCGGCGGGCGCAGGCTTGCTCGCCATCGAGGCGCGTCCAGACAACGTGATCATCGCGGCGCTCTGCCCCTTGCTGGCCCTGTGGCTGCTCGCGCCTGCGCCTCGCCTGCGCCCGCTGCTCTTGTGGGCCGGCACGTTGGGTGGGCTGCTCTTGCTAGACCTGACTCTGAAGGGACACCTGCTGGGCACGCCCCTGCCGCTCGCCTTCTACGCCAAGCAGCCCTGGTACTACCGGGGTTTCGTCGGCGAGTTCACCTGGAATCCGTTTCTGTTTCTCGAGGTGTCACTCGCCACCGTCTCACCCTTTCTGGTGGCCGTGGTGCTCTTTTCTCGACGGGCCAGCGTGCGATTGCTGCTCGTCTTACTCATCCCTGCGATGGTCACATTCGCCGCCCTGTTTTCCGTCAACCAGATCATGGGGCACTTGGGGCGCTTCTTTTTCCCGTCGCTGCCACTTCTCGTGGTGGCGGGCGCTCTGGCAGCCGACCGCTGGCTGCAAGAACTGCCCCTGGCACCCGAGAGCGCGCCCTTGGTCGCGCGATCGCTTCTGTTTCGCCTGGCTTGCGCTTTGCTCGCGCTTGTGGGTGGCGCCCGGGCGCTCGAAGCCGCGGGGCGCGCCTATGAAAGCCGCGCCCAGACCCAGGTATTGGCCTCGCTCGACGGCTATCGCATTTCCGCGGCCGCGCCCCTGCCTGACCTCGACTCGTGGCAAGCCTCGCATGAAATCGCGAGACTGGCAGCCGCGTCCCCGCCGGGCACGACCTTCGCCATGTCCGAGCACGGCCTGGTGGGCGCGTACGCCCCGCGCGCCACGATCATCGACGTGCTCGGCCTGCACGATCCCATCTTTGCCCGCAGCAGCTTCTCAGCCGCGGAACTGTGGCGACGTCAGCCCGACGTGATCTGGATGCCCCATCCTGATCACACCCAAATGTTGCGCGACATCCTCGACAGCGACGAACTGTGGCAGCATTACGTCTTCTATCCCGACGCGTTCACCTATGGCGTGGCCTTGCGCCAGGACGGGCCACACTCAGCAATCCTGGCCGACCTCTTCGCAAAACACTGGCAGGCCGCGTACCCGGGTCTTCGCCAGGATGAATACGTCGCCCGTCAGTCGCGCAAGTAGTGGCAGGTGTAGCCGCCGGGATTCTTCTGCAAGTAGTCCTGGTGGTAGTCCTCGGCCTGGTAGAACGGCCCGGCCTTCACAATCTCGGTCACCACCTTCTTGTCCCACTTGCTGGACGCATCGACCTCGGCCTTCACACGCTCGGCCGTCCGTCGCTGCTCGTCGCTGTTCCAGAATATCGCCGACCGGTACTGCGAGCCCATGTCGTTGCCTTGCCGATTGAGTGTGGTCGGATCGTGCAATCGGAAGAAGGTGCGCAGGATGCTCTCGTAGGAGATCTGGCGCGGGTCAAAGACGATCTGCACCGCCTCGGCGTGCCCGGTCCGGCCGGTGTGCACGTCCTCGTAGCGCGGGTTGACGGTACTTCCGCCGGTGTACCCCACCGTGCTTGATACGACCCCGGGGAGCTTGCGAATCAACTCCTGCACGCCCCAGAAACAGCCGCCCGCCAGGGTGGCCACTTCGGTCTTGGCTTGTACCGTTGGCCCGGCTTTTTCATCCGTCGCAGCCACCTGGCTCGACTTGAGGCCAAAGAGAGGCAGGTACTTTCCGTAACCCTCGGCTTCCAGCTGAGCCGCGGGAATGAAGCGCAGGGCAGCCGAGTTCATGCAGTAGCGCTGGCCGGTGGGCGGTGGCCCGTCGTCGAAGACGTGCCCCAGATGCGAGTCCGCCTGGCGCGAGCGGACTTCCACACGCGCCATGCCCAGCGAATCGTCGGTCTGGCTGACCACATTCGCCGCTTCCAGCGGTCGCGTGAAGCTGGGCCAGCCCGTGCCCGAATCGTACTTGTCGCGCGACGAGAAAAGCGGCTCGCCTGACACGGCATCCACGTAGATGCCGTCGCCGTGATTGTTCCAGTACTGGTTTTGGAACGCAGGCTCGGTGCCGTCCTCCTGGGTCACGTAGTACTGCAAGGACGAGAGACGCTTGCGCAGCTCGCTGCGCCTCGGTCTTCCACTTTCGTCGGCTTTGGCCATGGTGTTTGTCCCGGGCGATGACGCGAACCAAACAACACCGACGGCGCCCAGCAGCACCAGGCTCAGACCCATCAGCCGTATTGGTGTAGTTCGCAAGGTAACTCCGAAGTTTGGATGCCGGATGCCGCGGCAAGGATCCGTCCCAGCACGGGCGGCAACCCTTTCGGCTGTTCTTGCTCGGCCACAGCGCGGGTTTTCGCGGTAGCATGTCGGCCATGCGCTCCGCCTTTGCCAGCCAACGCCTCTTCGCGTCTGTCCTCTTCCTGCTGCTGGTCAGCGTCCCCCTTGTCGCAAGGGCCGACGCCATTCAGGTCCGCATGGTCACCAAGGTCGGTGTGGGCCAGAAGCCCAAGCTGGAGATCACCGCCCTGCAAAATCTCGAGCGCGTGGAAGTCATGCTCAACCGCGACGACGGCAAGAACGTGAGCCAGAGCCTGGGCGCTATCAACCTGGGCGAAATGCGCGAGATATTTCTCGACGGGAAACCGGGCAAGCACCACTACAGTGGACGGGTCACCTGCGTGGTCGATGGCGCGCCCCAGGACAGCCAGGTCTACTTCGACACGCTGGTGGGCGGCGAGTTGACGGTGATTGTCGACAAGACCAAGGTGGACCTGGCCGCGGGCCGCATGCCCATCCAGATCAACAGCCCGGACGGCAAGGTGGAACTGCGCATCTTCGGTGCGTCGGGCGGCGATCCGCTGCTCGAGCAAGAGCAGGAATTTGCGGATCGCGACCCTGTGATTCCCTTTTGGCTCACCTGGAAACCCTTGCCCAAGAGCACCGAGGTGGGACGGGTGGACCTCAAGGTCTCGGATGCCGGCGGCGCGTACAAAAGCTTCGCGCTCTTCCCCTGGTCGGTCTACATCCCGCACGAGGAAGTCAACTTCGCGACGGATTCGGCCAGCATCGCCAGCACGGAAACGCCCAAGCTGCAGGCCAGCCTAGGCAAGATCGCCGACGCGTTGGCCAAGCACAAGAATCTCGGCCCCATCAAGCTGTACATCGCTGGTCACACCGACACCGTCGGAGCGGCCCCGTACAACCTGGGTCTGTCGCGCAAGCGCGCCCAGTCTATCGCCGGCTGGTTTCGCAAGAACGGCCTGCGCATTCCCATCGCCTACGAAGGCTTCGGCGAATTCGCGCTGGCCGTGGCCACACCTGACAACACCGACGAGCCCCGCAACCGCCGGGTGGACTACATCCTCTCGGTGGAGGATCCAACGCTCAAGGCGACCGAATTCCAGCCGGTCTGGAAGCTCATCAAGTAGGGCGACCGGCGCAGTTCGCGCGGGAAGATCCGGATCTCACCACAGAGAGCACAGAGAACACAGAGGTCGGAAGGGAAGAAGGGGGTCGGACCGGACAGAACCCAACTCTTCCCGATCCGGCTCTGTGGCCTCTGTGCCCTCTGTGGTGACGAGGGCGCGCGCAAAGCGCGCGG
>PMLB01000053.1 GCA_003158735.1 Myxococcales bacterium | reverse complement strand
TGACCATCGCGCCGGGTTCCAGCGTGCCGTAGACGAGAAACATCGCCATCACGGCCATGCCCATCGTGACCTCGTAGGACATCATCTGCGAGGACGCGCGCATGCCGCCCATTAGGGCCCACTTGTTGTACGAGGCCCAGCCGGCCAGGGTGGCGCCGTACACCGACAGCGAAGCAAATGCGAAGTAGAACAGCACGCCCACATCCAGCCGCGCGATCTGCAAATTCACCGGCTGCACACAGGTGCCGAGCGGAACCGCATCACGCATGTGCCCCCAGCACAGCGGCGCCCCGAAAGGAATGATGGCCAGCACGATGAACGGAGGCGCAATGGCCAAGACAGGCGCCAGCGTGAACAGGAACCGGTTCGCCTTGGGCGGGATGAAGTCCTCTTTGAACATCATCTTCAGCGCGTCGGCGACGAAGTGCAGGATTCCCCAGGCGCGCCATGGCCCAATGTTGGCGCGGTTGGGTCCCAGCCGGTCCTGCATCATGGCCGACTGGCGCCGTTCCAGCCAAGTCAGCAGGCCGGCCAGTCCCATGGCGAAGACAACCACCAGCGCCAAGATCTCGATGAGCGCCGCCACGATGGCGAAGCCAGGCCGACCGTACAAGAGTTGTGCGCCTGACATTGCGACTAGCCCCTCGAATTGGCGAAACGAAGTTGCACCGGCATCTCCGGTTTGCCCCAATCGGCCCGACTTATCAGCGTGACCTTCGCACAAACCTCGCCGAACACCTGCTTCGCGTCGCCATACGTCCACGCGGCCCCCAGCGCCCGAGCCAGCCGGACCGCGGTTTCCCAGCCCGGCCGTGACTGCCCGGCCGGTGCAAGGGCCGCGTACAAGCGCTGAACCTTGCCTTGTCGGTTGGTGAAACTGCCGTCAACCTCGGCCCACATGGCCAGAGGCAGCGCCACTTGGGCCGCAGCCACCGACGGATCTTGGTGCGCAGTCACGGCAACCAGGGTCTGCAGCGAATCGGGTGGGCCGACGGCTTCGCCCACCAACAGCAGCGCCGTCACGACCCCGGCCTCCAGATCCCGCTTCAAATCCGCGGCGGTGCGCAGGGTCGGCCCTCCGATCAGCTTGGCTCCGGTGGTGTTGGGATTCTTGTCAGCGCTGACCAGGATGTCGTCGCACCAACCATCTGGTGCGCCGACCAAATAGACGCGATCGGTTCGCAGGCATTCAGTGGCTAGGCGCGAGAACGCGAAGATATCTTCGTTGGTCATCTGGGCCGACAGCACCACGCCCAGGGTGGCAGGCGACTTGTCGCGAGCCTGGCCAAGGAGTCGTGCCGCCTCAGTCAGGGCGGCGCCCCAGCTCGTCGCCGCGCCCGCGATCATGGGCGCTGCCAGCCGATTCTCGTGCAAAGTCTTGTAGGTCAGCCGCCCGTCGTCGCACATCCAATACTTGTTGACCGCAGGGTTGAGCCGCGGAACCAGGCGCCGGATCACATTGCGGGCCGCGTGGATTTCGATGTTGCAACCCGTGGCACACCCGGGACACACCGACGGCGTGGCCCATAGTTCCCAGGCGCGCATGGAAAAGCGAAAATCCTTGGCGGTCAGCGCGCCCACCGGACAGACGTCGACGGTGTTGAGCGAATAGGGATTGTCCAGACGCCGCCCCGGCGCCGTGGTGAGAAGCTGGCGATCTCCGCGAAAAGCCATGACCAGGTCCTGCTGGCGCGCCACCTCGTTGCACACGCGGATACAGCGCGTGCACAGAATGCAGCGCTCCTGGTCGAGCACGATGTGCCGGCCGAGGTCGACCACCTTGGCCTTGCGCACCTTGCCGCCGTCGTTGCGGGCAATGCGCGCGTCCCAATCGAAGTAGTGCTTCTGCAACATGCACTCACCCGCCTTGTCGCAGATGGGGCAATCGATGGGGTGGTTGAGCAGAGTGAATTCCAGCATCTGCCGTCGCACGTCGAACACCTTCTTCGAGTTGGTGACCACCTCCATCTTGTCAGCCACTGGCGTGTAGCAGGATGGAATCGGCTTGGGGAATCCTTTGATCTCGACCAAGCACTGGCGACAGACTGCCGGCGCTGACAGCCCGGGATGCCAGCAAAAGAACGGCACTTTGATCCCCACCCGCTGACACGCTTCCAGAATGGTCAAGCCCGCGGGAAACTCGCGAGCCTGCCCGTCGATGACCATCTTGACGTTGGCCCGCGGTACGACCGGGGCTGGCATGCCGCCCGCCATCAGCGGTCGCACTCCCCGCCGATCATGTTGATCATCCCGAAAGTCGGGACCAGGTCGGCGATGAAGAGTCCGGGCAAGAGCTTGTTGAGCACGGCGAGGTTGGCGAAGCAGGGCGGCCGCACGCGGCACTTCCATGGCTGGCCGGTACCGTTGGATACGATGTAGAAGCCCAGCTCGCCGTTGCCACCCTCGGTGAACGAGTAGATCTCGCCGGGCGGCACCACGATACCATCCATGATCAACTTGAAGTGCGCGATCATGGATTCGATGGTGTTGTACACCTCGCGTTTGGGCGGCAACGCGACCCGCGCGTCGTCGATGAGCACCGGGCCGGCGGGCAACAAGTCCATGGCCTGTTCCAGGATGCGCATCGACTGCCGCATTTCTTCCAGGCGAACCGCGTAGCGATCGAAGTTGTCGCCTTTCGAGCCCACCGGCACGTCGAAGTCGAAGCGATCGTAGACCAGGTAAGGATGGTCCTTGCGCACGTCGTAGGCGAGCCCGGTCGAGCGGCCCACTGGCCCGGTCAGGCCCCAGCCGAGGGCATCGTCACGCGTGATTATGCCGATGCCGTCCATGCGGTCGCGGAAGATGCGGTTGCTGGTCAGCATCTTGTCGACATCGTCAATACTGGCGCGACAGCGGCGCAAAATGTCGCGCAGCTTGGGGCAGAAGTCGTCGGTCAGATCGGCGACCACGCCGCCGATGCGCACGTAGCTGTGGGTCAGGCGCGCGCCTGAAAGTTCTTCCAACAATTCCCACAGCCATTCGCGCGCTTTCATCAAGTAGAAGAACACGGTGAACGCGGCCAGTTCCATCGCGCTGGCGGCCAGGCAGGTCAGGTGATCGGTGATGCGCGAGATCTCACCGACAATCACGCGGATGAACTGCGCGCGCTCGGGGATCCTCTTGTCGATGTCGAGCAGCTTCTCAACAGCCAAGGCGTAGCCCACATTGTTGAGCATGGGCGACACGTAGTTGAGACGGTCGGTGTAGGGGAAGATCTGCGTCCAGCTGGCGTTCTCGGCTTCCTTTTCGAAGCAGCGGTGCAGATACCCGACCTGCACGTCGGCGCTGCGAATCTTTTCGCCATCGACCTCGAGAACCATGCGCACGGTCCCGTGCATGGCCGGATGCGACGGCCCCATGTTGAGCGGCATGGATTCCGTGGGCAGCTCGTCGTCCTCGGGAAGATTGGCGGCGTCGCCAAACCCGATCACCACGCGGCGGGCAGTCTGGGACGGGTCGTCCATGGTCTAGTCCACGCTACCGGGCAACCGGCGCAAAAGCGGCTGACGTCCCTCTTTGGGAAAGTCCTTGCGCAAGGGATGACCCACGAACTCGGGATACATGAGGATGCGGCGCAGGTCAGGGTGACCCGCGAAGCGCACGCCGTAAAGATCAAAGGCTTCGCGTTCGAACCAGTTGGCGCCCGGCCACAGTGTCACCAAGGAATCGATGCTGGGATCCTCCTCGGGAACCCCGGCCAAAAGCCGCACCCGGTGCTTCTTGTCCACGGAATAGAGATGCATCACCACGTCGAACCGTGGCGTGCGGCCCAACCGATCCACGCAGGTCAGATCGATGAACATATTCAGCGCGGTCTCGAGATCATCGCGCAGAAACTGCGCCACCGCCCGCCAGTGCGCTGGCGCCACGCGCGCCCACTCGTTGCCGTGCTGCGATCCGGTTTCCAGGATTTCGCCAGCGACGAACTGCTGAGCGAGCCGGTCGAGGATGATCTTGGCCATGGCTTGCGAAGGGCCTAGCGGCCCGCCCCTTCCTTGCCATCGCCCTCGGGCCGGATGCTCACGTCGGGCGCGACATAGCCCCGCTCGGCCCGCAGCACCACCTGGCTGTGGCCCTCGCCTTTCTGGATCCGCTCTTGCAGCAGCACCAGCGCATCCAGCATCTGCTCAGGCCGCGGCGGGCAGCCGGGAATGTACACGTCCACAGGGATGACCTGATCAGCGCCCGGCATGGCCGAGTAGTTCTGGTAAAAACCGCCGGTCGATGCGCACACGCCGAACGCGATGACCCACTTGGGCTCGCACATCTGATCGTAGATGCGGCGAAGCACCGGCCCTTGCCGTTCGGTGATGGTCCCTACCACGATCATGAGGTCGGCTTGGCGCGGGGAAAAGCGTGGGATCTCAGCCCCAAAGCGCGCGATGTCGTATTTCGGCGCCCACAGCGCCATGAACTCCATGCCACAGCAGGCGGTGACAAAGGGATACTCAAACAGGGAGAACTTGCGCGCCCAGTTCACCGCCTGCGCGAGTTTCGATGTGTAAACCGAGAATGGCATTTTCTAGTCCCATCCGATCGCGCGCTTGCGCCACACATACGCGAGCGCGACCAACAACACCGCCATGAAGACCACCACGGCGCCCAAGCCCAACCACGAAGTGCCCGCCTGGCACGCGCCCTTGACCAGCGGCTCCGCGCACGACAAGGACGAGTAGTTGACCGCCCACGGGTAGAGAAATGCGACTTCGATATCGAATACCAGGAAGAGGATCGCGACCGGATAGAAGCGCACCGGGATGCGCACGCGTGGGCTGCCCACCGGATCCGAGCCGGCCTCGTAGGTGATCTGCTTGGCCCGGGTCACGCGTCGCTCGCCCACGAATCGGGCCAGCGCGCTGAAGGCAACCGCCATCCCGACCCCGGCCAGGATCGCGAGTGCGGCGGCGGTGTAGTCCGACCCCATGGTGCGCTAATACTGGCCGGCCCGTCGGGCTTCGTCAATTCAAGCAGAAGGTGCGTCACTGTTTGACTTGTGCCCCGGTGGTTTCTAATCTTCGCTCCGATGCACCCACTCCTATCTCATTCTGAGATGGGAACCCTCGCAGGGTTCCCATGCCCTCCCGCGATGGTGCGCCACGCGCGGCGCTGGCAAAGCCGGCGGGCTCCCCGCGCGAGCAGCCTTGCGTCCGTAGGCCTGTTCTTCGCCCTGCCCCTGCTTCCGTCGGCCATGGCCGCGCCCGCCGAGGCGAAACCGGCCAGCCCCGAAAGCAAGGGCGCCGCTGATCTCGACACCGCACCCCCGCCCGGCATCGACATCAGCAAGCTGGACGACTACGAACGCAAGGTCTTCTTCCGCGTCGTCAACCGCGAGCCATCGAGCTGTGGCAAAGGCCACAGCCTGATCTACTCGGTCAAGCACGATCCCGGCTGCAAGCGCTCGTTCTACGCGGTCAGGTACGTGGCCAAGCTGGTCGAGGCCGGCTACACCGACTCGGAAGTGAGCGAGGAGTTGCAAAAACGTTACCACGACCCGGTCCACACGGAGATCGACGTGAGTCGAGCGCCCAGCAAGGGTCCGTCCGGGGCGCGGGTTACGGTGGTCGAGTTCGTGGACTACGAATGCCCGCACTGCCGGAGCGCTCAGGCGCTCATGAAGCAAGTTCTGGACACTTACCCGCGGCAGGTGAGGCTGTGCTTCAAGCACTTCCCGCTCAGCGGCCACACCAACTCGCGCCTGGCGGCCGAAGCCGCCACGGCCGCGCAGAAGCAGGGCAAGTTCTGGCCCTACAGCGACAAGGTGTGGGACAACTCCGACAATCTCACTCCGGCTGTGCTGGAGAAGATCGCCAAGGACGTAGGGCTCGACGTCGCCCGATGGCGGGGCGACCTGACCTCGGACGAGATCAAGGCTGCCGTGACCAAGGACAAGTCCGACGGCGGTGCGCTGGGAATCAACTCCACGCCCACCATCTACATCAATGGTCGCAAGTACGCCGGCCGCCACGACATCGAGAGCCTCAACGAGTGGGTCGACGAAGAACTGGGCAAGTAGATCGACGTGACTCGACGAACACTCGCTGAAACTCGCTACCTGCGTTTGGTAGACGTCGACGGCTGGACTTTCGTGGAACGCGCCAACGCGCGCGCCGTGGTGGTCATCGTGCCGTTGACAGCAGAGCGACGGCTCTTGTTCGTCGAGCAGTACCGAATCCCGCTGGGCGGCAAGGTGATCGAATTTCCTGCCGGGTTGGTAGGCGACGAGCCCGGACGAGAACAGGAAGACCTTATCGAGGCCGCGCGACGGGAACTGCTAGAGGAGACCGGCTACCACGCCGCGACGTTGAGACTGGTTTCCACCAGCGCCACCTCCCCGGGGCTGACCAGCGAGATGGTCCGGTTCATCCTGGCCTCCGACCTGACCAAGGTCGGCGCCGGCGGCGGAACCCCGTCAGAAAACATCCAGGTGCACGAAGTCGCCCTGGGCGAAGCGCGCGCCTGGCTGAGAGAGCGCGAGCGGCAAGGCACCCCGCTGGCAGCGAAGATCTTCGCGGGACTCTACTTCGCCCACGAAGCCTGGGGTCCTAGATAGCTGTTTTCACCACAGAGAGCACAGAGAACACAGAGGTCGGAAAGGAAGAAGGGGTTCGGATCGGACCCAATCCAACCCTTCCCTTTCCGATCCGGCTCTGTGACCTCTGTGCTCTCTGTGGTGAAAACAGCTAACTTCGATCCGCGCCCCAAGCGATGCCGGCCTAGAAACTTCCGGACAAAGTGACCGTCCCTGGACCCAGGGAAATCGCCGGTCCGTCTGGGTCATCGCGACCCCAGATCAGGATGGCCACTCCTCCCAGAAGGGCCGCGCCTCCGCCTGCCAGCAGGCCCCAGCCGAGGTCCGCGGTGGAGCGCTTGAAGGCACAAAACTTATCAACACCCGCGCCCTTACAGTCCGCGGGATCGCCATCCACCGCCAGATAGTAAGCCCCGAAACCAAGCAGCACCCCCGCACCTGCGGTAAGGCCCAACCCGAACAGAGGCAGCGGTTGCCGCCAGAAGGATCGGCCAGGCTTGGCCGGAGACGGGGCCGGATTCGCCTCCGTCACATCGGAACGAGCTGGCGTGACAGGAACCGCCTGGGAGGGAACCGACTCAGCGCTGCCCTGCTCGCGCACCACACGCGTCCACAGCGCGGCGGAACGATCTTTCACCGCCCGATAGAAGTCTCTGGCGGAACAGATCTCGCATTCCTTGGCATCGCTGCCCAGGATGCGCCCCGTCTCGCCATCGCGCAGGTCGAGGCGCAAGTTGTACGACTCGTTCACGTAGCTGCCCTGAATCTCCAGGATGTGACTCGCCCCCGCCTGCCGACCCAGCTCGGCCAGGCACGACGGAATGTTGCAATCGTCGAGCGAGGTCTTGACCTGGCTCTGCGGCACGACCTCGACGCCCAGCGCGCGCAGGGCCTGCTCGGCCGAAGCCCGCACCTCTTGCCGGACGTCCCGCGCGCCGCCCGCCATCTCCAACAACACCACCCGAGGCGCCGCCACGGCCCGCCCCCCCCAGACGGCGGCCAGAACCGCGATCAGGACTCCCGAAAAACCAGGACGCAGCATGCCCCCATGTTGAGGATCTGCGCGACGGAGTCAAGAGGCTAGCTTCCGTCTGAACCGGCTGGTCCAGCCGAACCCGCCCCGCAAGCCCATCTACGCCGATATCAACCGCAATTGCCGGCAGCGCGCCGGGGGCGCGACCGCGATGGGATAGGTATTGGAGAAGCAGCCGTCGCACAACCCACTGTGCTCGTCCGTGCTTCCCACGCAGTTGATCGAGGCACGCAAGCCGCCCAGTGACAGGTAGCCGAGGGTATCGGCGCCCACGAAACGGCAGATCTCCTCCACGCTGTGCGAGCTGGCGATCAGCTTGTCGCGGTCCGGGGTATCGATGCCGTAGTGACAAGGCCCCACCGTGGGCGGCGAACTGATGCGCAGGTGCACCTCGCGCGCACCCGCCCCGCGAATCATGCCAATGATCTTGCTGGACGTGGTGCCGCGCACGATGGAATCGTCGACCACGACCACCCGCTTTCCTGCCAGGACCTCGCGCACCGGCGACAGCTTGAGCTTCACGCCGAAGTGACGGATCGACTCGGACGGCTCAATGAAGGTGCGCCCCACGTAGTGCGAACGCATCAGACCCTGACCGAACGGGATGTTGCTCTCGCGCGCGTAGCCAATCGCCGCTGCGGTGCCCGAGTCGGGAACCGGGACGACCACGTCGGCGGGCACCGGGTGTTCCACCGCCAGACGGCGACCCATCCGTTCGCGGGCTTGGTACACCGATTGCCCCGCCATGGTGGAATCGGGCCGCGCGAAATAGACCCATTCGAAAATGCAGCGGTAGGGCTTTTCCGGCTTGAAGGGGAAACTCCTGTGCATACCGTCCTTGTCGAAGACCAGCATCTCCCCTGGCTCGATGTCGCGCACGAAGCTGGCCTCGATGAGATCGAAAGCGCAGGTTTCCGAAGCCACCACCCAGCCCTTCTTGTTGTGCTTGCCCAGGGAAAGCGGACGGATGCCCATCGGATCGCGCACGATGATCATCATGGATTCCGACAGGAAGGCCAGTGAATAGGCTCCGTGCACCGACCGCAGGGCGTCCACCACACGGTCGGGCAGCGACCCTTCGCGCGAGCGCGCGATGAGGTGCAGGATGACCTCTGTGTCGCTGGTGGTCTGGAAGATCGAACCATCGTCCTCCAGATGCGCCCGCACCTCAGCGGCGTCGACCAAGTTTCCATTGTGGGCAATGGCCAGCGAGCCACCAGAGTAGTCGACCGCGATGGGCTGCGCGTTCTTGGACGCAGAATCGCCGGTGGTCGAATAGCGCACATGCCCAATGGCCGACGAGCCTGGCAGATGGCGCAAGCGTTCTTCGGTGAAGATCTCACCAACATGCCCCATTTCGCGCACCCAGTGCAGGTGCTGCCCGTCGCTGGACACGATGCCGGCCGATTCCTGGCCGCGATGTTGGAGGGCGTGAAGTCCTAGGTAGGCGAGCTTCGACGCCTCTGGGTGACCGAAGATTCCGATTACACCACACATGGGCGTGCGAACCGTATCACATCTGTCACCAGATGCACGACGCACCCGTCGGTAAAGCTAGCGTCGACGAATCTTTTTCTTTGCCCAGGCCGGCGCCGAACCGCCGGCCACGCCCGCAACGCGCGGGAATACGGGCGGCGACGCATGCGTGGCCTCCGGACTGGCCGCGCGCTCTCCAGAAACCGCAAGCTTGGGGGCCACCTTGGGTGGCACCGCGACCGGCGCCACCGTCCTGGGCAGCGCAGCCATCCGTGGCAGCACCGGACGAGCCTTGGCGGCGTCCGCCGGCGTAACTGAGGGTTTGGCAACGGCGGCATGCGAAGCAACCGCTGCACGAGCGACCTCGACATCGCCCATGTCGACGCGACCGCGGTAGGCGGCGCCCGACTCCATCACCACGCGCGGTGCGGCCAGATCGCCGACCACGCGCGCGCTGGCGAACAGGCGGACGCTTTCCGACGCCACGATGCTGCCGACCAACGTGCCGGACACCACCAGAGTGCGCACGTCGACATCGGCCGCTACAATCGCGCCCTTCTCGACCGTCAACGTCTGCGACAAGTGAATCTTGCCGTCGACCCGGCCCCTGATGACCAGATCTTCTTCGCCGCGAATCTCGCCGGAAATACGAGTTTCGGCGCCGATGATGGTTTCCTTGTCAGCCGTCATGGTCGTCCCTTACACGTCCATGTCGACGTTGCCCTTGAACGAGGCACCGTCGGCGACCACGATGCGCGGGGCTTTGGCGTTGCCGACCATTTTCGACTCTGGTCGCAGCTCGAGCTTCTCGCGCGCGCTCACGTTGCCGGTCAGCTTGCCGCTGATCGTAACGGTTTGACCTTCCACGTCGGCCTCGACGGTGGCGCCGGATTCGATGACGACGTTTTGGGACACGGCCACCTTGCCCTTGACCGTGCCAAGGATGGTGATCGGTTCGTCGCCGCTGATTTCGCCGTCGATGACGATGCTGCTTCCAATGACCGTATTCGCCATGGGTCTTGCTTCCTTTTCCTTTGCCATGATCAGTTTCCCGTCCCGGGCCGCCACCTACCGCGTGCCAGGCTCAACGCCCGCCGGCAGCTCGACATCCATCTCGATTTCACCCGAAAAATGCGCGCCGTCCTCGATGACGATGGAGGGCGCCTTGAGCTTTCCGGCCACCTTGGCGGTCGCTTCCAGCACCATCGAGCGCGTGGCCACGATGGGGCCGCGCACCTGGCCGCGCACAGTCGCCACGCTGGCTTCCACGTCGGCCTCGACGGTTGCCGATTCTTCCACGGTCAGCTGGCTCTCCAGACTGACGCTACCTTCGATACGGCCTTGGACCACCAGGTCCTGGTTGCCAGAGACATGGCCCCGGACGGTGGTTTTGCTGCCGATGAAACAGGGATCTTCGCTCGCCATCAGGTCCTCCTCTGCGCAGACGCTGGGCGCAAGTTATCGTTGGAGATCCCAGGTGTCAATCGGATGATCCGTTGACAGAGGATCTTCACCGCAGCCCCATGTTGGTAAGTAAGCCCATGACGTGCTTGAGGTCGGCCCACGCCTCACCCTTGCGGCTCTCGTCACGCAGCAAGTAGGCCGGATGATAGGTCGGCATGACGGGGATCTCGTTGTACGTGCGCAGATTGCCGCGCAGCCGGCTGATCGGCGTGCTTTCGCCACACAGATACTGCGCCGCAAACTTGCCCAGCGCCACGATGATGCGCGGTTGTACGATGGCGATCTGCTTGCGCAGGAACTGCTCGCAGGCGCTGATCTCGTCGGGCTCAGGGTTGCGGTTCTGCGGCGGCCGGCACTTGATGATATTGCAGATGTAGACCTCGGACCGCTCGTAGCCCATGGCCTTGATCATCCTGGTCAGCAGCTGACCGGCGGCCCCGACGAAAGGCTCGCCCTGTTCGTCTTCGTCGGCGCCGGGCGCCTCGCCCACGAACATCAGGTTTGCCTCGGGGTTTCCGGTGCCGATCACGATGTGGCGACGACCTTTGGCCAGCTTGCAGCGCTGGCAGTCGCCGATCTCGGCGCGCAGGGCATTGACGCCGACTCCGGCGTGCAGCACCTGCCCTTCGTCGTACAGCACGGGCGGCGGCGTCGGATACGGCGTCAGCGGCTCGTCGTCAGCCTTTGGAAACCCTGGGAGGGTTTCCAACCCTTCCCGCGATGGTCCGGGCCGAGCAAAGCTCGGCCGCTCCCCACGCGTCTCCTTTGGAAACCCTGGGAGGGTTTCCAACCCTTCCCGCGATGGTCCGGGCCGAGCAGAGCTCGGCCGCTCCCCACGCGCCTCGTTTGGAAACCCTTCCGGGGTGCCCACAACAGGCGACTTTCGCGTGGACACCCCAACCAGGCCACAGCGCCCGCGCACCTCAAGGTGCCTACGAAAAGCGGCCGTCAGGTCGCGCAGTTCTTCGCGTGCGTCGGACACCGGTCAGATCGTCCCCAAGATCGAGGCCGTCGCCATCGCGTAGTAGAAGGTCGCAGCGGTCTCGGCCGAATAGCCCGGCATTCGTCCGAGCGCGCCGTTTTCCGCGCGGTCGTCAAGCTCGTCCATCAGGACCTTGTACGCGTCGAAGAACGTTGCGTCGGTCGAAATCGAGAAGGCATAGCCAAGGCTGGCAGCGGCGCACGAGTTCCAGGTATTCTCGTCCATGGGACGCGCAACGAACGCCTGCGGAACTGAGGGAGCGACCCGTTCGCGCAGCCACGCTCCGACGAACGGAATTGGACCTTCGGCACCAATCACGGCCATCACCCGGGTCGCGGTGGTGCAAGAAAAATCGAAAAGTCCGTCGCGCCCCGCCAACTCGGACGAAAAGGACGGCGGGCTCTTCATGCCAAATGCAGCGTCGACGAATCTGCGCGCCGTCGCACTGAGCCCACGGTCGTTCAGGGCGCGTGCGTATTCGCCCAGGGTCCAGGCCAAAAAACCCGGATCCTTGAACTCTCGGCCACTCAGATTTTCCAAATCGGTCACGTAGGCGCCGAGCAATCTGGCCGCCGTGGCGACCCGTTCCAGCCGCGCGCTTTCGTCGTCTACCGCCTTGTGGCCTTCGCCGGCCAACCAGGCGCGCAGAACCATGGCGCAGTCGTAGGCCGCCTCGTCACTGGCGTGCGCGCCAAGCGAGCGCGGAATGAAGTCGCTCCACGTCGATTCGATAAAACTCCAGGCCGATGCGATGTTGAGCGAAAAGCGATCCTCGCCGCGCAACTTTTCGGCGGTTGACCAAACCCAAATCGCGGCCAGCGTGCCGTGAAAGTCGCCGTCGCCCGAGCCCGGCCACGGTGGAACGTTACCGCGGGTCAGCCCGCCCATTTCTTGCCGGGCCGCGAGCACATCTCCTGCGCTGCGCAGGTTTTCGAGAACCCTCGGTCGATAGGTGCTGATCTTTTCTTCCACTAGGACGCTAGGCATTCTGTCCCTTCGCGCGGTTTTCCCGCTTGCGTGCAGCTTCCTTTGTTTGGTTGGTTTTCGAGGCCGACCGCGATAGGTCCTCAAGCTCGTGGCGGAGTTTATCCCAGATGGCGTGCGCGAGCTGATCTTTGCGGGCAGGTGGCAGCTCCATGGCGCGCCCATCGGCGAAGACCAAGGTGACGGCGTTCTGGTCGGCTCCGAAGCCTAATCCAGGACGACCGACTTCGTTCGCGACAACAACGTCACAGAATTTCTCCGACAGTTTGCTGCGCGCGCGTTCGATGAGCGCTTGGCTGGAAAGCCCGACCTCGGCGGCAAAACCGACGAGGTACGGCCTGCCCGCCTTGCGCGAGCGGCCAAGCTCGGCCAGGAGGTCTGGATTCGGGACCAGGCGAATTGCGCGCGTGGCAACCGGGGCTTGGCGGCGGCTTTTCCGACGGGACAGCTTGCCCAGCACGCGCACGCCGGGGCGAAAATCGGCGACCGCCGCGCACATCACGACCACGTCGGCGTCGGCCACAGCCTTCTGCAAAGCCCCGCGCATCTCGAGCGCCGATTCGACGTCAACTCGCCGAGCCACGCCAGCAGGCGTGGCCAGGGACACTGGCCCCGCAATCAGGCTCACCTCGGCGCCCAGCTCGGCCGCAGCGGCGGCTAGGGCAAACCCCATCTTTCCCGACGAGCGGTTGCCAAGGAACCGCACGTCGTCCACAGCTTCCCAGGTCGGCCCTGCGGTCACCACCACGCGCTGCCCGGCAAGCGCGCCCGCGGCCGCCAACGAGGCAGGGCCGACGCGGCCGATGGCGGCCGCGACGATCTCCTCGGGATTGACCATGCGCCCTGCCCCCACCCAGCCGCACGCCAAGTCGCCGGCATCAGGTCCGACAGTGGTTGCTCGCGAGTCCCGGCACAGCCGCGTGAGGTTCTCCTGGGTGATGCGGTTTTCCCACATGTTGGTATTCATGGCCGGCGCCAACAGGATGGGAGCCTTGGTGGCAAGAACGACAGCCGACAACAGATCGTTGGCCATTCCGGCAGCGAAGCGCGCGATAGCATCCGCGGTCGCCGGCGCGACTACGATCAGATCGGCCAAGCTGGCGAGCTCGATGTGCCCGATCTTCGATTCTTGACCCGGATCGAACAGCTCACGCGCCACCGCGCGTCCGGACAGCGTCTGAAGGGTCAGCGGCGTGATGAATTGGCAGGCCGCCTCGGTCATGACGACGTGGACCTGAGCACCCGCCTTGACGAGCAGCCGGCACAACTCGGCCGCCTTGTACGCCGCAATGCCGCCCGTCACGCCAAGCACGACGGTCTTGCCGGTCAGATGAGAATCCATGCTTGGGGCGGGACTTTAGCATCGAATCCGTGCACTTGCGCGACCTGGCTGGACGGCAGGAAGAAGGGCGCCGTTGCGATTGAGCCTGGCAAGGCGAAACAAAGAAAACGATGCGTTTCGCAGGGCCGCCGCTGGTGGAAATTTACCGCGCCGAAACCACCTTGAGCGTTGGGCCTTCGCGCTGAAGGTCGGCGTGGCAAACCGTCCGGTTGCGGCCCGCGTGCTTGGCTGCGTACAGCGCCTTGTCGGAGCACGCGATGACTTCTTGTTTGACCTTGCCATCGTCCGGATAGACCGCCACGCCGAGAGACAGCGTCGCCTTGAATGGGCCTTTGCTCGAATCGAAGGTCTGCGCAGCAACCTCTTCCCGAATACGCTCGGCCAGCTGGCGGGCGCCGGCCCGGTCGGTGCCTTCGAGAACCAGCGCGAATTCTTCGCCGCCGTAACGGGCGACGATGTCGATCTTGCGAGCGCTGGCCTTCAGAATGCTAGCCACTCGCTTGAGCACGGCATCGCCCGTCGGGTGGCCGTAGGTGTCGTTGACTTTCTTGAAGTGGTCGATATCGGTCAGCAGCATGGCCACGCGGAACTTGTGACGGTCGGCGCGGCCGAGCATGCTGGAGAAACGCTCTTGGAAGGTGCGGTGGTTGACCAGCCCGGTAAGCCCGTCGGTCGTCGCCTGTTCTTCCAGCGACTGCACCATGCGGCCGTTTTGCAGTGAAATGGCCACCTGGTTTGCAATCACGCCGAGCATTTCACGTCGATCACTGGAAAAGGCACTCGGCCGGCGCGCAGCAACGGCAAACGTTCCCAGCACCTCGTCCTTCACCAGGAGCGGCAGCACGTACAGTGACTCGAAACCCTTGATGTGCTCTTTGGCGTCGAAGATGTGCGTCTCGTGGTGGTCGCGCCACGAGCCGCTGGCAGGCAAGGCAAGCTTGTTCTTGGCCACCATGCTCGCGATAGATGCGGGGTCACGGTGCTTGGTGCCGACGAGAGGGTCCATGCCCTCGCCCACCGCCAGATTGATCAGGTGGCTCGCGTCCCGACTGTCGAATGCGGTGATGGCCGCAAAGTCGAATTCGCAGACACCGCGCGCGCCTTCGATGGCCGCGGCGTAGATCTCGTCGAGGGTGAGCGCACGATTGAGCGCGGTCGACGCCCGGTAGAATCGTTCGTGCTCGTGCTTGGCGCGCTCGACAGCTTGGAACACGCGCTCGGACTGCACGATGCGCATGATCTGTGCCGCCGCTGCCGCGAACAGATCGATCTCGGCGGCGCTGAACGCCGATCCCGTGGCGCGATCGCCAACTAGCAAACCACGCAGCGTCTTGCCCTCGAAAATCGGCACGCCGAGGAACGCGCAAACCTCTTCCGGACCTTGGTAGTACGGCAGAAGCGACGGCTTCGGCCACTCGAGAGCGCACGGCCGGCCTTCCTTGAGCACGGCCGCAAAGACACCGGCGCGCGCCGGCAGCGCGCCCTCGGCCAGATTCTGCGCCGAGCTCGACAATTCCTTCAGCTTCAGCTTCTCGCCGCTGCTATCGAGCCACAACAAGGCACACGTCTTAAGTCCGAGCGAGTGCCGCAAAAGCTCGA
>PMLB01000327.1 GCA_003158735.1 Myxococcales bacterium | reverse complement strand
GCCCAGAGTCGCGTGGATCACGCGTCGCGCGATCTCGCCGAGCGGCGTCCCGATGGCGAAGGTGATGCTTCTTGCGTCGCTGGCGTTGCCCTGGCCTGTGCGCACCTCGACCGGCAGATCGTCCATCTCCACGGCGGTCCCGCGCGACAGCACCACCGCCCGCTCGATGGTGTTCTCCAACTCGCGCACGTTCCCCGGCCAGTCGTAGCGGACCAGAGCATCGGCCGCAGGCCGGGCGAAGCCCGCTAGATGACGGTCGTTCCGCTCGCCAAAGAAGCGCAAGAAGTGCTCGGCCAGAAGGGGAATGTCGTCGCGCCGTTCACGAAGCGGCGGCACACGCAGGGCGATGACGTTGAGTCGGTAGTACAGATCTTCCCGGAAACGGCCCTCGCGCACGGCGGCGCGCAGGTCCTGGTTGGTGGCCGCAACCAGGCGCAAGTCAACCTTGGATGCTCGGCCGCCCAGGCGCTCCACCTCACCCTCTTGCAGCACGCGCAGCAACTTGACCTGCACGTGGGTTGGGATTTCGCCGATCTCGTCGAGAAACAAGGTGCCGCCGTCGGCCTGCAAGAAGCGGCCGTCGTGACGCTGGATGGCCCCGGTGAACGCCCCGCGTTCGTAGCCGAAGAGCTCGGCTTCGAGAATCGTTTCAGGCAGGGCGGCGCAGTTGACCGGAACGAAGGGACCCGAGGCGCGCGGCGAAGCGGCGTGGATGGCCCGCGCCAGCAATTCCTTGCCGGTTCCTGATTCGCCCAGAAGCAACACCGTGGCCATGGACGGCGACGCCTGCATCACCGTCTCCATGGTGCGGCGCCAAGCCAGCGACTGCCCGATGAGCGCCTTGTGCCTTTCGGCGGCCAGCTGGGCGCGCAACGAGCGGTTTTCCTGCAGCAGGTTGTGTTTCTCCAGCGCCTTGCCAACCGCCCGAACCACATGGGCGCGCTTGAGCGGCTTGGTGACGAAGTCGTAGGCACCCTGCCTCATGGCATCCACGGCGTTTTCCACCGAGCCATAGGCGGTCATGAGGATGGTTTCGGTCTCCGGCGAGACGCTGCGGCTGGCCTTGAGCAAGTCCAGGCCAGACATGCCAGGCATGATCAAATCGGTGAGCACCACTGACACCGGTTCGCGGCGCAGGATCTCGAGCGCTTCTCCACCGCTGCGCGCGGTGAGCACACGCAGTGATTCGCGCTCGAAGATCTTGCTCAACGAGTCGACGATGCCCGGCTCATCGTCCACAACCAGGATGGTCGGGGCGGAGGAGTTTCGGGCCGGGCTGGCTTCGGCGTCGCTTGTCACGTCTGCGGTTCCTTGTGCCGCTCTTCAAAGCGGATGCCAGGTGCATCCGACTTGGCTGGCGTTGTCCAACCAACCGGAAACATGACATTGTCCGATTGCGGTGTGCGGGCAACGTCGATTCCAGTGCCATCTTGACATAGGTTTCGCCAGTCCGCCCGTCTTCTTGTCACATTGGCAGGAGCGTCTCGATGGAGGGCGCGACCAGGCGCGCAAGTTCATTCGGGCAGATGCCTCCCGCTGAGGACACAAGGGGAGGGCACGGAGCTGGTTTGTGAATCAGCCGGGTTGGCCAATCACGGCCCGACGGAGCCAACGAATGTGGTGATGCTGGATGGGGCGAGGGAGACATTCACCGTTGTGCCACCCGTCAGGGCACCGACGTTCGCGAGATTCTCGCTCGCTGAGGTTCGGTAGGTGGTCAACGAGCCGAAGCGTCCTGCGTCGATCGTCAGAGCGAGCGGCACGATGGAAGTTCCCGTGTTGATGGCCACGACTGCGACCTGATTTCCGGCGGGGTTCTTGAATGCGGACATGTACACGCTGCTGGCTGGACTCGCGACAGCATCGACCCGAAGCCAGTCAGGTCGAACGAAGCGGCTGTACTGGCCGACGGCGTAGAGACGCTTGGGCTGGTTGCCATTGGACTGCGCGAGACAGCAGTTGCCACTGCCCCACGCCCACCAGTAGAGGAACGCGCTCATCTGGGCGACCACCAGGTCCATGTGGACCAAACGCGCGACGATCAGTCCGTCGGTGATGCTGGTGTCGGCGGTCCACGCTGCCGTACTGAACTCGGTCATCCAGGTCCGCTTGCCCGCGGCCAGCGAATTGGTCAACGTCGGCGGGGAATACGAGTTGACGTTGCTCTTCCCGAATTCGTACTGGTGCGCCGCCACGACACCCAACACAGACGACACATTTGTGTCGCTGAGCGTGGGCAAGACCAGGTCCTCTTTCACGTTCGCGAATTCAGGCGCCATGATCTTCAGGTTGGGCAACTGAGTGAACACACCCTTCTTGGTGAATTCCGTCTTCAAGGTTGCGAAGAATGTGTCGAACTGCGCGGCCGTCCAGTCAGCCGATTCGTAGGTGCACTGGAAATTCGGTTCGTTTTGCAGAGAAAGGACCGTCAAGTCGACGCCCATCTTGGCTTTGTATCCCAACACATAATCCGCCAGGACGTCGGCGTAGTCAGCGTAGTGCGCGGGGTCGAGGGTGCCGCCCACTTCGGGCGTGTTGTAGTTCATGGTCTTGTAACTATCGCTCACCTTCCATTTGCTGATGCTGTTGTTGGGTGGCGTCCAAGGCGTGCTCATGAACTTCGTGACCTGATAGTCCGCTCCCGC
>PMLB01000014.1 GCA_003158735.1 Myxococcales bacterium | reverse complement strand
GAACACGCTGGGGGGAAACCCTTGTCGCGCCGGCGGCTCGCCCGCAGCCAGGCCCACCTCGCGTTGCGCGCGAGCAAAGCGGGTGAGCGAGTCCATCATGAGCAGCACCCGCTGGCCACGGTCGCGGAACCACTCGGCCACCGCGGTGGCCACGAAGGCCGACTTGAGTCGCACCAAGCTGGGCGCGTCGCTGGTCGCGCAGACGACCACCGAGCGCGCGCGTCCCTCGGGTCCCAGCGCATCCTCGATGAACTCGGTCACCTCGCGACCGCGCTCGCCCACGATGGCGATCACATTGACGTCAGCCTCGGTCTGACGCGCAATCTGGCCGAGCAGCATCGACTTGCCCACGCCTGAGCCAGAAAACAACCCCACCCGCTGCCCCTCGCCCACGGTGAGAAAGGCGTCGATGGCGCGCACCCCAAGAGCCAGCGGCTTAGTCACGCGCTGGCGCGTGAGCGGGTCGGGCGCGGGTCGATCCACGGCCCATTCTTCAGTCTCCCCCGCAATGGGACCCTGCCCATCCACAGGATCGCCTAGACCGTTGAGCACGCGCCCCAAGATCCCCTGGCCTATTCGCACGCACAGCGGCCGCCCCGTCGGGCTGACCACGGCGTCGGGGCCGATGCCCGCCACTTCCCCGAGCGGTATGAGCACCACCTCGTCGCCGCGAAAGCCGACCACCTCGGCCTGCAAGCGCGGCTGTTCTACCAGGCCCGGCCCAGAAGTCGCATCTCGATCGATGTAGACTAATTCGCCCACCCGCACGCCAGGGATGGTGGCGCGCACCACCAGACCGGTCACTTCCGTCACCCGGCCGGCCAGCCGCCGCGGATTGACCTGGTCGAGCGCCTTGAGGGCGTCGCCTAGCTCGACCAGCGCGGGTTCGAGGTCGGGTGCACTCACGCTTGCCTCACGAAGACACGCGGGCCACGCCCTGCAGGGCGCGTTCCATGGCGTCGAGTTGTGTGTCCAGGCGGGCATCGAGACGACCGACCGCGGTTTCCACCACGCAGCCATGACGGCCGATGGCCGGGTCGGCCACCACGCGCACGTCAACCCCGGCTGCCACGCGCGCCAGCCATCGCGGTCGCTCGTGCTCGACGGCAGCCAGATCATCGGGATGCGCGCGCAGCACGACTGTTCCCTTGCACGCGCGACTCGCGGCCAGAGCCTCGGCCACGATCTCACCCATCAGCTCGGGCGAAAGCTCGACCGCGCGACCCACGATTCGCTCGGCCATGCGACGGGCCAGCACGATGGCCGCGTCCTTGGCGCTGGCCAGGTCTCGCTCGGCCTGCGCACGCACCGCCAGCAGCAACGCGCTCACCTGCGCCATTCCTTCTTGTTTGCCGGCTTCGAAACCAGCGCGCTCCGCCTCAACACGCGCTGCCTGTGCCTCGGCCCGCAGGGTGGTCACATCCTCCTCGGCCCGCGCGCGAACCTGCGCGGCTTCAGCCTCTGCGGTGAGAACCGCAGCCGGCACCACGCGTCCCAAGCCTTTCTGCAGTCGGCCCATGCCCTCGCCTTTTACCATTTCACCCATTGCCGTCCCAGCGTGGCGGGCGAGCGGCCGGCCACCGCCCACAGAGACGCATCTCCCTCGGCGCACAGCTCTTGCTGAAGCGCAGCTCCCCGGTGGGCGATCTCGGCCAGCAACTCGTCGCAGCCCAGACGACACAATCCTGCGCCCAGCGGGCCCGCAGGTCCTACACAAAGCGGCGCCAGCCGACCAAAAACACAACGTTGCAACTCAGCCACCGATTCGGGCGGCCAGCTTTCGCCGTCTGGTGCGATGGCGCTGTCCCGGTGAACCTGCCACAACAGCGGCTCCACGGCCTGCACCCCAGGCAGCCCGCAAAGCAGTGCCGGCCAAAGTTCCGCCGGCTCACGGACGATGGCTTCGGCCAGCCAGCTCGGATGCAACCTTTCTATCCCCGGCGGAAGCGGCGCTTGGGCCTCGACCATCCAGTCCGCCAGCACAGCGGCCCGGTCAGAACGGGAAAAAGCGCGCAGATATTTCCAAGCTCTGCGACACACCTCGCGGCGATCGCCAGCCAAGCGAGCCAGGGCCGCGTCGCCCGTGGCCTGCAGGCTCAGGCCAAGCAGAAGGCCCCGCTCCTCGGCGCGCAGCTCGTTGAACCCGAATCCAGTCCGTTCCCTCACCGGGCTAGCCTACCGCAATCGGGCGAAGATCATCCAGTGGTCTCGGTCAATTCACATGGGCGGCAATTGCGGCCCCTGGGCCAACGATGTGGTATGCCTGCGCGCCTCCCATGAGCAGTTCCGCCCCTGAAATTGACGAAGCACCACGCCGACGTGATGTCCGCAACATCGCGATAATCGCCCACGTTGACCACGGCAAGACCACTCTGGTCGACGGTTTCTTGCGCCAGGCAGGCAGCTTCCGGCCTGGTGAGGTCGTCGCCGACTGCGCCATGGACTCGAACGACCTGGAACGCGAGCGCGGCATCACCATCCTGGCAAAGTTCACCGCCATCACCTGGAAA
>PMLB01000006.1 GCA_003158735.1 Myxococcales bacterium | reverse complement strand
CCTGCTGCGCCGGGGCCGCGCGGTCTACATCGGCCGCGCGAGCAACCGGCTGGCACTTTCCCACGTCGACAACCTCATTCTCGGGCTGCGGCTTGCCGCCGAAACCCCAGCCGCGGCCGGCCACGTGTATCACCTGACCGACGGTGAACCCGTGACGGCACGCGAGGTCATCGATGGCCTGGCCGGGCTCCTGGGCACGGCGCGACCGCGCTGGTCCGTCCCCTACTTTCTCATGTACGCCACTGCAGCTGCGATGGAGGGCGTGGCGCGCTTTCTGCGCCGGCGTTCGCCCCCGCCCTTCACACGCTACGGCGTGCGCCTGATGGCCAGCGACTGTCGCTACCACAACCGCAAGGCCGAGCGCGAGCTGGGCTTTCGCCCAATTGTGTCCTTTCAGCAGGGGCTGGCGGCCCTCCCCCCCTGGGCGTGTACTTCTGATCTTCGGCAGAGCTGAGGTAGTGGAGGTGAGAAGCAGCCGGCATCCGTTTCAGGGCAGCGTGTGTCGGAAGCAGGTTCGCGTTCTCACCCAAGTGGACTTGCGATAGCCCACTTCATCGGTGTTAGCCACGGATTCTGCTTCCATGGCCTTGAAGTAAGCATGCAGTTCCTTGCGAAAGGTCGAGATGGCGGTGTTGTACTCCGCCACGGTCATTCCGATTGCGAGCTGGGGTGGATCGGGCAACGTGTGTGCCTGAAGGTACGCTACGTAGTCGTTTCTGTGGCAACTCTCGTGAAAGCCGAGCGTGATATCGCGGTTGCGCACATCCGAGTCGGTCGTACCGCGCCCATAACCGGAGAGCGTGTTGGGACCGACGCCGGCGGCGTAGACCGTTTGTATGGTCACGGTGCCACGCCAGGTAAATTTGCCGCCAAACTTGATAATCTTGTTATGGCGGTCAGGGTGAGGGATCGGCACGGTCTGCGCGGTGCCGTCAGCGAAGGACGTTACGGCGCCAGCGCGTGCCCCGGTGCCATCGGCGACAATCTTGGCGTCCACGTTCACATCCATCAGGTCATTCTGCAGGGATTTCAGCACGCCCAGGGAACGCGGATTCGTAGCAGGCGGCAGATTGGCAGGTCTAGGAGCCGGTGCTCCTGCAATGGTATCGGCTGCAGCGGTCCTGGCCGCCACGGACTCGGTAGAGCCCCGGGTTCTCGTTGTGCCAGTCTCACTCGCGAGAAATGGCCGGGGCCACCACCGCCGGCTGGGGAGTCCGGGTGAGCGATCGTGCCCCTCCAGCCCAACCACTCCGAGCCCACTTTGGTGGCTGAGCCAGGTTTGCCCTCGACCTTTCCCATACGGTTTCGAATGCTCGGGTTGCCAGACATCGCGACAGCCTACTTGATTCGCGAACGACTCGCCGTGGCCATCAGAGACGCGGGGCTCGCCGCGGTTCAAGGCCGGGCGCTATACTACATGCATGGATTCGGGGCAAGGTTCTCCAGAAAGGCCGACTGTTCGATCTCATGGGCGGTTGACCTGCGTTATCGCGTCGATCGTCTGTGGGCTCGCCCCCCGTGCGGCTTTGGCGCAGTGTCGTATTGAGGTCGAGCAAGCGCGGCTGAAAGGCGTGGTGGTGTCGGCGCCTGGCGTGAATTTTTCCTTGGACTTGGATGGAATACCTTTGACCATAGAGCCCGAGACAGGAAAGGCAAGCGCGTCCTTGCAAGTCATGGCTCCGCTGCGCTTCACCGCCTCGTACCCGATGGACAGGCTTGCCTTTCGAATCAATGAACGCGTCGACTTGTACGGTGGTCGTGTTCGTCTGGGAAAAGGGGCGGCGCACGCTTGGCTTGGCGTTCGAGGCGATGGCATGCACCTATCACTCCTATCGACGCTGGGTGTCGACACGAAGGAGCCTCTGCAGATCCCCTGCAGTCACATCAAATTGGGCGACGGGACACCCTACTGGACGCCGCAAGTTGTCTGGCCAAGAAAGGATCGAACGATTGGCACTGGCACCACTTTCTTTCCCCTGTATCTTGGTCCCCAAGAAGCGGATCCACTACCCATCCTGTACCCTGGACCCTTTAGGATTCTCCGCAAGAGGCGGGGCTGGATGCTAATCGAGGCAGCGTGGGCAGATGGATCGAGGGTGACGGGCTGGACGCTCGAACGATATACGACGAAAAAAGTGGCCCCCGTCTTGGGCTCGGGGGGGGGGGAGTCTTATGAGGGCGAATGCTATGCCAGCGACGGCCCCTTGCTGGCAAAGTTCACGCTACGGGAACAAGCCCCCGTCTCCGTTTCGCCTGGCGGTCCTGTCTGGGCTTGGGTTGCTCGGACACTCACCGTGGATGCGTTGCCTCTGGATCGCTCCGACGGCTGGATACAGGTGATCGGCGTTCCCGGCTTGCTCAGTGACCCTTGCTCAGAGTACGAACACATATGGGTGCACGCGCGCGACGTGCTCTGGACCGGCGCTCCCGCAGAACACTAGCGAAACCGCAGGTCGCCCCTACCGGACGACCGGCGAAGCGTCACTACGTCGGCGCAATTCTCAGTTGTCAGCAGGACCGGGAACCGCCACCATGGATGGCATCCCCCCATGCTCGATGTCGCATCACTTGAACCGCTGGTCGATCAGCGCGACGTGATCCTGGTCACCGGCAAGGGCGGCACAGGCAAGAGCACCCTGGTGGCAGCCCTGGCTGCCCTGGCGGTCCGGCGCCGCGGGGGCGCGGTTGCGGTCGAGTTTTCCGCGTACCAGCGCCTGCCTGATCTGATCGCGCCGGAGAGCGGCGTCAGGGTGGTCAAGATCGATCTCGACACCGCTTTGGAGCCGGCCTTGCGGCGGCTGATCAACATCCCGATGTTGGCCCAGGCGGTCCTGCGCAACCGCGTGCTGCGCCAGTTCATCCGCACCTCGCCGGCCATGCGCGAGATGATCGTGCTCGACGAATTGCGCGCCCTGGTGGACGAGAGCACGGCCCGGCGCGTGCCGGTGATTGTGGATCTGCCGGCCACCGGCCACGCGTTGTCGTTCCTGGATACGCCGCGCGCCGTGCAGCGCATGTTCCGCATCGGGCCCATCGCCCACGCGGCGGAGCGGGTTCAGCGCCTGCTGCTCGACGGCAAGCGCTGCGAGATGGTGACCATCACCTTGCCCGAGGAGCTGCCAGTCAATGAAACACTGGAGCTTCTGCGCAAGGCGCGCCAGATGGGCATCGCGGCCCGCATGGTCGTGGTCAACCAGGTTCCCGCCATGCTTCTGCACGCCAGCGACCGGCCTTTGCTCGAAGTCTTGGAACGTGAGAGCGAGGAGGCCCTGGCGCGGCTGGCGATCGCGGCGAAAGGCCAGCTCGATGNNGGACCATGCGCGAAAACAGATCGACCGGCTGCGCGGCCTGGAGAACGCCAGCGTGGTCGAGTTTCCCGCCCGGCCTCCGACGCACGCACCTGACAGCGGGCGCTCCGCGCGCGCGGTCGAGCCCGCGGCGGGCAGCGCGGCTCGACTGGCCACGCTGATCGCCGATGCGCCGTTGGTGGTGTGCGTGGGACCGGGCGGCGTGGGCAAGACCACCCTGTCGGCGCTGCTCGCCTTGCGCCAGGCTGCGGCTGGCCAGCGATCCCTGGTGCTGACCATCGATCCGGCACGCCGGCTGGCCGACGCGCTCGGGCTGGTCGAGCTGACCAACGATCCCATGGAGCTGACAGGTTTCCGCAAGATGCACCCCACCGGCACGCTGAGCGCGCTCATGCTCGACCCCACTGCCACGTTCGATCACATGATCGCCCTGCTGGTGCCCGATCCTGTGCGGCGCGAGGAACTGCTGTCGAATCGGGTCTACCAGCACATCTCGCGCAGTCTGTCGGGCACCTTGGAATACATGGCGGTCGAGCGCGTGCACGAGCTTTTTCGCACCGGCCGCTTCGACCGCGTGGTGCTGGATACCCCGCCCACCGGCAACGCCCTGGATTTTCTCGAGGCGCCTGATCGGGTGGCTACCTTCTTCAGTGACAAGATCACCCGCTGGTTCATGCCCGCGGCCGCCACGTCGTGGACTTCACGCCTGTGGACTCGCGCTGGTGCCGCGGCGACCTCGCTCATCGCGCGGGTGGCAGGCCCGTCGTTCGTGGACGAGACGGTGGGGTTCTTCGCGGCCTTCGCCGACCTGCTCGGCCATTTTCGCTCGCGCGGCGAACAAGTCGGCCGTTTGCTGCGCGACCCGCGCACGGTGTTTCTGGTGGTGTGCGCCCCTGATCCGGCCCGCATCGTCGAGGCCCAGGTGATCAGCGAGCACCTAGCCGACGAGGGCTGCGTGCCGCGCGCCTTCATCGTCAACCGGGTGGAAGAAGCCTTCTGGCCTGGTCCCGACGAAATCGAGCGCGCAGTGGAGCGCGCCGCCGCGCTGCTGGGTGGGTCGGAAGAGCGCGAGCAGACGCGCGCGTTCATGGATCGCCTGGAGAAATTGCGCCGCCAGCAGGAGTCGGCCGCCGCG
>PMLB01000052.1:9941-16913 GCA_003158735.1 Myxococcales bacterium | reverse complement strand
CGCTCAGAACGTGCCCTTGAGAGCCAGCGAACCTGGCCCCAGCCACAGCGCTGCACGCGAGTCAGTCTCGTGTCTCGGAGTCCACAGCAGCAACGTCACACCCACGGCTGCCCCGACGCCGCCCACGATCAGCCCCGCGGTCGAGAGAGTGCGCATCAGGTTGTAGTTGTCGACCTTGCTCTTGCTGACCGTGGAGGTGCACACGCCGTTCGGGCAACTGTTGCGCAGGCTGGAGTCCGACAACACCACGATGCCGGTCACCCCTCCCATGATCAAGCCGGCCGCCCCCACCGATACCGCAATCCAACCCCATGTCTGTTGTGCTCCCCCGCTCGATATTGCCTGGGCCGGTGTGGGCGTCGTCAACGTTTGAGCGCTCGGTCCTTCTGCCCCAGCCGGCGCAACTGGCTGGGCCGCCGCCATGGGCACGGCCGCCATCGGCACCACAGCGGGGTTCGCGGCCTGCGCTACTGGCCGCGCACTGAACTTCACCACCGCCTCCTTGTGATCTCCCTCTCGCAGATACACCGTCTGTTCCGAACTCTCGTCCCCACACTTCCCCACCACCCGCCGCCACCCCGGATCCGCCGGCAGATCGATCCCGAACAGCGCGCTCGCGATCATGGCGCCATCGATGGTCAGGGTCACGTCATTGGCCGCAGCCCCCTCGACCCGCACGCGCAGCACCGGAATTCGCGGTTGTAGCTCGGCCAGTTCCTTGCCCGCGTCCTCCTGCGCCTGCTGCTGCGCGTTTCCAACCCAAAGATCGTTCGCGGTCAGTCGCGTGGCTTGCCGATACAACTCGGACGCCGCAACCAACTGACCATGCTTGGCCAACGACCGTGCCGCCCACAGGGCCAGGGTTGGCACTTTCGCCACCTCGTACGCCCGCTGGAACTTGCGTCCCGCTTCTTCGAAACGCCCGGCATCGAAATCCCGCTTGGCTTCGTTCGACAGCGCGCGGGCCGCGCCTTTTACACTGTCGTCGGTGGCTCGCGCTGTGCCAGTCCCAAACCCAACAATGGTCAGTAGCAAAACCAGACTACCAAGCTTGCCATGCATCGCTCATTGCACCTTTCCTCAATACATCGGTTAGAAACCCGCAGGGTCGTCTTGCCTTCTCGAAGGCGGGGAGGGGTTGTAGCCACTGGGCGCGGCCGCCGGACGATGGAACTGCGGGAAGGTTTCTTTCGCCGCCGGCCCGTGACGGCGATTCGACGCGCCCACATGCGCCAGCTTCGCACTCGGTCGCGCCTCTGTTACCACCGGTGCCGCTGCCACACTGGCAGCTTTGTTGGGAAAAACAACCGGCGCCACCACGCCCGCGTCGCGCGGCGCCTGCTGCAGCGCCGGTAGCACCGCAGCGACGGCCGCAGGCTCTGGAGCCGCAACTTTCGCTGTCGCTGGCGTCGCTTGTGGCGCAACTTCGTGGCTGGGTCGCAACAGCAAAAACAGCATCAGCCCAACCGCCGCTGTTCCCCCTCCGGCATACAGCGGCCAGCGCGGGGTGCGCGAGGCCTGCAACAGCACATCCTCGCCGTCCGCCGCCNNGGCAACCGCGCCCGCTTCACCCCGCAGCGCCCCCATGAACGATGCGATGCTCTCGAAACGCTCATCACGCGACCGCGACAGCGCCCGCTCGATCGCTGCCTCCACTTGCACCGGAACATCCGCCGCCAACTCGCGCACAGGCGCAGGCGTCGCCGTCAGATGCATGATCAGCATCTCCGTCCCAGAGCCCGCCAGGTACGGCGTCTGTCCCGCCAGCATCTCGTAGATGATGATGGCAAAGGAATAGATGTCCGAACGCAAGTCGACATCCGCGCTGTCCTTGCACTGCTCCGGCGACATGTACGCCGGGCTGCCCATGATCAGTCCGGCTTGCGTCCGCATGGTTCCACCCGTGCCGCCCGCCCGCTTGATCTTGGCAATCCCGAAATCCAGTATCTTCACCCGCTCGCCACCAGGCGCGGCAGCATCGGGCACCAGAAACAGATTCTCTGGCTTCAGATCACGGTGCACGATCCCGGCGGCGTGGGCCGCTGCCAGGGCCGACCCGGCCTGGCGCGCGATCTCCATGGCCTGCGCCAGGGCGAGACGGCCCCTGTCCGCCAGGCGCTTCTGCAGCGACACCCCTTCGAGAAACTCCATCAAGATGTAGGGTGCGCCCTCTGCTGTCACACCAGCGTCGAAGACTTCGATGATGTTGCGATGACGGATGGCGCTAGCAGCCCGCGCTTCGTTGAGAAAGCGCCTGACCAGCTCCGCATCCCGTGCCAGCGCCGTGTGCAGGACCTTGACGGCCGCGCGCCGCTCGATGAGCGGATTCTCGGCCAGGTACACCTCTCCGAACCCGCCTTCGCCCAGCAGTCGGACGATGCGGTAGTTGCCAAAGAGCTGGCCTGCTTCGAGCGGCATGGGTATTCCCCGATAGGTTACTCCTAGCCGCGGCGCCGACAAGTTGATTCGCGGCTGCCAGCCCCGTCGAGTGACGGTCGTCGCACGTGGCCGTGTGTACGCTCGTGTGCGTCGCTGGTTCAGGCGGATTGTGCGGCGCGCTTGGCGGAGGCACAGGGGCTCGAAGATTGACAAGACGTGGAACTGTCGGCAGCGTGTCCGAGGTCTAGACTCGGCCGTCGAGGAGGGCCGTTGTTCTTTACGCCAGCGTTGAGGAGAAACGAGATGAACCGAATGAATCTTCCGGTGGTTCTGCTTGCCAGTTTCGGGTTGCTTGCCGCTTGCTCTAGCGGTATCCACGCTGCTCCACACACGGGGGGCTCAACCAACACCGGGGGCAGCTCTGGCGGTGGAACCAGTTTCGGGGGTGCGATCAGCTCGGGCGGTAGAACCAGCTCTGGTGGAGCGGCCAGTTCGGGCGGTGCGACCAGCTTGGGCGGGATGAGCGCCTCGAGCGACACGGCCAGCTCTGGCGGGACGACCAGCTCGGGGGGCACGACCAACTCGGGCGGATCCGTTGGTGGGGCAGACGCAGGCGTCGCCTCGGATGTCGCAGCGCTTGGGGATAGCGGCCCAGTTCAGGGCTCGGACACTGATGGCAGTGCCGCCCCAGATATGCCCGCGGACATACCCGGGGGGCGAGAGGACGGCGCCGTGGATTCGGGGAACTTGGTCGACTGTAAGGCGCCGCCCAGTATGACCAACGGCTCGGTTGTGGCGCCCGCCACGACGTTGGGCTCCGTGGCCATGTACTCGTGTGGAGTTGGGTACAAGTTGTTCGGCACGGCCACGCGCACCTGTCAGGCCGATGGAACCTGGAGCGGCACCGCGCCCTCCTGCTCTCCGGTGGACTGCGGTGTGCTGGCCCCCAGTGCAAACGACTCGATCACGGCGCCGGCCACGACGTTCGGATCCACGGCGACATACTCCTGCAATACCGGCTATTCCCTCACCGGCGCGGCGACACGCACTTGCCAGGCCGACGGAACCTGGAGCGGCACAGTTCCAACCTGCTCGCCCCAGATGTTGACGGTGACCATCAAGATGACTGGCTTTGGCACTGGCACTGTGACCAGCGCGCCTGCAGGCGTCGCCTGCGGATCCACATGCCGGGCGAGCTACGCCTACGGAACTGCCGTGTCCCTTGCCGCCACGCCGGACGCGAATCAGTACTTTGCGGGTTGGGACAGCGCGGTCTGCACGGGAAGTGGGGCGTGCGTCTTCACCATCACCAGCAACACTGCGGTGGCGGCTGCGTTCTTCCCGGTGGCCAATATCGTGTTTACGACCTCGACCACGCAGACACCGGCTTTGGGAGGGCTGAGCGGTGCCGACGCCCTGTGCGCACAGCGGGCTGCCGCAGCCAAGTTACCTGGAACCTACAAGGCATGGCTCTCCACCTCGACGGTGAACGCCATTGACAGATTGGGCAGTGCCAGCGGATGGGTTCGCACCGACGGGAAGCCTGTTTCCAACAGCGTCGCTGATATTGCCCACGGCAAGTTGTTCTACCCGCCCCGGCTGGATGAATTTGGGAAAGACTTGGGGGCGGACCCAGTGGTCATGACTGGTACGTGGGTGGATGGCACGCTGACCTCCTACCCGGGCTACACGACCTGCGGCGATTTTACCTCGGCGGTGAATGACCCCAACTCGGAACTCATAGGTGGCTCCGCCAGCGCCAGCAGCGAAATGTTCACCGACTATTTCGCCATGTACTGCGACCAGGACGCTCGCATCTACTGTTTCAGCATCGACCGGCAAGTCCAGCTGGCGCCTACTCCAGTAACGGGACGCCATGCCTTCGTGACGGCTGGCAACTGGATTCCGGGCGGGGGAATTACCTCGGCGGACACGCTCTGCCGGCAGGAGGCCAGCGACGCGAATCTGCCGGGCACATACAAGGCGCTGCTGGCGCCGACGGGGGCCAGCGCGGCCTCGAGGTTCAACACGAATGGCCTGCCTTGGATTCGCGCTGACGGGATCCCGCTCATGCCGACCGCGGCAGCCTTCTTCTCAGCAACCCTGTTCGACGTACCGCCCAATGTGACCGCAGATGGATTCGTTTACTATGGGAACGACGGCGTGTGGGGGGGCGCGGCGACCATGACGACCCCTGGGAAGGACGAGACCAACTGTGTGAACTGGACCTCAAACTCGGCGTCAGCCTCGGCCGGGGCCGGCCCATCTGGCGATTCCGCGGCGCAAGTGTACTTCGACGCGTGGCCGAGCGTACCGGATGGAATCGCGTGCAACGCCACATGGATGTATCTCACGTGTCTGCAAGAGTAGTCTTGGCCGTCGAAAAGTGCGCGTTGGTACCAGCTTTGAGGAGAATCGGGATGAACCGAATGACTGTCCCTGCACTTCTGGTTGCGAGCCTAGCGTTGCGCCACACTCCCCTCAGCGGCGACCGCAAGATTGATCACCTCTTAACAACGTCGATCTTCTCACGAACGAGGGTGGACGCCGGATGCCACAATAACCGCATCGCCGGGCGATGGGTGACTGTGTTGCTTGACATCCTCTTCCCGACCGTCATTCCTTGGCCGCGGATCAGTGCGCACGTCCCCCGCGACGTCGCACGCGGAGAATGAAACCCAGTAGAGCAGCGAGCACCCCCACAACTAAGGTGTTTGTGGTGTTGCCTGGCAGATCCCCAGCGGCACTGCAACTGCATCCGCCCGACTTCACTCTGGTCGGCGTTCCACCGGCGTCGAACGTGTCAGGACCCAGTTGAGGGCTTGCTTCTGCGGAGGCATCGGCACTCGCCTCGGAAACGGCGCCGGAATCCTGGGCCACTTCAAAGCCGGCGTCTTCGTAAGAGACAGCGGCATCGGCCGGGCTCGTCAAATAATAACACTCGATGATGTCAGGCGTGGCTTGTCCATCGAAGTTCAAAATTCCGCAATCGTTCACCTGGCAGGTACCGACCCAGACTTGCCAAGCACAAGCGTCGCCAACCGATTTCCCCGAGCACGCTTCGACGAGAGTCGGCTGAGCCGCGGCGGGAATGCACGGACTAGCCGCGAGGGGGCGCGAGGCGACAGTGAGAAGCATCACCACGGCAATGCTTTTAATTACGCCTCTAGTCTCGCAACTTTCGCGCCACCGCGACGACGGCATGAATTCCGGATTTGGAGAGTAAGTCCTTGCCATTATGTGCCGGAGTTAAATGATAGCAGTTTCGACTGCGAGCATCTTGGTTTATTACTCAAAAGGTGCCCGCCCGATCATCCGCACGAAAGGAGCACCCCGTGACTGTTCTGTCTGGTCAGGGACGTCAGGAACAAAACCAGGGACAGGACACAGGGACCATGACCAGTTGACATCGCCGAGCATTGTCCATCTAATGCGTCCCAGTGCTGGTGGCTTCATTCAGGAAGTCTCTGGACCACCGGTTTTCGGTTCCACAAAGAGAGGAGGCGCAGCGATGATGAAGGCAAGAGGGAGCATCGTGAGCAAAGGTGCGCTGGCGATGGTTGCGGTGCTTGGCGCCGCCTGCCAGGGAGAGGCAACCCAGGCCACTGGAGGCGCGAGCGAAGTGGAGAGCACGACCCAAGCGCTGACGACGGTCGACATCGACCGAGTGCTGGGTTTCGAGGAGACCACGGTTACTGACTGGTCGATCATTCAGAGCGGGCCAGGCACGCTCAGCGTGTCGACCACGGCGTCTCAGGGCTCTCGCTCGTTGGCGGTGGCGTCGCACGGGTATGTGCCTGTACAGAGCGTGGCCTTGTCGTCGCTGGGTTCACGTGTGGGAAGTGTAATCCACTACGACATCATGTCTCCCACCCAGCTCAAACAGATAAGCCCAACCTCCTACGGCGCTACACAGTTGTACCTGAACAGCACATCTCTGGGCCTCAACAACGTATACCTCGGCCAGGTGGAACTGACCCCGCTGCCCCTCGGACAGTGGAACACGGTCACCTTCACCCCGACGTCCAGCGTGTTGACCAAGCTACGCGGAACCTACACAGATCTGCGCGTGACAATCGTCGTGAATGCGCCCTACAACGCAACCCAAACGTACTTGCTGGACAACCTTCGCTTCTCCGACAGCACGCTGGCCTTGGTGAACGTGGTGGACGGCAGCGGGCACGCAATTTCTGGCATCACGGTCACGGCGTACAACGGCTCGACCCCGACCACCAACACCGGTGTTACGGATAGCACCGGGCTGGCCGAAATCTGGGTGCCGCCGGGAAGCTACCGGTTTGGCGTGACAGAGGCAGGCGTAACAACCTATAGCAGCACGACCAACCAGTGCCAGGTGCCAGGGGTCTGCGCTGCAGCGACCATCATCGCCAAATGCCATGGGGTTGTCTGTACGGCCAAAGACACTTGCCACAATGTCGGGATCTGTGACCCCAACACGGGCACATGTTCCAACCCGGCAAAGCCCGCAGGGACGATTTGTCGCGCAGCAGCCGGTCCCTGCGACTTGGCCGAGGTCTGCGACGGGACCGGCGCCGCCTGCCCGGCTGACGCTCTTGCCCCTGTAACGACCGT
>PMLB01000052.1:0-9867 GCA_003158735.1 Myxococcales bacterium | reverse complement strand
GTGGCCGAGACCTGCACCGGCACTAGCGCCGCTTGTCCGCCGGATGGGTTGCTTCAAGCTTCGTTCGCATGTCGTCCGGCAGCTGGTCTCTGTGATGCCACCGAGCTTTGTTCTGGTACGAGCGCGGCTTGCCCTCCGGATGCGTTCCTTCCCGCATCCACGATCTGTCGCCCGTCGACCGGTACCTGCGATCCTGCCGAGAGCTGCAGCGGAAGCGGTCCGACCTGTCCAAGCGACGTCACCACTACCCCGCCGGCCGCGCCGACCGGCCTTTCGGCGAGTAATTCCTCTTCTGGCGTAACCCTGACCTGGACCGCCTCCACCGGAGCGACGAGCTACAACGTGAAACGAAGCACGAGCGGCAGCCCGTTCACGACAATCGCGTCACCTGCGAGTTCGCCCTATACTGACCCAAGCCCGGCAAACGGCTCCATCTACTACTATGCGGTCACTGCCGTCAATGGCTGTGGCGAGTCGGGATACCAGGGCTCCGTCTCCGGTCAGGTCAGTCTAGCGCCTACGCCTTCGGGCCTCGATCCGCTGCCGGCGCCTCCGTCTCAGCCAGGCTGCTACGTCGGATCTCTGCATGGTTGGCTACAGACCGACTGCGTAGATCCGACGACCATCCTCGATGGATTCACGCACCTCGACACCGCCCACGACGGGCTCCAATCGATCGCATACTCGTCGGGGGGCATCTCGCAGCCCGCCGTTCCACTCGTCTACGGGCAGGTGGAGGCGACCGTCACTAGCATTGGTTCCGAGACGAATGGCAACGACGCGAACAGTCCCGGATGGAGCATTCAGAATAATACGAATGTTATGAGCTGCAATGGCACCGATCAGTGCGTCGTTCAGTTCGCAGCCTGTGGGGACGGAGTCAAAGGAGCCACGGCCGTATGCATCGAGCCTTGGCGGTTCCCGGCCGGGGGGGGCGACCCGATAGTAACCAACTACTGTGTGGGGGCCAACGGGCAGGCATCTTCCGTCGGGGGCTACCCCGTGTTCGGGGTCACTACACGCAAGGGCGGGCTCCATCCGGGCGACTTCGCCAATGTGGCCGCATATGCGTATACGGCCAATGGCCAGGCGCAGGTAGCTCTCGTAGCCCAATTCAGTTGGGTTTCGGACCAGGACACCGTGGCGTCAACTCAAACGGCTCTGCCCAATCTGATTCCGGGCCTCTACGCCATCGTGACGCCCGATCAGTATGGTGCTGCACAAGGGTGGACGACGGTGACGGGAGGCCTTATGGGATTGAAAGGCGGTACTCAGGCAAACTTCACCAATGCCGAGGTCTTCACTCGTGTTGCGGCTTCGAACTGCCAGGGTGACGTGTCGGCGTCCGGTCCGATTTGCCCCTCACAGCCCATCCTTTCAGCGAACAACGTCCAGCATACGACCGTGAGTGGCTTTGGTACGACGGTTGAGTCCAACAACCTGGCGTTGACCCAAGCAACGCCCGGCGTGACGTTTCCAAACCAGAATCTCGCGGTGAGCACCATGCTAGCCACGACGAATATTCCGGATGGGGGGGCACCGACCGCGGGGTGCCTGCCGGGCCAGGAGAGCCACCTCTACATCAGGGACAACGAAGGCGATAGCGGTGGCACGCCGTCGAACGCAGGCGGCATTCCATTCTGGGAGAGCCCAGACATCTTCGTTCTTCCCCAAGACGTCGGAGCACCGCAACCCAACGACGTGGCCTCGGATCTCCAACTCACCGCCAACCACCTATATAATGTCTATTTGCGCGTCCACAACGAGTTCGGGTGCAACCCCGTCAACGGTCCAATCAATGTATTCATCGAGGGTGCCGACCCGAACATGGGATTCACATACTGGTCGAAGGTCACGGATGGAGCTGACTTGGGTGAGTACACCACGTACGGATCGGCCGGTACGCTCATCGCCCCAGCTTACGGCGTGGGAATCATCGGACCGTTTTCGTGGACGCCGGACGACGGCGGACACAAGTGCCTTCTCGCAGCCATTGCGGCGAGCAACGAAACCGAGCCCCCCGCGTCCGCAAGTGCTCCGGTGCTGCCTCCCGCGTACAGCTCGAACCAGATTGCTCAGCGCAACGTCCAGATCGGATCGAGCTGCACGTACAGCATCACCAATTCGAGCTCGGCAAGCGCGAATCTGCAGCTCGGAATCAGCGTGACGCCTGCTACGCCGGCCCCGGGATCGGCCGGTGGTCCCACCATTTCGTTTGTGTTCTCCGACTCAGGTGGGGCCTGGGCCGCCGAATGGCAGGGGCTGGCGGGCCTGTCGTCGGTCACCAACGACGGCACGAAGACCACCGTGGTGCTCAGTTCTAGCTATGTGGCTCTAACCAGTGTGCCGCTAGCGGCCGGGCAATCGCCTTCGGTGAGCCTCAATATTACGCCTGTCGGTAATCCGCCAACGGTCAATGTATCGGCCCTGCTGACAGACCCAGAAACCGGCGATATCCTCCAACAGAACGGCGGCTCGTGCACGGGCACGCAGCCGATAATATCCTACTGATTCGAGGGTGACGCGGCTTCGACAACGAGGGGTTTCCGTGCGCGCAATCGCTCGGGGACCTCTCGCATTTCCGAATTTCCGAAGCGACAGCGTTTCGACCAAGAGCGGCCCGACCCTTCCAATGAAGCACGAGTGCGCGTGCACTCCGCCAAGTTGGAGCTTGGAGCGAAGTTCGCCAGCCGTCGTGGCTAGAAACAGATTGCGCGACAAATACGGCTGCACCCACTCGGGACAGGCACGTTCACGTTTTCGCAAGTCGCGTAGTCGCCCTGCCCGGAGCAATCGAACGAGCCCGTTCCGGGAGGCAGAGAAACGCACGACGGCGGCGGGGGAGACTGGATACAGCCGCTGCCATTCGCGTCGTCGTACTCCGTCCCAGAAGGGCAAATGCCCGCGTCGTCGGGTAACGCGACGATCAGGCATCCGTAGGCAGGGTAGAGACAGATCTGGGACGGCCCACAGGTCGCATCCCCACAAGCGAACTCCCCGGCGTCCATCGAGGCGACATCGCTTGCTGTTTCTGTCACGGCAGCACCGCGCGCCGCTTCGTTGCTCCCGGTATCCGCGCCGCCTTCTTGCGTTCCGACAGCCCTGTTTCCCCCTCCGCCGCACGCGACCACCACCCCTGCAACGGAAAGGATGAGCCCCCTACGGTTCACGCAAAAAAGCTACCACTTGGTGCTGCACGTGTCAAGGAACCGGATAATGGGGTAGTGGGTCAGTTTGAATGAAAACGGTCAGGCACATAGACCAGCGCGACGCAAGCGGGGAAAACCTGGTCGAAGGATACCTTCCTTCGCACGGACATCTGCTCGAAAGGGACCAAGACAATGGAAAACCCGACCTTCAAGGGGTTGGGGGTGAGGCTGCAATCTCTTCTGACGTCGCCTGTGAGTTGTCCTCGCGGTCCTGCCCCTATCTCACCCCTTTCCTTTTCACCCGGTTCCGCCGTCACCACCTCCGGCCGGGCAGTTCGCGGATGCGGTTGGCCGGCAGGTACCGGCGAGGCACGAAAGCAAGTCGGCGCAAGGGTTGTCCGCATCGCAGGTTTCCCCCAAGGCGCGAGGGATCGCGCACTTCCCCGTGGACCCCACGCAAACTGCGGGCGAGAGGCAGGGCACGGACAAAGCGTCGCACGGTTGTCCCACCGTCGGCTGCGGCACGCAGGCGAAACCGCCGTCGCCGGCTGCGCAGTATGAGGCTTCGTCGCATGGCGGGCCAGCACCGCAGGTTTCCAGCGTACAGGTGTTGGTGCCCGAAACGCCGAGGCAAGTGGTGCCGGCCGCGCAGAGCATGTTGCCGGTGGTGCTGAGTGCGCAGGGCTGGCCGGCGCCCGGAATGGGTGTGCAGACGCCAAAGGTACTGACGTCCGAGCCGCTGAGGCACAGAAGATCGCCCGCGCAACCGACGACCGGCTTGGCAAACAGATTGCAAGGTTGCCCCTGCGACGCGTACACGATTGTGGCCGCGTCGGTGCAAAGCCCTGTCGCCAGGTGACAGAAGCTGCCGTCCTGGCAGTAACCACTCACGCACGGGCTGTCTATGGGGATCCGTGCAGGGAGGCAGACCGGGCACGACCCGCCCGCGCCGGCGCAAATGTTGGTTTGGCATTGGCTCGAGTAGGAGCAGCCGGCTCCCACGGGGCGCGTCCCGCTTGCCAGGCAGGAGGGCAAGAAGTTGAGGGCGACGTCGGTGCAGCTTCGCGCGGCAAGCAAACCGAGGCAGGCGGCTACGCTGGCGACGGTGCGGTTCGAATCCGCGTTGAAGTAGGAGTCCGGACAAAGGTTGGCGAGGGCGAAGCGTTCTTCCTGCGAGCCTCCCTGGCAGACGGAGAGGCTCTCCACCTGCAACCGGATGGCGGTCTGGCAGAGCTCCGTGGGGGTCATCGCGACGGCACCGTCGGTCGTGTCGGTCGCTCTGGAGCGGTCTGGCGCAGCCCCATCGGTCGCGTTGGGGTAGTCTGGCGCAGCGCCGTCGGTCGCGCCAGCCCCACTGGCGCCGTTGCTGGTCCCGCCGCTGCTGCCGCCGCTGGCGGCCACGCTGGTCTCGCCGCTGCTGCCGCCCTTGGCTGACGTACTGGTCCCGCCACTGCTACCACCCGAGGGTGTCGTCGTGCTCGGTCCACTGCTGTTGGTGCAGCCCTGCAGACCCGCGAAAAGGCCAACGATGACCAAGGCGCCGAGTCTTCTCATGTAAGTCTCCTTCTCATGAATTGGTGCCCATTCAGGCTACCCATCCGAAACGGGATTATAGGACAGATCTTCCGGATGCGAGCGGCCGTGGTGGCAGGCGGCAAGACTGGTCTGGTACAACCTTGATGGCCCTGCCGCGGTGGCTGCCGATGCCATCCGCGGAGCATAGGCATCATGGAAGTATGGCGCCCACGGGAAAGTCACGGCTTTCGAGGACAGCACCTATCGGCGTCAGTTGGGTTTCGCGCGGCAGGAGGCTGGCATCGCCTGGACGACGGTCAGATGGCCGCGCGATTGCGCCCCGCCGCGGACGTCGTGGCGCCCAGGGGATGCTCGAAGGTGGCAGTGGAGTCCCTCCTCCGTTTTTGGGCACGCCTGCCTTGCAACAACCAAGCACCCGAAACAAGGAGGGCACCCATGGACAAATACATCGGAATCGACGTTCACGCAGCAAGCTGCACCATCGCCGGAGCATAGGCATCATGGAAGTATGGCGTCCACAGGTCGCCATGACTCCAGTCGCCGGCCGGTATGCCTTCGTGACCAGTTCCGCGTGGACGCCGGGCGCGCAGGGAATCGCTTCAGCAGACGCGCTTTGCCAGAGCGAGGCCGGCGCCGCGCGACTGCCCGGCACGTACATGGCGCTGTTGGCGCCGACTGGGGCCAGCGCGGCCTCGAGGTTCAGCTCGAGTGGCCTGCCCTGGATTCGCCCTGACGGGATCCCTCTGGCGTCAACCGCGGATGCTTTCTTCTCGGCCAGCTTGCTCGATGTGCCGCCCAATGTGACTGCCGATGGTTTCGCCTACTTCGGGAACATGGGCGTGTGGAGCGGCGCAGCCAGGCCGGCGAATACGGGGGCAGACGCCACCAACTGCGCCAACTGGACCTCGAGTTCGGCGACAGCCAAGGGAGAAGCCGGCGCGGCTGGCGACAGCACGGCAAACTCATTCTTCAACATGTTCGGGACGATTGTTGCGTGCAACGCCACGTGGATGTCTCTGGCGTGTCTGCAAGAGTAGGGCGAGGTCGGCAGGTGCGGAGGCAGGTGGAGATTGCGTCAGGGCCCATATGACGCCGGCCCCCGAGGCGATCGGGCGCAAAGGGGAACTCGTGACGGTTGCATTTGCGCAGGCAAGACTGCAAAATGTCGAGCTTCGCAGCTCCCACGTTCCACACCGGCGGTCGCGGGTGATTGTGTACGCAAAGTGAAAATCCAACTCATCTATCCGGATCCAAATCCTCGTGTCGGGCTGAGTGGACGAAAGGTCGAGAGCGCTGCACTTCAGCTCTTGGCGGCGCTCACGCCGCCGACCCATGACGTCTCGATTGTGCAAGAGCATCTGGGAGACGACATTCGTTTCAACGACCCCGGTGTCGATTTGGTCGGCATCACCGCCATGACCATCCAGGCCCGCCGCGCCTACCAGATCGCGGACGGATACCGCGCGGCTGGCAAGACGGTGGTGCTGGGCGGAATTCATCCCTCGGTGCTGCCCAATGAGGCCCTGCTGCACGCCGACGCCGTGGTGGTGGGCGAGGCCGAGCACGTCTGGTCGCAGGTACTTTCCGACGTGGCATCCGGTCACCTGCGCGGCATCTATCGCGGTCGGGAATACGCGGACCTCACCCAGCTTCCACCTTTGCGGCGCGATCTCTTCCCCAAACGGTCGTCTTTTTCCATCGGCTCGGTGCAGGCGGCGCGGGGTTGCCCGTATGATTGCTCCTTCTGCTCGGCCACGTTGTTCACCGGACGCAAGTATCGCTTCCGTCCCGTGGAGAACGTCATCGCAGAGATCAAGACGCTGGGAAGGCGCTTCCTGTTTTTTCTCGACGACAATATCTTCTCCAACGAGTCGTACTGCCGTGCTCTGTTCACCGAGCTCAAGAAGCTGAATCTCATCTGGATCGGGCAGGCTTCGTTGCATTTGGCCGCAGGCAACCGCGACTTGCTAAAACTCGCGGTTGAGAGCGGTTGCATTGCCCTCTTCGTCGGCATCGAGTCGCTGACCGCGTCCAACCTGCGGGCCACTGGCTCTTTGGCCAAGAACAAGGCGAGCACGCCCGAAGAGATCGGTGCGAGCATCGGTGTCCTGCACGACCACGGTGTCGTCCTCATGGCCGGCGTAATCTTCGGGTTTGATGACGACGATCCTGAGGTCTTTGATCGAACGCTGAAGTTCCTCAACCACCATCGCGTGGGCTACGGATCCTTCTCTGCGCTGACGCCATTTCCGGGCACCAAGTTGTTCGAGGCCTTGCATTCTCAGTCGCGCATTACCAGCTATGACTGGTCGAAATACGACGGAGCGACCGCCGTGTTTGTGCCCAAGTTGATGACCCCTGAGCAATTGCAGGTGGGCACGCGTCGCATGGGCGTGAACTTCTACAGCACGCCGAAGATCTTTCGCCGTATTTGGACGAACCGGCACCATCCCGTCATCTTCCTGGCCAGCAGCTTTGCCTGGAGGCACTCCTGCCGGGTGGAGAATCGGGTGCCGCTCTACACGCCCAGTGGCTTGTGGACGAAGAACGCCAACGAGTCGCTGGTTCCCGCAATCGAAGGACCGCCTGACGCACGCCTGCTGCTGCCGGCGGACCCAGGCACCGTACAGAAGAACTTGCGGGCCGGCAGCCTGATCGGCGTGGCCTAGCCCGCCATAGGCGCAGCAGCGAATCACGGCAAGGCCGTGTGGGCGACCGCAGGCGCCCCTACGAGCGGTCGCCCCACGGGCGCGCGCACCCGCCGGGGCCTCCCCACTCCAGACTAATGGCGCGGGTTGCATTTGCGTGCGCCGAGCCCCAAGATCCCTTGCTTGGTATCTGTGATCAACTCCTAAGTGGAGAAGCAACTTGATGAAGCGAACTGAATGTCTCGCAATGCTTCTTGCGACGATAGTTCTGGGTTGCTCGTCTGGTGCGGGCCGTTCCGTGGTCGACGCAGGAGGAAGTAATCCTGGCAAGGGCGGCACGGGAGACTCCGCGCAGACTATCAGCGGATCAGGCGAGACTCAGCAAGCAGGGGGACAATCGACGGGCGGGGGTAGCTTGGGCATTGGCGGAACCAGCCTCGGCGGCACGACGGGCGTCGCTGGCGGCACGACAGGTTCAGCCGGCAGCGTAACCGGATCCGGAGGAAGCAATCTTGGCGGCACGACGGGAGACGTCAGCAGCCCACCCGGATCAGGCGGAAGCCCTCTGGGCGGTACGGTGGGCTCGGGCGGCAGCACCGTCGGGTTGGGTGGCTCGGGCGGAAGCGTGACCTCCGGCGGGACGTCTGGCTCCGGCGGCACGGCGGGCAAGAGCACGACGGCCGGCTCCAGCGTAACCAGCAGCTCCGGCGGGGCGACGGCCAAGGGAGGCTCCAGCGCGGCGGGCGGTTCTGGCGGCCGCGCCGGGTCCAGTGCGGCGGGAGGCTCTAGCGGAACCAGTAGCTGCGGCGCTGCGGCGGGATCAGGTCCTGCGGCGGTCTTCAATGGCCCGCTGGCCACGGGAATTGCCTTCAAGGATACCGACGGCAATTCCGTCAATACCCACGGCGGCGGCATCATCCAGGTGTGCGACACTTTCTATATGCACGGCTTGTATTTTCCCCCAGGCAAGACGCCCAACGACTTCAATGGCGTTTCGATGTATTCATCCAAAGATCTGGCGAATTGGAAGAACGAAGGGATCGTTTTCCCCCAGCAGCCCAGCGGTGAGCTGGGGCCCAACCGCAATTGCGATAGGCCGCATATCATCAAGTGTCCCAAGACCGGGGAATTCATTCTCACCGCCCGTGCGTCCGACGATGTTACCTTTGAGCAGGACAGGGAAGTCGTCTACGCGACCTCGGCCACGGTCAACGGCCAGTATAGCTACAAGGGGATCCTCAAGAACGCGAGCGGACAGAGTGCCTCGCACAGTGACATGAGTGCCTACGCCGACGACACGGGTGCCTATTTCATCACCGAGAGCGGCTGGGTCTATCCCCTGGCCGATGACTGCCACAGCTGGGTATCGGGCAAACAGTATTCAGCTGTCAATGGAACCTCTGGCGGCGGAGAAGCGCCGACTGTGTTCAGGGTTGGCAGCACCTACTATTGGATCGCGTCGTACAAGACGGGCTGGCGGTGCAACAACAACTTCTACTCCACTGCGCCGGCCATGACAGGGCCGTGGACTTACCAAGGATTTCTGGCGCCCGTGACCGACACCAGCAACGACATCTCCTTGCAGAGGACCTGGCTGTCGCAGACCACCTGGGTTCAGCCTGTGGTGGGAAGCAAGGGGACGGTCTATGTGTACTGGGGCGATCACTGGGATAACTGCGGAGCCACCAGTGGCGCGGGTGCGGACAACTCCTTGACGACGTTTGTCTTCCAGCCCTTGGTCTTCTCCGATCCATCGAAGGAATTGCTGCCGACCTACCTGGCCACCTGGAGTCTCGACGTGGGCGCCGGTACGTGGTCATCGCCCTAGCGTCCGTTCTGCGGCTGATCCCTCTTCGTGAACCAGGCCATGGGGAAACGCAGGTCTGCACCGAGGAGAACGCCGTGGCCCAGCATGTGCTGGGTACGCAGATCGCGCGGGCCCAGCAGGATCGTTGAAGAAGCAAGCGCGCCTGACCTGGGGGCCATCATCAGGCGGCGCATGGCCGCGAAGCGAGCCGATTCAGCGAAGTAGTCCAATGGCTAACGCGGCCGCGCTGGACGCTGGGCCAGAAGCGAGAAGTCCTCAAAGCCCTGTTTGGGGAAGTAGGCGAGACAATGGTAGCGCAGCGTCGGGGTCAAGCTGGCAGTCTTCTGGTCGCCGTAGACGATGGCGTAGGATGGTGCGAAGCGGAGCATAAACCGGGCGTGGTTCATGCGCTCGCCGGGGCGGTATCCACGGGTCACGATGCCCGAGACATCGATCACAAGCACGTCGGCACTCGTCCGATGGCACTACCGGAAGGCCGGGTGCATTGAGGTCGTCCACGATGTGGTCAAGAACGAATTGGGCGGTGGTGTGTTGCCCTGTGCGGCCTTCGGCGCCAACGCCGCCTGGTTCAGGCTGTGCCTTGTGACCTACAACCTGCTGTCGGCGATGAAGGTGCTGGATCTGCCGCCGCCCTTCGAGGATGCCAGGCCCAAACGGCTGCGCTTCGCCGTCTTCAATCTCCCGGGTCGCCTGGTTTCGCACGCGC
>PMLB01000103.1 GCA_003158735.1 Myxococcales bacterium | reverse complement strand
TGCGCTTGCCGCGGGATTACGGGGATCGCTCTGCGCTTGCGGTGGGGGGGACGACCGTGACATCGTGCCTGGAGGCGGCACAGGTCATGACCACATTGGAAGAAGAGGCTCCGCGCCCCCGCACAGTACGTGTCCCGTCGCTCGCGCCAGCCGCAAAGTGGTGGCCGGTTGCGCTGGCGCTGCTGCTCTGTGTGGTCGCATCTTGGAAGGTCATCGCGTCGCAATGGGATTTTGAAGTCTACTACTATGCAGCGCGAGCCCTGCGCGCGGGACTGGATCCCTACAGCACGCAGTCACTGACCAAGGTTGCGGGCAAGCCCATGCCGTTGCCATTTGTCTACCCGCCCTTGTTCCTGACCGTGTTCGCACCGTTCGCCAGTCTCTCGCTGGCCGCCGCGAAGGCCGTGTACTTGGCTGCGAAACTGGCGTCGCTGGCGGGACTCCTGCTGATTTGGGGCTGCTTCTGTCGCAACTCGCGCGAGACATTGATCTTGCTGGTCGTGGTCTTGTTGGGATTCTCCGCCACGATTTTCTCGGATCTCTACGCCGGCAACGTGACTTGCTTTGAACAGCTGCTGGTTTGGCTGGGGATTGCGGCCCTTCTGACTGGTCGTCGCATGCTGTTTGCGGTGTTGATCCCCGTGGCAGCGGCGCCCAAGCTCCTGCCCATGGTGCTGGTCTTGCTGCTGCTCTTCGAAGGGCGCAAAGCGATCCGGCCCCTGTTGGTTTCGCTCGGAGCCTTCCTGGCAATTCAGGGGATTTCGCTGGTTGTGTCGCCAGCCCGAACCGCCAGATTTTTCAGTATGGCCAGTGCCCTCGACGAACGCGGCCATGCGGCTCCTTCCTCGCTGGCTCTGTTGCGCGACATTGCGGGCTCGGCCTTGCGACCATGGGTTCCGCTGGTCCTCTACCTCGTGATGGCCACCTGCATTCTTGGGGTCTTTGGCTTCTGGTCCATTTACCTGCGCAAGAGAGCGACCTGGGAGAAAGCCCCTTGGTTCCTGCTTTCCGGGGCTTTGCTCAGCTACCTGCTCATCATTCCCAGACTCAAGAGCTACGGCTTCGTGCTGGTCGTTCCCGTGGCTGTCTGGCTACTGGCGCGGGCCAAGCGGGGAACCTTGCTCATGGGGACACTCTTGCTTTGCCTATCGACGACATCACCGCTTCCCAAGGCGCTCGTGCCCCGCTCGCAGTTCTGGCCGATCATTTGGGAGTACAACGCGCTTCTGTGCGTGTTTGCGCTTTGGCTCTTGTGGTGCAGTGAAGCGAGGGCCTGCGCAGGCGGAAGCCTGGTGAAGTAGGCCGCACTGGTTAGTTTTTTTCTCCACAGAGAGCAGAACACCGAGGTCGGAAGGGAAGAAGGGGTTCGGACGGAGCTAGGCCAGACGTCCCGCCAGCCAAGCCAGGTTGTCGGCGAATCGTTCGATGGTGGCCAGGGCCTCGTTGTCATGGACCACGTCTCCCGCCTCGCGCGCCAGGGCCACGTTCCAGTACGACGAGCCCGGCACCACCATGTCGTTGATCATGAACCACATGAGGAGTTGCGCGAAGGTGAAGTTGTGCCCCGCCCGTCGGGCCACGGCCAACGGGCCGCCTATTTTGCGCGAGAAGAGACCGCCGTTGGCGCGCGACACGTAGCCCGCGCGATCGAGCAGCGCCACCATTTCGGGCGTGGCGGAGCCGAAGTAGACCGGCGAGCCGACGATGATGATGTCCGCCTGCTGCATCTTCTCGAACACGGGATGGAAGTCGTCATCCTTTTGGTTGCAGGTCTTGTCCTTGAGGCGGTTGCAGGTGGCACACGCGCGGCAGCCTTTGATGGTCTTGTCCCGCAAGGGCACCAGTTCGCCTTGCACGCCCCGATCCTCCAGTCGATCGAGACAACGCTGCAGCAGTGTCTCGGTGTTGCCTTGTTTGCGCGGGCTTCCACAGATGGCGATGGCGTGCATGATGCAGGGGAATCTAGATGACAGGCGGGTGGAAGGGTAGCCCTGTTCGCCTCTCGCTGACTGATACACCGAGGTTGGGCGGGTGGGGGCGATCCGCTCGCACAGGAACCCCCCATCCTACTTCCGCGCTTGCACTGGCGACGGGGTCGGTGCCGCGTCCTCGGCGGCCAACTCGGCCAGTACGCGCAGGGCGGCCTCGCGGTGGGCAGCGCGGCCGTCGACCGCAACCGGAACGGGGGTCACACCGGGCAGGCGCATGCCGTCGCTGCCGTCGTGGTTTTCTTCCCTGGGGCCGGGCGGTTTGGGCGTGGCGTGCACGGTCCTCGCAGGGGTACGGTTTGACTGAGACGCGCTGCGAGGCTTATCGTGTGCGACTGAGGGCTGCGTGGGCCTTTCGCGTGCGGGCGGCGCGGACGATGACGCCCGGAAGGCCGGGATGACGTCCTTGAGAAGATGCTCACGCTCGGCGCGCTCCTTGTTGATGACGTCCTGGAAAACTGCCTGCATCAGCTCGACCACGCGGGCCGGATCGGTCCGCGGCGCCACCTTGGCGATAACGTCCGACAGGGCCAGGCGAAACTCCTCGGCGCTCTGAAAGCGCTGCTGGCGGTCAGGGGCCAGGGCGCGCAGCACGACCCGGTCCAGTTCGGGTGCGATCCACGGGGCGCGTATCGAGGGCGGGGTGGGCTTGGGGTGACGGACCAGCGCCAGGCCGGCCGACGGATCCAGGCCCGAGATGGGCAAGTACTGCTGTCCGGTGAGAAGCTCCCACAGCACGATGGCCAGGGTGTACACGTCGGTGCGCCCGTCGGCCTCCTCGCCTCGGGCTTGCTCGGGTGCCAGGTAGGCGGCGCGGCCAAACACCACCCCGGGCTGGGTCTTCTCCTCTTTGAGCGCGCTGCGGGCCAGCCCGAAGTCGGTGAGTTTCACGTCGCCGTTGTAGCCGAGCAAGATGTTGGGCGGCGCAATGTCCCGGTGGACCAACTTGAGATCGCCGTAGCCGTGCACGTAGGCGAGCACGCGCGCCACCTCGCGCGCCACGTGCAACGCGACCTCGATGGGGATGCGTTGCCGCTGGCGCACGCATTGGTTCCATACCTCGCGCAGGTCCTTGCCCTCGACCATCTCCATGGCGATGTAGAATTCGCCCTCCACCTCGCCAGCATCGAAGGTATTGACCAGCGCCGAGTGACTGAGGCGCAGCACCACCTTGGCCTCGTCGAGAAAGCGCTTGGCCTTGCTGGGGTCGGCCTTTTCCGCCAGGACCTTCTTGATCACGCAGAGCTTTTCAAAGCCGCCGATCTGGCCCAGGCCCGCCATGTAGATTTCGCCCATCCCACCCTTGGCCAGCGGGCGCAGCAGCAGGTACTTGCCGAAGTGGAGCGGAAACGCACTCATGGCGCGAAGGTCATCTAGTTTCCCCGGCGCTGGATCAGATCCAGATTCTGCCGCGCAGTCCGGTTTTCGGCGTCCAGCTTGAGCGCCTCCTCGTAGGCCTTGCGCGCCTCCGAGAACTTCTCCAGGCGGAAGTAGGCGTCGCCCAGCACCACGCGGGCCTCGGCCCCGCCACCCGCGCGTGCGCCTTCGCGCGCCCGATTGACAGCCTCCTGGTAGTCGTGCTTCTGAAACGCGATCTTGGCTAACCCCACCAGGGCGAACCCGCGGTTCTTGTCCGAGTGGACCAACTGCTCGAAGGCCGCTTGGGCCTCGTCGAAACGCTGCGCCCGCAGGAAATCGCGAGCGTCTTGCAAGAGCTTGCGGTCTTTCTCCTGGGCAGCGCTGACCACGTTGCGGGCAGCTCTGGCGCGTGGGCTGGCCTGGCGCTTGGGATTCTCCTCGCTGGGGGCTGACTCAGCGCTGGCCTGGGATTCTCCCGCGTCGGACTCTTCGGCATCCGACGGGATTTGCGCGTCCGGGGCCTCTTCCGCCTGACCGGTCACGGCCGGCACCGGGACAGTCGCCGACCCGGCCCGGCCCGCGTCGGCGGCCGGTACCGGCGACTGCATACATCCTCTTGCCAGCAGGACCGAGGACAGCGCCGCGAGAACAGCTGTGCCCAGCAACAGCCAACGCCAGGATCGGACCAGGGCTCGCAGGCGGCCCGAGACAGTCAGGGCTCGGTAGGCCGATGATTCGTCATAGCGCGCGCCCGGGATCCGCGGGGAGGCAACCAGCATCGGCGCCGGCGTCACCGACAGGACCATCTCGACCTCGTGGATTTCGCGCGCCAACTCGGCCATGCTCTGCGGCCGCTCGCCCGGATTGCGGGCCATGGCTTTTTCCACCAGGGCCACCACCGGTGCGGGCACATCGGGTCTCAGCTCGAGGATGGGTTGCGGCGGCTGGTTGGCCTTCTTGTGCAAGATCTCCATGACGTTGTCGCCGTCATAGGGGGGCACGCCGGTCAACATCTCGTAGAGGATCGAGCCCACCGCGTAGATATCGGAGCGCGGATCGGCGGGATGACCCGCGGCCTGCTCGGGAGCCATGTATTCGGGCGTG
>PMLB01000102.1:33761-39642 GCA_003158735.1 Myxococcales bacterium | reverse complement strand
AAATTCTCCGCTATCACCTGGAAGGGCACGCGCATCAACATCGTGGATTCGCCCGGCCACGCCGACTTCGGCGGCGAGGTGGAGCGCGTGCTCAAGATGGTCGATTCGGTTCTGTTGCTGGTGGATGCCTTCGAAGGCCCCATGCCGCAAACCCGTTTCGTCACGCGCAAGGCGCTGGCCCTGGGCTTGCGGCCCATCCTGGTGGTCAACAAGATCGATCGGGCTGGCTGCGATCCTGATGGCGCGGTCAATGACACCTTCGACCTTTTCTGCGCACTCGGGGCCAGCGAAGAGCAGCTCGATTTCCCGGTGGTCTACGCCTCGGGGCGCGAGGGCTACGCGGTGAGGGATCTCAAGGACGAGCGCAAGGATCTGTCACCCATGCTCGACTTGGTAGTGCAGGCCGCACCCCCGCCGCTGGCCAACATGGACGCGCCCCTGGCCATGCATGTGGCCACGCTCGACTATGACGATTATCTCGGCTACGTGGCCATCGGCCGCATGCTCTCAGGCCGCATCCATCAGGGCGAACGCGCCCTATGCGTACACCGCGACGGCAGCCGCGAAGAATTCCGCGTGGCCAAGATCTTGGGCTACCAGTCGCTCAAGCGCTTCGAGCTTCAAGAAGCCGTGGCGGGCGACATCTGCGCCATCACCGGCATGCAGGATTTGACCGTGGGCGAGACCATCACCGAGATCGCCCGCCCGGTCGTGCTGCCTCTGCTCGAGATCGAAGAGCCGACGGTGAAGATGCAGTTCATGTCGAACAACGGTCCCTTCTGCGGCCACGAGGGCAAGTTCGTCACCTCGCGCAATATCCGCGAGCGGCTGTTCAAGGAGTTGAAGGCCAACGTCGCGCTGCGTGTGCTGGAGACCGACTCGCCCGACACCTTCGAGGTTCTAGGCCGCGGCGAGCTTCACCTGTCGGTGTTGATCGAAACCATGCGCCGCGAAGGCTACGAGCTGATGGTCTCGCAGCCCCAGGTCATCTTCAAAGAGGGGCCGAACGGAGAGAAACTCGAGCCCTACGAGGAGTTGGTCATCGATCTTGACGAGGCCTACAACGGTCCGGTCATCGAGGAACTGGGCCGGCGCGGGGGCCGCATGCAGGAGATGGGGCCGGCGGGCGAAGGCCGCATGCGTCTGGAATATGTCATCCCGTCGCGCGGACTCATCGGCTACCGCTCGCAGTTCCTCACCGACACGCGCGGTACAGGCATTCTCAACCACAACTTCACCCACTACGGCCCCTACGCGGGAACGTTCAAGGGTCGCACCAACGGCGTGCTCATCGCGCAAGACCCCGGCCAAACCAACACCTACGCCCTGTTCTACCTGCAGGAACGCGGCGCCCTGCTGCTGCCGCCGGGTGTGCCTGTGTACGGCGGCCAGATCGTGGGTCTGCACGCGCGTGGCAATGACATCGTCGTCAACCCGTCCAAGGCCAAGAAACTGACCAACATCCGCACCACCGCCGCGGACGAGAAGCTTTTCCTCACGCCGCCGCTCAGTCTCACCCTGGAAGCTGCGCTTGAGCTCATCAATGAAGACGAGCTGGTCGAGGTCACGCCCAAGAGCATTCGACTGCGCAAGCGCATCCTTGACCACAACGAGCGCAAGCGCGTCGAAAAGGCGCGCGACCAGGGCTTGGAAGGTTAGTTAGCTCTTTTCACCACAGAGAGCACAGAGGTCACAGAGGTCGGAAGGAATGAAGAGGCAAGAGTTTCAGCCCCCAGTTCTTCCCTTCTTCCTCTGCCTTCTCTGTGCCCTCTGTGAGAAAAAGCATTCTTCCGGGGGCGCCGCATGAAGAAGCTGATTTGGCGCGTGACCCTGGGAGTGGCCGCTGGCGTGGCCATTTACGTTGGCTTCTCGGTCTGGGCCGGGGCCAGGAGCGTCGGGCACGCGCTCGCCACCTTCAACTGGACGGTGGCGTTGATCGCAATCGCGCTGGCTTCGCTCAACTACGGAGTGCGCTTCGCGCGCTGGCATTACTACCTGAAGGTTCTGGGCCTGCGGCAAGTGACGGCCGGGCACAGCTTCCTCATCTTTCTGGCCGGATTTTCCCTCACTGTCACCCCGGGCAAGCTGGGCGAGGCGGTCAAGGCGCTGCTTTTGCGCGAATCGCACGGCATCCCGGCCGCGCGCACCGCCCCCATCGTCATAGCCGAGCGCTTCACCGATTTGGTCGGCCTGCTGCTGCTCGCCTGCGTCGGCGTGTTCACCTTTCACGTGGACCGGCGCTTTCTGGCCACCGGAGCCGTGGTGATCGGCCTGGGACTGGTGGTGCTCTCGGTCGAGTCCATCGCCCTGTTTTTCCTGAGACTGTTCAGCCGCCTGCCTGGCGTGCGCGCTTTTTCCGACAAACTGCACGAGGCCTACCAGGCCACCGCTGCGCTGCTGCGGCCCGGCCCCTTGGTGATCGCGGTGCTGCTCTCCACTCTGAGCTGGTACTTCGAGTGTGTTGCCTTCTGGGTCGTGGTTCGCGGCTTTCCCGGCGCCGCCGTTGGCATGCAGGCCGGCACTTTCATCTACGCGTCCATGACCGTAGCCGGTGCCCTCTCGTTTCTGCCCGGCGGTCTGGGTGTGACCGAGGCCGGCATGCTCGCCTTGCTTGGACAACTGGGCACGGGAACCGGCCGCAGTGTGGCCGCAGCCGCCACCTTCGTCACGCGACTGTGCACGCTTTGGTACGCGGTCATTGTAGGGCTGGTGGCCCTGTTCATATTTGCACGTCGGACGCATATCCGGATCCAACTGCCTGAAAAGACGACCGACGCGGCATCCGGCGCACCTGTTTCAAAGTAGCGCCCACCGGCATCTTACTTCTTGGGGCTAATCCCTTCGGACCACGCCTAAAGTTCTGGGGCCGGGGTGCCGAGTTGAAATGTCAAGGAACGGATGATCGCGGCGAGCCACCCCTAACCGAGAGAGCTGACATGGCAGATGCTTCCCGCCTCAACATCTTCGAGAGTACGCACGGCGCGTGCCGCCGATTGCCGGGCCCCTGCCCGTACGCCATTTGCCGTTTCAATTTGACGGCAGAAACGCGTGACACCCGCGGTGCCAAACCGGCCCACGCCAATGCGCCAATTTTGCGCGAGGCTTGCGCCTTGGAAGCCGCTGAACAGGGGGGCATGACCCTGGAAGAAATCGCCGCGCGCTTCGCGCTCACCCGCGAGCGGGTGCGCCAGATCGAACTCACTGCCTTGCGAAAGCTTGAGCGCCAGCTCAGGCGCGACGCTTGGACGGACGAAGATCCTGCGCATCAGACGTCCAAGGCGGCGTGAGCGGTCGGAGTGCCGTGGGCCGCACGCGGCACGCGATCCGTCCCTCCTCACACATAGGTGCTAACCACGACTCTCTCGGGACTTGACGGCCGCTGGCACGCTCCGGAGTTTCACCACAGAGAGCACAGAGGCCACAGAGGCCGGAAGGAAAGGGTTCCGGATCCGAGTCCGAACCCTTCTTTCCTACCGGTCCGTCTCTGTGATCTCTGTGCCCTCTGTGGTGAAATCCGGGCCAAACATGCGGGAAACTGTGGTTAGCACCTATGGCTCCCGAACGCCGCCCGCTTGCCCCCGGCGCTTCGCGCGCGTCCTCGCCGCCCCCGACTACCGGTTCCGGTTCCGGCGACCGGCCTCGGCTTCCGGCCTCCGGCCCCGGTGCTTTACTTAGGCATCGCGCAGCTATTCACGCCGGCCGACGGCAGATAGCACTCGCGCACGTAGTCCCGCACCATGCGGTCGGTGTTGAAGCGCCAGCCCAGGGTGCGGATGGCGCGCTTGATACGCGCGACCCAGTCGTGCGGCACGCCGTGCTCGTCCTGGTTGTAGTAGCAAGGCACAACTTCGGTCTCCAGGACATGGTACAGCGACTCGGCGTCGCGCCTGTCCTGTTCGGCCACCGACACATGGCACACGCCGTTGCCGATGGCGAAACCATTCAAGCCGTCGTAGGCCTCGGCCCACCAGCCGTCGAGCACGGAGAGATTGAGGCCGCCGTTGAGCAAGACTTTCTGACCGCTGGTGCCGCTCGCTTCCTGCGGCCGGCGCGGGGTATTGAGCCACACGTCCACGCCCTGCACCAGATGGCGAGCCACGTTGATGTCGTAGTCCTCGACGAAGACGATGCGCGAGCGCAAGTCCGGCAGCAGACTAGCCTGGTACACCTTGCGCAAGAGTTCCTTGCCGGGCTGGTCGTCGGGATGCGCCTTGCCCGCGAAAATGAGCTGCACCGGTCGATTGGGATCCAGCAGCAGGCGCCGCAGGCGCTCCATGTCGGTGAACAGCAGATTCCCCCGCTTGTAGGTGGCAAAGCGGCGGGCAAAACCGATGGTCAGCACATCGGCATCAAGGGTCGTCTTGGCGGCCTCGATCAGCTCCTCGCTGTGATTGTTGCGCCTGCGCTGGGCTTCCGCCTCGCGCCGGGCGAAATTGACCAGAGTGGCCTTCAGCGTGCGATGGGTCTCCCATAGCTCGGCGTCGTACACGCTGTCGATGCGAGCCCACATCTTGGGGTCGTGCAGGTTGTCGGCCCAGTCGGGGCCGACGTGGCGGCTGTACAGTTCCTGCATGGCGGGCGCCAGCCAGGTACGCACGTGCACGCCGTTGGTGATGTGGCCCACCGGCACCTCGTCTTCGCGGTGGTGCGGCCAGAGCGCTTGCCAGGCGCGCCGGCTCACCCGGCCGTGCAAGCACGACACTCCGTTCGCGTAGCGCGACATCTTGAAGGCCAGCACGGTCATGCACAAAGCCTCGTGCGCATCCTGCGGTCGCACGCGGCCCAGTCCCATGAACTCCTCTTTCGATAGGCGCAGCGACAGGCGCAACGGTTCGAGGTACTCCTCGACCAACTGGGGCGGGAAGCGATCGTGGCCCGCGTCGACCGGCGTGTGCGTGGTGAACACCGTCGACTGCGCCACGTCCTGGGCCACGGTCCAGAAATCCGCGCCGGTCTCTTCCATACGCAGGCGGGCGTACTCAAGCGTGGCGAAGGCGCTGTGGCCCTCGTTGAGGTGAAGCCCGCTCCAATCGATGCCCGCGGCGCGCAGGGCGCGAATACCGCCCACGCCCAGCAGAAGCTCTTGCCGGATGCGCACGCCCCGGTCGCCGAAGTACAGCCGCGCGGCCAGCTTGCGGTTCTCCTCGGAATTGCCGTCCACGTCGGTGTCGAGCAGCAAGAGCTGGTTGCGTCCCACGTTGACCTGCCATACCTGCGCGTAGAGGCGCTCGCGGCCGAGCGGCACCTCGATGACCAGCGGCTTGCCCTCCCGGTCCTGCTTGCGCGTGGCCGCCAGGTACTCTTCCGGCGCGTTCTCGTACTGCGCATGCTGCCAGCCATCGGCATCGATCTGTTGGCGGAAATACGACTGCCGGTAGAAGAGGCCCACCGCCACCAGGGCCAGGCCCAGGTCAGATGCCGTCTTGACATGATCGCCGGCCAACACCCCCAGACCGCCGCTGTAGATGGGCAGTGATTCGTGTATGCCGAACTCGGCCGACAGGTAGGCCACCGGACGCACGCGCAAGGGCGCCGCCTCGGTCTGAGCCCAGGTGTGCGCGTTGGGCGATACATAGGCGTGGAACTCGCGGTACACGCGGTCGGCGCGCGCGCGAAAGGCCGCGTCCTGGGCCAGCTCGCTGACCCGCTCCGGGCTCAGGCTCTTCACCACCCTGAGCGGGTTGTGCTTGGAAGCACGAAAACCCTCCGGATCGACGTCGCGGAACAGCTTGATGACGGACGGGTTCCAGGCCCACCACATGTTCATCGAGAGCGCGTGCAACTGGTGATACAGCTTTTCTTCCGGCGCCATAGGGGGGCCAGTTTGTCACAAACCAGGCGCGAGAGCACCGAACGGGTTGCCGGACCGAGTGAAATTGCG